>JBNJGW010000049.1:0-16729 GCA_051748005.1 Pseudomonadota bacterium | reverse complement strand
CTTCACCTAACATCTCGGCCTGGCGGTTTGCCAATAACACAGAGCCGTTCTGGTTAAGAATAAAAATCGGCAGCGGCAGTGAGTGCATGACATCAAGCACAAAACGACGCCCCTGAACAAGACGCGTCAACGCAAACTCCAACGACTGCAACTGCTGATAAAGCTTGCCGCCCTCGTTGAGCGCCAGGCTTTCTTGCCGGTAAGGCAGAATAGGAGGTTCGCGATACAAGACCTTCAGTTCCTGCTCGAACCATGCCAGCAGGGTCGCCTGAGTTCGCCAGATAATGACTACCACCGCCAGACCCAGGGCAATAAGACTGGCGGAAGGCGGCCACCACCAGCCAAGATGGAGGGCGACAAGCGATGCAGAGATTGATCCTGCCCACAGGACCAGGACGATTGTCAGCATATAGCGAAAACGCAGCCACCAGGCCAGCAGCATCAGCAGCAAAATGGGTAACCCTGCCAGCAAGGCACCGCTTAACGGGCTGACCTGTCTGATCAGACTATCGTTACGCAGGGCGTCAAGCAAATGGGCATGCACCTCTACACCTGGCATCAGCTCATTTGTAAGCAATGACATATTATAGCGGTCACCCATGCCCTGCGCGGTCATGCCGACCAACACGACGCGATCACGCAGGAAGGTGACAGGTAAGCGGCCTTCCAACACATCATGATAGGAAACTGACGGGTAATGCCGGGGCCAGCCACGATAGGGAATACGAACAGAGGCAGTATCCAGTGCCTGTGCTGGAATGCCTGCTACACCCGTCATCAATTGTGGCCAGGCCATGTTCTTGCGTATTCTTTTGAGCGCTACCTCACGGACAACACCATCAGAGTCAAGCGAGGTATTGATATGCCCTACTGACGCGGCTGCCGACATTAGCGCAGGTAACGGCTTCAGGATATCCCGATAGGGGGCTCCCGGGCCCCGTTCAGGCAACAGCACAAGTGGCAGATGAACATTGCCGTATGCTTCCATCGCTTGCGCAAGCTCTACATCCTGCTGGGATTCACGGCTAGGCTCCGTCAGCAGCAGATCCAATACCACCGCCGCTGCACCAGCGGCATCAAGCTGTTCAATCAGGCGGGCATGAATATCCCGTGGCCAGGGCCAACGCCCAAGCCGTTGCAGGCTCGGTTCATCAATCTCGATAATCAGGATATCCTGGGAAGGAGGCGAGGACTGCGATGACAGCCAAGTATCATAAAGGTAGTTATCGGAAAGTAACGGCGAAATACTGTAAATCAGAAAAGCCACGGGGAGCAAAAGAGTTACCATTGCCCACCAGCTGGTCACAAAGCGCCGATGGAGAGTCTGCGTCAGTCTCAAACCGGATAATTCGTGATTATTCTGAAACATCAACCAGGCCGCTATCAATGACGTTGGCAACGTCTCCATCATCGTCCAGCCTGACCACCCGCCAGAAAAGTTCCTCGTCAGGCAAATCGCGAAGCGATATTGCACCAGAACTGACCGGCTTATAACGTAACATCACCTTGTTGAATGATGGATTCATTGCCATCTCAAGCGCATGGTTGTGACTTGACTGACGCCGCCAACTGATGCGCCAGGCGTCACCTTCATTACTGATGGAAACACCTTCAGAACGGTGTTCTATCGCTTGCTGTCGGTATTGCCCGACAACTCCCAGCTCATCAATGGCAGCAACGCGCAGAAAATAATTCCCCTCAGCAAGGCCCTTCAACACCAGCGGTGATGAAGTGGTGCGCTCGACCGCAACACTTTCCAACCCTTCAGCATCGCGTGAAATAACAACCTGATACCCATATGCCCTGTCAGACCTTTTAACAGCTACCACCAGCTCGCCTTCTATCATGGTAGCGACAGATAGAACTTCCGGTGGGGCTAGTAACTTAACAACCTCCAGACTTCCATCATTTCCCGCTCGTGCTCCCTCACCGCTATTGATTCTTGCCAGTTCAACCCGCTGCTGGCCGGCCTGGGCTGCCACACTGCCTTCATATACAGAGGAAAGGGTTGCTTGATCGGTGGCTTCAGTAATGAAGCGGGTGCCGCGAACCCCGAGTACACCGCTGTCCGTTTCAATGTTGAAAGGCCGGTTTTTATTGTCCCTGGGGATTATCCGTGAATCCACCTCGCCTTTTTCAAGGACCAACTGTATGCCGAACTCTCTCTCTCGCTTGACCACCACACGGGTGTTAGAGGGGACAACCACTCGTGAGCCATCGCTGGTCTCCAGGGTCAGCGAAGCGCCACGGCCGGTTTCTACAGTAGCTCCTTCTTTAACTACCTCACCCTGTTCAAGCACCTGCTTATCTCCCCCTTCAATCTGCCAGGCATCGCCAAACAAATAGCGCACTGATACCGGGAAGGCGTCTTTCTCCTCAAGATCTAACAGCGTGCCTGGTCGTAACCGGGAAGGATCGTTTATAGCGTTGGTGTCCTGGATAAAAGACCACTTTTCAGTGTTGCCAAAATGCTGTTCGGCAATCCCCCAAAGCGTATCGCCTGGCATGACTCGGTAAACTTTAGGCCTACCCTGGTGCTGACCCAGGGTATTCAACAGGATGGAATTGGGCAGAATCGCAGTAGCATCAGAAACCCTGGCTTCGGGGATCACCGGTAATGTATCTGTCGCGAGCAGGGGCGAAGACAGAAATAGCAGGTAAGTGGCGCAAGCAAAGGCACCTTTACCCAAAGAAAAACGTACAGCCTGCAAGCGTGCAAGCCTTAAGCTGTAACAAGTGGCATGATGGATTTTCTTCATGATAGCTCACTGGAGGTCATATACCGAGGGAGTGTTACCGAGTTACATCTGTTTACCTGAAGACTACCCATATGGTAAATCAATGTAAATAAAAAACCAAAAATGTCACAAAATATTTCGCATTCACGGCCATAAGACAACGCCTTCAGGCTTTGCATGCAGGCCAGCGGGAAAACATGCAGCCATTATAAATAATAAACTACTAATTTAAAGGGTTTTTATTTACCGCACCCAGAGTCGACAGACCCTGTATTTCATCACGACCCGCGCTTCTGCCCCAAAGAGCGGCAGACAAGGTAAGAAACGACGGCGGCGTTTTATCCTGAAGTCATATACCATGGAATATATAACTAAAGTTAATTAAGATATAGCCGATATATTTATCTCGCCTCTTGCCGAAACCGTATATGCCATACTAGAACGAACATAACCACCCACCTAAATAACGTCTAACCTGTTGTAAATACTACATATCCTCACTTCCTAATCGCCTCGGAACTGCTATCTGCACATACAGATCAGATCACGGAACAGAGAGCCCAAACTGGCACTTAGGGAAAGAAGGGTGTATCTTGACAAAAATATTTACTCTGAAAACAAAAAAATTAAATAAAATTACAAAAACCGCAAGACGCCTCGAGCTTGCAAAAACGCCTGATTCATTGCTAGGATTACAAGTAAATTAATTATCTTTATTATTTCTGAATATTTCATTAAGTTAAAAAAGGCTTGAAAATGAACACCCTCTAGCGATGAGAGTCAGATTCCAGGCCTTGATTGTCACTTAATGGTAACTATGTGTATCATAAAAGATACATTATGAACACATAGTGTGTGCTCGCGTGAAGGCACAACAGGCACGCAGCTTTCATCAGACCGACCTGGAAACAGACCTATGCGCATTGCAGTTGTAGAAGATGACACAGTAGTGCTTGAGCGCATCAACAAAGCGCTATTTGATGGCTTCGAGGAGAGAGGCATCCAAACCAGTATTACGCCGTTTGAATCCGGCAAGGATTTTATCCGGATTGCCAGTCGCGAAACCTTTGATCTGGTATTTCTGGATTGGCAGCTGCCTGACGGTACCGGTATTGGCCTGCTTGACTGGATGAAGAAATATCTTGAAGCCTTGCCCGCTGTTTTGATTGTGACTCAACGCCAGGAAGAGAGTGATATCATTGAGGCTCTAAATGCAGGAGCAGATGATTTCATCAGCAAGCCTTTCCGCCCGCGTGAACTGGCGGCCCGTGCATTTGCTGCCACTCGTCGTCGTTCGTTACGCACATCCGCCACTGCGCAACAGAGCGAGCTGGAATTTGGGTGTATCAAACTCAACTCCGACCGGGAGGCCGCCTACGTGCACGGTGAAAAGGTTTCATTGACGCGACAGGAATTCCGGCTGGCCTACTTATTGCTTAATCAGTTGGGCAACCCGCTATCTCGCTCTTATCTGTATGAGTATGTATGGGGCCGCAGTAACGATCCCAACACGCGCACTCTGGATGTCCATATCCACCGTGTGCGCAAGAAACTCAAGCTGACCGCTGAGCATGGCTGGAATCTCATGTCGGTCTATGGTTATGGCTATCGCCTGCAAACTGTTGATAAACTTGAAGAGGATGAAAGAACCAGCGAAGCCGTCTAACCAGCTTCACTAACGTAAAACACCCGTGATCGCTTCGATAGCGATCACGGGTGTTTTATTATCATGAAACCTGGTTATTCGGGAAAGCGGACCCCGATACGTCGTCCGACTTCTTCATAGGCTTCAATCACACCGCCCAGCCCCTGGCGGAAACGGTCCTTATCCATTTTTTCGCGCGTCTTGGCATCCCACAGACGACAACCGTCCGGTGAGAATTCATCCCCCAGAATCACCTGGCCCTTGAAGATGCCGAACTCAAGTTTGTAATCAACCAGCAGCATATCGCCTTCAGCAAATAATTGTTTAAGCACATGGTTGACCTTGAAAGTCAGTGCTTTCATTTTGCTTAGCTGCTCAGGCGTTGCCCAACCAAAAGTCTCTGCCAGAGACTCGTTGATCATAGGATCGCCTTTCTCATCGTTCTTGAGAAACAGCTCAAACGTCGGTGGCGTGAGGGCCATACCTTCTTCCACGCCAAGACGCTTGACCAGACCACCTGCCGCCACGTTACGAATAACGCACTCGACCGGGATCATTTCCATCCGCTTGACCAGACTTTCTGTATCGGAAAGACGTTTTTCAAAGTGGGTAGGAATACCCGCATCTTCAAGGCGCGCCATAATGAAAGCATTAAAGACGTTGTTAACCCTGCCTTTACGCGCCAGTGATTCTGTCTTCTTGCCGTCAAAAGCGCTGGTGTCATCACGAAAGTGCATGATCAGCAGGTCTGGATCATCTGTGGTATATACGGATTTTGCCTTGCCGGCATAAAGCTCTTGGCGCTTTTCCATGGGAACTCCGAGGCGGGACACAAAGGTGTTAGAGTAGAAATTCAAACGGCAAATGACAGACGGTGTCATTTGCCGGGCTGTATGTCTGGTTGAGTTTATCCGGTTCAGGTTTGATTGCTGAATCAGCGCAGGTAACCCGCAATACGCTCCAGCAGTTCACGCTGGTCATCTGCTGTGAAGCCTCGATCGCTGGCATTGATCGCTCGCAATACGGTATCACTCCCGCTCTCTTCCAGCTCCAGACGAATTTCCTGGGACATCTGGCGCACATCGGCGCTGAACACAATTTGCAGCGGGTTGCGATTGCGCTCGCTGAGGGTCATGTAATTCACCAGGAAGGAGTAGTCATTGACGTCGGCCTCCAGAAGGTTACGCTCACCTTCTACAGTGAAATCCTGTTCAATGAAATGCTTGATTTCGGCCCACACCCGTTCAACCGGCTGAGGGATCAGCACTTCCCAGCGCTCGCCTTGCTGACGAAAAGCCAAGGCGTCATTTTCGTTCATACGCTGCGCCTGCCAGGAAGCGGCACTGGTGCTATTGCTGGCGCTGGCACTGCGGCCTTCAAAATAGCTTTGCAAGGCATCCAGGCAGTCACTGGAAGACCGCCCGCCCTGCTCACAACGAAGCTCACTACTGCCAGCACGCAGTGCGCGCTGCAAACGGAACTGGCCCTGGTCGGTATCGACGCGTCCACGGTTGGCATCCACCGCTGTGACATTCAGGCCACGACTACGAATAAAGCCTTCCAGCTGCGGCCAGACATCGGACGGGGCCGCATTGACGACCAGCCAGGCCTGGTCGCCGACCTCACGACGCTCAACAAATTCTGGCTCCATGCTGCTACCCACCCGCATCGCCTGCGGTGGGCGAAGATCGGCTGCCTCGTCAATGCTGCCCAGCGTGTCGGCGCGTGGGATGGGCAACGCATCACCATAACGCCTGGGGTCTCGCGTGTCAGGGAGCATCAAGGGTTCACCCAGCTCGATATCGGCGTAGTCCAGATTACGGTCATGGTAGAAACCATCGCGCGCGCAGCCTGACACCACAAGAGCAGTTGCCAGCGCTAGCGGAATCCATTTAAGCGCACGTTTTTCAAGCACAGAACTCATCATGCCACCTTCACGTTTGACAAAAGGGTCGAACACCTGCATCTGCACTGATGAATGCAGAAATACCGGGATCGCTCAACTTAGTTTTTTTCAATAACGTTTTCTTCAATAACGCCCGCCAACTGTAGGGCTTCGCTGACGGTGGCGTGGTATTTGTCTGACAGCCAGGTCAACGGCAGGCGAATGCCCGCCTCAGCATAGCCCATGCGGCTCAGCGCCCACTTGACCGGTATCGGATTGGACTCGATCCCCAGATTGGTATGCAGCGGCATCAGGCGAGTATTGATCTGGTGGGCCTTGTCGGCATCACCGGCAACGGCGGCGACACATAGCTCATGCATGGCTCGGGGCGCCACATTGGCGGTGACCGAGATATCGCCATGCCCACCCATCAGCATGAAGTCACAGGCCGTGGCGTCATCGCCAGAGTAAAGCATGAAACCGCTACCTTTGAGGCGAGTGATCAGATCTTCAGCGCGCTCAAGATTGCCGGTGGCATCTTTCAGGCCAACGATGTTGTCAAGCTCTGCCAGGCGCAGCACGGTTTCATTATACAGATCAGCCACGGTGCGGCCTGGCACGTTATACAGGATAACCGGCAGCTTGCTGCCTTCTGCCACGGCCTTGAAGTGCTGGTAAAGACCTTCCTGGGTCGGCTTGTTGTAGTACGGGCAGACTGACAGGCAGTAATCCGCTCCCACTTCACCGGCATAACGCGCCAGCTCAACGGCTTCTGACGTGGCATTGGCGCCGGTGCCAGCAATTACCGGAATGCGGCCGTCAACCTCTTCGACAATGCTGCGAATCACATCGAAGTGCTCAGCAAACGACATGGTGGTCGGCTCACCTGTGGTACCAGCGGCCACGATGGCATCAGTGCCGTTTTCAAGATGGAAGTTCACCAGACGACGTAGCGCCTCCCAGTCGATGTCGCCATTGACCTTCATCGGCGTCGCGAGGGCGACAATGCTGCCTGTGATCATCCGTTTATTCCTCAACTACAAAAGTTATGAGAGCGTCACGCGTGACGGGCTGTGGGATTATCCTGCTGCGTCTCTCAGGAACGTCAGCCGTTCGAAACATACACAAGATAAACCTTGAATGGTACTCAGGCGACCTCGAGGTGTACAGCACAAAACACGCACCTCGTCGTTGAACTATTATCTTTGAACGCCCTTGAGCCGCTATATTTGAACCGTCTTAACTGAATCGTTCAATTCTAACCGTATTTTGACCCTGACGGGCGGGCATCGCACCTATATCATCAGCCGCAATCTGTTGTAGGCTTGTGTTTTTGTTACGCGCTTATACAAGGAGTCAGGCATGAGTGTCACGTTAGGTCAGCCAGTAGATGATTTTACAGCCCAGACAACGGGTGATCATACGGTCACTCTTTCAGAACTGCGTGGCCAGCAGGTCGTGGTGTATTTCTACCCCAAGGCGAGCACTCCGGGCTGTACCACTGAAGGCGGCGATTTTCGCGATCGTAAACCTCAGTTTGATGAGGCCAATACCATTATTCTGGGTGTCTCCCGGGATGGTATCCGTGCTCAGGAAAACTTCAAGGCCAAGCAGGATTTCAACTTTGAGCTGATTTCTGACAAGGATGAGACCCTGTGCCAGCTGTTTGACGTGATCAAGCTGAAAAAGATGTATGGCAAGGAGCACTTGGGAATTGAGCGCAGCACCTTCCTGATTGATAGCGAGGGTAAACTGGCCCAAGAGTGGCGCGGCGTCAAGGTGCCGGGCCATGTGGATGAGGTGCTGGCAGCGGCTCAGGCACTGCCGTCAGGTACCTGAGCCTGTTGCCCGCCACCTCTGGCCGCGCAGGATGCAGGTACGCGGCCGGAGGCTTTCAATCTCACACCGGCGCTGAGTCTGTCACCGCTGCGCGTTCAGCCTCTCTTTCCTGCAGTCCACGCGGCCAGGCAAACACCAGGGCCTTAAGCAGAGTGGCTAGCGGGATGGCAAAGAAAATCCCCCAGAACCCCCAGATACCGCCGAAAAACAGCACCGCAACAATAATCGATACCGGGTGGAGGTTCACCGCTTCCGAAAACAGCACCGGCACCAGGACATTGCCATCCAGCGCCTGGATAATCCCGTAGGCAATAAGTACATAGGCAAACTGATCACTGATGCCAAAATGAAAACCCGCCACTGCTGCTACCGGAAGTGTTGCCACGGCCGCGCCGATATACGGTACCAGTACGGAAAACCCTACCAGCACCGCCAACAGTGCTGAATACGGCAGACCAAAAAACGCGAAGGTAAAAAACGCCACACTACCCACAATAATGATCTCGATAAATTTACCGCGGATATAGTTGGCTATCTGGGCGTCCATTTCCTCCCAGATACGCGTCAGCAGCTTGCGCTTTTGCGGCAGCAGTGAAAGCGTGAACCCCACCAGCACCTCGCGATCCTTGAGCATGAAAAACACCAGGATCGGCACCAGTACCAGATAAATGATCAGCGCCATGATATTACCCAGCGAGGCCAGCGAAAGTGTGATCGCACGCTGGCCCAGCTGGCTGATTTCACGGCTGGCAACGCCAATCCAGCTCTGCATCTGATCGGGGGTAATCAGGTTGGGGTAGCGCGCCTGCAACTCGTCAAGCCAGCTTTGGCCGCTGGCAAACATGCGCGGGGTTTCCTGCACCAGCCCAACCATCTGATTCCAGATCAGCGGCATCAGGATAAACGCCATGGTTAACAGCACGCTGATAAAAGCCAGAAATACGATAATCACCGCAATCAACTGTGGCACATGGCGGCGGGTCAAGGCACTGACTGCGCCTTGCAACAGAAAAGCAATCACCAAGGCGGTCAAAAACGGCGCCAGCATACGGCCAAGCCAGATAATGGCGGCAAAACCCGCCACCAGCACCAGCAGCAGGGTCAGCGCTTCTTCGTCGGAAAGATAACGCTCCACCCAGCCTTTCAGAATTGTGCGCATGGTCATGTCCCGCGGCTCCCTGCCTTGCGAATCCAATAATAGTAAACATCTTCACGCTGCTCCCGCGCTTCCAGGACATGCTCGCTTTGCTCGGTAAAGGAGGCCATATCCCGCCAGGAGCCGGCATCGGTCGAGCGCACTTCAAGCAACTGCCCTGCACCCAGCCCGGCCAGCGCCTGTTTGGCTTTCAGCAGAGGGAGTGGGCAGTGCAGTCCACAGGCATCCAGCGTGGTATCCGGCATCAGGCTCCCGGTAGACTCAGTTATCGTCTGATCAGACATCGTTCCCCCTCAGGTTGACCTGAATAAACTGTATTAACGCGTTATTGTGACATATTCGTGATTAAGACATTGAACGTTAGTGCGGTTATCAAGCTATGTTAGTCATGTTGTGATGGCCGTTAGCATTGTACGATGATTATCGCGGTTCAGATATCCGCTGATTTAACGGCACTTCCCCCGTTGAGGCAATGTCCTAAAAAGGAACGTCATGCTAACTAAAGAGGATGTCATGCTACGCTTTCGTTGCTTGCGTACTCGCTGGCTGTGCATCGTCACCCTGGCTCTCGGCAGCTATACCGCCAGCAGCGCCAGCGTTGCACAAAACGACCCGCTACTGCCGACCCTGCGTTCGAGCAGTGAGGTGGTGAGCAACGAAGAAATTCGCCTGGGCCAGGCCTGGCTTCGCCAGTTTCGTGCCCGGGTGCCGCAGTGGCAGGATCCCATCAGCCACTATTATCTTGATCGCCTGATTGCGCGACTGGCTCCCTATAGCCAGATCGGTGGGCTCAACACGCAAACGATCATTGTCGATAGCCCATCCTTGAATGCCTTTGCGGTGCCGGGCGGTATTATCGGCGTGAACACTGGCTTATTTGCTTTTGCAACGGATGAAGGCGCCTTTGCTTCAGTGCTGGCACATGAGATGGGACACCTTTCCCAGCGTCATTATGCCCGCGGCAGTGCCCGCGCGGAACAGAATCAGCTGCCAGCTATGGCCGGCATGCTGGCGGGCTTGTTGCTGGCCGCCAGCGGTGCAGGAGAGGCTGGCATGGCAGCCGCCATGGGGTCTCAGGCGGCCGTCATGCAGGATCAGCTGGCCTATTCACGGCGCTTTGAAGAAGAGGCCGACAGAGTAGGTTTACAGACCCTGGCAGCCGCAGGCTATGACCCCGAGGCCATGGTGCGGATGTTTCGTGCCATGCTCAACATGGCCCGCCTTCAGGGCAGCACACCCCCTGAGTTTCTGCTCACTCACCCGATCACTGACAGCCGCTTGAGCGACACCCAGGCCCGCGCCGCCCAGCTGGAAGTCAGCAATCGCCGCGATAACAACCTGCTGTACGGCATGATGCGTGGACGTGCCCTTTTGCATATTCACGCCAACAATCCTCAGGATGCCGTAACGCGCCTGAAAGAGGAGGCCCCGGACTCGGATGCCGTTAGCTACCTGGAGGCACTGATTATGGCTAAGAACAACCAGACCGATCAGGCACTTCAGTCACTTGACCGTCTCACCCGCCAACATCCGGATTTCACGGCCCTACCAGCCTCAGCCGCCAGCGTTGCCCTTGAAGCACGCCGCTATGCAGAAGCCATTACGCGCAGCCAGCAGCTATTACGCCTGGTGCCCAATTACCTGCCGGTGAGGCTGATCATGGCCGAAGCACAGCTGCAACGCGCCCCACAGGCAGCATTTGCTCAGCTGCGTGATATCACCTCTCAACACCCCGAAAACCCCTATGCCTTTAACCTGCTGGCCGATGCGGCAGGCAGAAGCGGACACAATGGCTGGGGGCATCTGGCCCGGGCTGAATACCTGCAGCTGACCGGACGGGTGGACCGCGGCATTCAACAACTGGCGATTGCCCGCGATGCCGCGGAACAGGAAGGAAATAGCAATCTGCTGAGCCGCATCGCCCAGCGCAGAGACGCCTTTATTGACTATCGGGAGGCGCTGGATAAATTCTGAGCAAGGTGTTTTTGAGTAACGTACTCTGAGTGACGTGCTCATAGAAAACGGCCACTGCTGGACAGTGGCCATTTGAGGTGATTGACAATAAGCAATGTCAGCCTTGTTATATCAAGCCTTGAAATTAAGCATACGCTCCAAAGGCTTAAGTGCTTTCAGACGCAGGGCATTACTGACCAGCACTTCACCGCTGCCATTGCGCAAGGCATCCGACAGATTGTCCAGCCCATTCATCGCCATCCATGGGCAGTGGGCACAGCTGCGACAGGTAGCCCCATTTCCCGCAGTGGGTGCTTCAAAAAGGGCTTTTTCAGGAACGGCTTGCTGCATCTTGAAAAAGATACCCCGATCTGTGGCCACAATCAGCTTGTCATTGGGCAGGGTCTGCGCTGCTTTGATCAGCTGGGACGTAGAGCCCGCCACATCTGCCAGTTTCACCACGGCTTCGGGTGATTCCGGATGTACCAGCACTGCCGCATCCGGGTGAAGCCGCTTGAGGTCTTCGACCCCCTTGGCCTTGAACTCTTCATGCACAATGCAGGCGCCATCCCACATAAGCATGTCAGCGCCTGTCTTGTTCTGAATATAGCTACCCAGATGTTTATCCGGCGCCCAGAGAATTTTTTCTCCTTTGGCCTGCAGGTGCTCAATCACCTCAACAGCGATAGAGGAAGTCACCACCCAGTCTGCCCGGGCTTTCACCGCAGCGGAGGTATTGGCGTAGACCACCACGGTACGGTCCGGATGCTGATCGCAGAAGGCGCTGAACTCATCTGCCGGGCAGCCAATATCCAGCGAGCAGGTCGCTTCCAGCGTCGGCATCAGCACGCGTTTATCGGGGGATAGAATCTTGGCGGTTTCACCCATGAAGCGTACACCTGCCACCACCAGTGTAGTCGCAGGATGACTGGCACCAAAGCGCGCCATTTCGAGTGAGTCCGCCACACAGCCACCAGTTTCTTCGGCCAGCTGTTGAATGGCATCGTCGGTATAATAGTGCGCCACCAGAACGGCATTATGTGCCTTGAGAAGCTGTTTGATTTCAGCGACTCGTGCCTGGTCCTGCGCGGGAATTTGCGTGGGGCAATAAGCTTTGGGTAGCGATGTTTCCACCGCTGCCTGAGAAGTCATAATCGTCATCGTGTCTACCACTGTGACAAACAGGGAATCCCCCTGTTGAAACCAATCACACCCAGTGTTATCCACACTCGGTATGCCCGGGAGGCAGAGCTTTGCGTCTATCGCGCTGCACTGCCGATTCTTTAATTAGCACTGGCAGGCATCATGGACAGGTTAATACCAGCGCTGTGTGCCTGAATTCAGCACAACGTGAGCTTATTCTGGTAGAAAGCGGTTGTATTGTGCAAGCAAAATGTCACCGTGGCGTCATACATCGGTAGACCGGACTTATCCTTTTTCAACCCGATTACGGCCCTTGCTTTTAGCCTGATAAAGCGCCTGATCAGCCCGGGCATAAAGATGTTTGAAATCCAGACCGCTCTGACAGGCAGTGGCCACGCCAAGGCTGACCGTAATTGAGGTGGAGATACCCAGTTGTTGCTGGGTCAGCCCCGCCACTTTTATGCGTACGCGTTCTGCCAGTTCCCGGGCACCATCAGCGTCCGCACCCGGCATCAGCACGCAAAACTCCTCCCCACCCAGACGGGCAACAATGTCTGCATTGCGGCTTTCAGCCGTCAGCGCCTGCGCAAACACCTTGAGCACATCATCACCCGCAGGGTGACCAAAACGGTCATTTACTTGCTTGAAATGGTCTATATCAAGGAGCACAAGACTTAACGGGCGCCCACTGCGCTGGCTTTGCTGGGAAAGGCTGTCCGTAAAATTTAACAGATAGCGGCGGTTCCCCAACCCTGTCAGCTCATCCACCAGGCTGAGTTGCGTGACTTTCTGATGCTCGATGTTCAGCTTGCGTAATGCAAATGACAACCCTACAACAAGCAACAGGATGACAAATACAAGCAGGGCTATCGTCAGCGCCAGACGCTCCATGATGATACGCTGCTTACCGGCTTCCGAGTGCACCAGGTCACTGAGCTCGCTGTAAGCTTTCGCCAAGTCGTTTTCAATCATGAAGCCCAGCTCAAGACGTTCATTATGAGAGACACCTGAATTCGGCTGACTGGCCAGCTGAAGCTCAAGCAGTGCCTTTTTTACATCGTCAAGATAGTCAACAGGTGATGCATAGTCCTCTCTTCTGAGTTCACTGGCACTCAAACTGAAACTGACGACATCGATATGCTTGGGGATACGCCACAGCAAATTATTAAGTCTTTCATTCAGCACTATGTCCTGCGGACGCTCACGCAGTGCATTAAGGGTATGGCGCAGCAAGACGGCATGTGACTGCGGCCTGACAACCTGAACGGCCAGAGCCGTGTAGTTGGACCCCAGGTGCTGGCGGGCCTGAAAAAGGTAAAGCATCGCTGCCAAGGCGCAGATGCCACCCAACATGGTAAGCCCCAGCACCACCTGCCAACCTAGTGATCGGTTGAAGTGTAGACTCATTGAATATGAATATCCCGAATTGACCAGACCCAATCCATCATACTCGCTTTACCCAATTCAACGGCTTCGGCTTCAGCAGGGATCATCAACGAGCTCGGTCCTAGCCTTTCCAGCTTCAGGGGCTCACCATCCAGCCGTGTTACAAGAAGATAACGGTGTTCTTGACGGTCATCGGGCGTGATGAAAACGGTGTAATCGTCATGAGCAATAAAGCGTAATGTTGCTGCCTCATCAATGCCTTCAGCGGCCATTAAATCTTCTAGCCACACACCTGCAAAGCTGCCTTGAGAGCCTTCGAAATGTTTCAGACTGGTTTCATAAAGCGGCAAGGATTCGATATCAGCGCGGCTGAGAGTGCGACGCTCTTGCAGGCCGTAGAGTGTCAGAATAGGTGTTTGATCCTGCGAGGCAGATAGCTCGCTTGGTATGACCTCAGCAGCCTGAACAGGCGACAACAGGATACTGGACGCCAGGGCAAGCCCGGTTAATATTCGATAACAAAAGCAGAGCATAAGCAACCCCTGAATATAAATGTGAACCAAGGTAACATTCAGGATACAAAAAAAGCTACCCGAAGAATAGCAAGGATTAACATCCACCGCCTGAGCGTCAGCGTCGGCACAGGAAATAACCTTGACAGTCAATCACAGCAGGCAAATAACAGGTTATTTCAAGTTATTGCGTATACAGGTAGGATTTAACACCTATAACAAGGAGGTTATAACACCGGTAGCGCCGGACGGTTTACCCTTCTGCTTATACAAATATGGCGGAGTTGGGGCGCCTTATCTACAGTCGCTATTCCTTGTTGCCAAAGGAGACACTCCAATGCGCAAACCCCTGACCCTGGCAGGGCTCACCCTGCTGGCCACACTGAACGGGTGTGGTGATTCCAGCACCTCTTCTGATGACGCCAGCGAGCCTTCTGCCCAGACCATACTCGCACCGCCGTCGGAAACCGGCATTCTGCAAGTAGCAACCCGCAACGGCCCGACCACTTACTTTATTGATCGCCATCAGCAACCAGCAGGCCCTGAGCATGATCTGATCAAGGCCTTTGCCGACGCTCAGGAATGGGAGCTTGAATGGACAGTTCATGCGTCGACATCCGCCGTACTGGAAGCCATCAACCAAGGCGACGCCCATATGGCTGCGGCTGGCCTGACCCTGCTGCCCTCACGCTCAGAGACCCTGGCAGAAGGGCCGGTGCACACACGAGTTACGGAGCAGCTGGTCTGCCACCGCGACCTGACCCCTGTGCCTGATTCGCCTGAGCAGATGGCTGACCTTGATATCGTGGTGACCGCGGACTCAAGCTATGTTGAAACCCTTGACCAACTGGCTGGCAAGCATGAAGGCATCACCTATGCACAGGATGACCAGCGCACCACAGAATTATTGCTGAGTGCCGTGGCCGAAAAGACCTTGGATTGCACTGTCGCCGACTCCAATATTGTCCAAATGGTTAGGCGCCACTTCCCAGGCCTTGAGATTGCACTTGAGCTAAGCTCTCAGCACGAACTTGGCTGGTACCTGCCCCAGGAGCAGACAGCGCTGGCTGAGAGCAGCCGGGCATGGATGTCCAGCGAGCAGGGCAGGCAGGCCATTGATGCCATGCAGAATCATTATTACGCCTACATCAGCGAATTCGACTTTGTTGACCTCAGAGCCCTGAATCGGCGGATTGACGAACGCCTGCCTGCCTACATTGAGCAGTTCATCGCCGCAGAAGAAAAGACCGGCATGCCTGCCGACCTGCTGGCAGCCCTTGCCTACCAGGAATCACATTGGGACCCAACGGCGGTGTCGCCCACTGGGGTGCGTGGCATCATGATGCTCACCCAGAACACTGCCGAGTCATTGGGTGTCACCAACCGGCTGGACCCAGCGGCTGCGATTGATGGCGGCGCCCGCTACCTGGCCGACCGGCACGAAAGGCTGCCTGACAGCATTCCGGAACCCGACCGCCTGTTTCAGGCGCTGGCCAGCTACAACATCGGCCGCGGCCACTTGCTGGATGCGCGCACCCTGGCACGCGAACTGGGTAAGAACCCGGATTCCTGGGAAGACCTGGAAACTGTCCTGCCCCTAAAAGCCGACAAACGCTATTACCCCAACACGCGTTATGGTTATGCACGGGGCTACGAGCCGGTTCACTATGTGCAGCGCATTCGCAACTATCGAGATGTTATTGCCTCGGCCTTCGAATAGCACTGCCCCCGATGACACTCAAATTACCTGCTCCCAGCATGGGGCAGGTTTCAGAATGCTTCCCAGTCATCCTCATTGTTTCCTGATTTCGGGCTTTTCAGCACGGCGCGCTCTTTCTCAGGACCCGGGGCACTGACATGGCCAACACGCTGAAGAGTGTTACTGCTGTCATCCAGCACAAAGCCACTGATCAGCTGCGACAGCTTTTCGGCCTCTTCGCGCATCTCCTTGGCCGTGCGCGTCGATGCTGACACCATGGAGGCGTTCTTCTGGGTCATGGTATCCATCTCGCCCATGGCCGTGTTGACCTGATGAATGCCAGCGTTCTGCTCCTGAGCACCTGCCGTGATTTCGCCAATCACGTTGTTAACCTCGCTGACGCGCGTCAGGATTTCCTTCATGGTCAGCGTTGCCGTATCAACAATTTGCTTGCCACGCCGTGAGTGCTCGACCGATTCATCAATCAGACCACGAATTTCCTTTGAAGCCTCAGCGCTACGCTGTGCCAGCTTGCGTACTTCCTGAGCCACAACGGCGAACCCTCGACCGTGCTCACCGGCGCGCGCCGCTTCCACTGAGGCATTAAGCGCGAGGATATTGGTCTGGAAAGCAATCGAGTCGATCATCTCAACGATATCGCCAATACGCGTCGATGAGTCATCGATCTTTGTCATTGTTTCCACCACATCAGACATCGCTGCATCGCCCTTTCGGGCTACCTCAGCAGTGCTATCGGCGATACCGCTGGCGGT
>JBNJGW010000048.1:0-19352 GCA_051748005.1 Pseudomonadota bacterium | reverse complement strand
CCTTCCGTGATGGTGACCTTTTGCCCCGGAGTGAAGTAGCTGTGGATGCCTTCCTGCTCGTGGGGTTGCTGTTTGAGGGCTTCAATCAGTGCATCGGAGACGGGCACCGGGGTGTCACCAAAGGTCAACAGCCTGAGCACGCCTCGGGTTGAGCGAATCGGCCGCCAGTTGCTGGCAATCTGGTCGAGGCGGATGAACAGGTAGTGGGGAAACAGCGGTTCGCAGACGTTGGCCAGTTTACCGTTGCGTTTACGCTTGGTATTCAGCACCGGATGAAAAACGTCGTAGGCCTGGTTGCCCAGGTTTTCCGCTGCTCGAAATGATTCCCCTCCCTTGCACTGGATTACGTACCAGGACGGTTCCGGATTGTTGATAGGCGCGGACATGGACAATCCCTGTGGTTTCAAGCGTTACTCAATAAATCTGCCAGCGCATCCAGGGTTTGGTCAACCTGGGCCTGGGTATGCTCGCAGGAAATGAAAAAGCGCAAGCGAGCGCTTTTTTCAGGCACTGCCGGGTGCAGAATGGGCTGGACATTCATACCCTGCTCGAACAACGCATGAGAGAGGTGGGCGGCTAACGGAGAGCTGCCAACAATCACTGGCACCACACCGGCGCCAATACTGTGTCCGGTATCCATGCCGCGGGCACCGGCCTGTTCAAGAAAATAGCGTGAAATAGCCTGCAGTTTCTCGACCCGTTCGGGTTCTTCAGGCATCAGTTCCAGCACCTTGAGTGAAGGCGCTGCCACCTGCGCGGGCATGCCGACACTATAGAGGAAACCGGGGGCGAAATAACGCAGGGTCTCGACCAGGGGCACGCTGCCAGCAATATAGCCACCGCAACCCGAGAGAGTCTTGCTCATGGTGCCCATCCAGATATCCACATCACCGGCATCGATATTGAAATGCTCACGCAAACCAAGGCCGGTTTCTCCCAGTACACCGAAGGAATGGGCTTCATCGACCATCAGCCATGCCTGATGGCGATTTTTCAATGCGATAAGCTCGGGCAGGTCGGGAATGTCACCGTCCATGCTGTAAAGACCTTCGACGACGATCAGGGTGCGTTCAAACTGATGGCGATGACGTGCCAGCAGGGCGTCGAGTGACGCCAGGTCGTTATGACTGAAGGACATCCGCTTGGCGCCAGATAGCTGGGCACCTACCAGTGAGCTGTTATGGATATACTCGTCGTGAAGAACCAGATCTTTTGGCCCCAGCAGGTAGCCCAGTGTAGAGACATTAGTGGCATGGCCGCTGACAAACACCACCGCATCATCAACCTGGTAAGCCTTGGCGATAGCCTGCTCAAGCTGCTGGTGAATCGGACGTTCACCGGATACCACCCGGCTGGCAGATACCGAGGTGCCGTAACGCTGCACGGCCTCGGTTGAGGCAAGGTTGACTCTGGGGTCGCCGGAGTAGCCCAGGTAGTTGTAGCTGGCAAAGTTGATACAGGTGCGCCCATCAATCACGCTGGTGGCGCCTGCCGTCCCCTCGTGAACCTTGAAGAAGGGGTCCTTGAGACCCAGCTGTTCAGCGCCCTGACGCATTAGCGCAATCTGCTGATAGCCAGGGTGGGCATCAAAGCGGGTGAAGCGCTCAGGCACCTTGCGCGAAGCAGGGCGCGACGATTGCCCGGCCAGCCCCATATTGCCTGCCGTGCGGGGCGAAGGTCTTTGCCGTGCCTGTTCAAGCAATTGCCGTTTCAGTTCTGAGCGCTTTGCAGTCATGTTATTTCTCGGGTGGCGGTGGTCGTTTCGGCTTCCAGGCCTGGTGCGCCATGACGAGCAGCGAGAGAGGCTAACGCATCCTGCGGGGCGTCTTCAATATCGTCGTCATTTTGCTGCAGCTTATGGATCAACACAGCAGCAAGCTTGTCCAGGGTAGAGGCTTCGCTCAACACCATGACAGAAATGGCAACGCCGAGGCGGTTTTCGATGGCGGTCATCAGTTCAACCCCCATCAGCGAATCAAAGCCCATTTCGTAGACGGAACGCTGAGGGTCGATCTTGTCTTCCTCGATCAGCAGGATGCTGGCCAATTCAGCGCGTAGCAGGTCGACAACCGCCGTGTGGCGCTCGTCCGGCGCAAGTGTCTCGAGCAGAGCCAGAATATCACTACTGTCGCCGTCTGACTGCCCATCGTCATCGCTGGTGCGGGCAATTTCCTTGAAACGCGGCGTGTTGGCCGTGGGCAGGAAGCGCGCCAGGGCATTCCAGTCAAGCTCCAACACGCCGAGACTGGGCGTTGCCAGAGGTGACAGCAGCATCTGTTCCAGCACCTTCAGGGCATCGTCAGAGCGCAATGCCGAGCCGCCCAGACGTTCCTGCAGGGCATCCCGGGTACGTGTGTTGCGGGCCAGGAAGCCAACATCCTCAATCGCTCCCCAGCGGACGCAGGTCGCCGGTTGGCCCTGCTGTCTGCGATTGGCCGCAAAGGCTTCCAGCCAGTGGTTGGCCGCCACATAGTTGGCCTGGCCGGGGTTGCCGAAAAGGGTGGTGGCCGACGAGTAGACCACGAAGAAGTCCAGCGGGCAGTCGCGGGTCAGGGCATCCAGATGACGCGCACCGTCGATCTTGGGCGCCAGCACCTTGTGGATACGCTCAGCGTCCAGGTTACGGATCAGGCTGTCATCAATCACGGTAGCCGCATGCACAATACCGTGCAGGGGTGGCAGTGTCTGACGGGCATCGGCCAGAACACCTGCCAATGCCTGACGATCGGTAATATCACAGGCCGCAGCCAGCACGGTGACGCCCTGGCCCTCGAACGCGGCAATTGCCGCTTGCGCTTCCTCACTGGTGGGGCCGCTGCGGCTGACCAGTATTAATGCCTTGGCACCTTTATCTACTAACCACTGGGCGGTCTTCAAGCCGAAGCCTCCCAGCCCGCCAGTGACCAGGTAGCTGGCCTGGCTGGACAGCGTCAGTGGGCTATTGCCCAGCGGCTGGCTTGCCTCGGCGGCAATTGGCTGTTCGTAGGTGACTACCACCTTGCCGATCTGGCGTGCCTGTTGCATATAGCGGAAGGCATCAATGACCTGGCTGTGGTTGAAGGCGGTAAACGGCAGCGGACTTAAGGTGCCGTCATTGAACAGCGCCATCATCTCGCCAAACAGGCGCTGGGTCAGGGCGGGCTGTACCTTCATCAACTGGTCGGAATCAATGCCGAAGTAGCTGAGGTTGTTGCGGAAGGGCCGCAGGCCAATGTGGGTGTTTTCATAGAAATCACGTTTGCCCAGCTCCAGAAAACGCCCAAAGGGACGCAGCGCGCGCAGGTTCTGGTTGATGGCTTCGCCGGCCAGGGAGTTGAGCACCACGTCGACCCCTTCGCCGCCGGTATCCTGAAGAATTTCCTCGGCAAAGGTCAGTGAGCGGGAATCATAGAGGTTTTCAATGCCCATCAACTGCAGAAAGTCGCGCTTCTCCTGAGAACCGACGGTAGCGTAGATCTCGGCTCCCAGCCACTGGGCAATCTGCAAAGCGGCAATACCCACACCGCCGGCCGCGCCGTGGATGAGGACCCTTTCGCCCGGCTCCAGACGCGCCAGGTGTTTGAGCGCGTAGTACACGGTAAAGAAGGTGGTCGGAATGGTCGCAGCAGCGGCGTAGCTGATGCCTTCTGGCAAGGGGGCCAGCGCATGCTGACCGGCAATCAGACGATCGCTGAAACTGGCCGGGCCAAAACCGACCACCGCATCACCCGGGCTCAGGTGGGTGACAGCCTCACCGGTGGCGACCACTTCACCAGCAAACTCAAGTCCCAGGGTTGGACCGGCAAAGCCGTTTTCAATCGCTTCATCGGACAGCAGGCCCAGGGTGTACATCACATCCCGGAAGTTCAGCCCGGTCGCCCTGACCTTGATTTCCACTTCTTCAGCACGCAGCGCAGGCAGGTTGCGGGGTCGCCACTGCAGCTGGCGCAGCTGGCCCGGCATGGCAAATCCAAGGGTCATGGCCGAATGGCAAGCATCTTCTGAGGGAGTGCTTGCTTGCTTGCTGTTACTGATATTCGGAGCGGGCAGAGTGCGCAGACGTGTAGCAAAGCGTTGACCTTGCGAAGTAATCGCCAGCTCGCTCTCTGCGTCCGGGCTGCTCAGCGAAGCAGCCCAGCAGGCCAAAGCGGCAGCATTCAGCTTGCCAGGCAGATCAATCAGATGAACGTCATGTTCCACGGCTTCATTAGCCAGCGAGCGGCCAAAACCCCACAGGGCGGCGTCAGCAGCAACGGCAGGGTCAGCGCTTTGGGCGGCTGGTTCAGTCGGCCATAGCCTACTCACACCCTGGGTGGTCAGCCAGAGACTTGCCTTGATGCGTGCCGCCTCCAGGGCCAGTGTCCACTGTCTGGCCAGCTCACAGCGCTGTACCTGGGTGTCGACACAGGTTTGTGCCTGAGCACTGATGCCACGCAGGTCAACCACGTTCAGAGCCAGTTCGGCCTGTTCGGCCAGTACCGGCTGCTCAAGTGCCTCGTCAAGCAAGTGGCTTGGTGCCGCCTGGGTATCAACCAGCAAAACAGCATCCTGGCGGCGTTCAAGCGCTGCAAGCAGCGAATTGGCCAGAGGATCTTCTGGGTGATCGGTTACCAGCAGGTGGCGTCGGCCCGGCCGAGTTTCTTCCTGGGCACCATGGTTGCCAAGTGCTGTGGCGTGAATCAGGTAGGCACCGTTGTCATTGCCTTCCAGAGCAGTGGCCGGTGTGGCCAACCAGCCGGCATCTGTCAGCCATTGGCTGAGCATGGCAGGTTCCAGCACCTGACGCCCGATGCCCGGGGTGGCAAGCAGGTCATCCAGCCAGCGGCTGGGGTGAATACCTAACAGCAGTACCTGTGCGCCGGGTGCCAGCAGCGCAGGTAGTGTTTCAAGTAGCTGGAAGGTGCGATCAGGATGAGTGACATCCACGCTGACCAGTGCCAGTTGGGCTTTTTCGCCGTCATGCAAGTGAGGCATGGCCGCATCGAGCGGATGAATATCCAGCAGCGGATAGGCTTCCTGTAGTTGCTCTGCCTGGTGCGCTCCCGTCTCTGTGGTGGGCAGGATGCGCTGATGGAAAACATCTTCCAGCCTCTGGCTCTGCAGCGAATGCGCGAGATGTTCAAGCAGCCGCTCGCCAAGAGCGGGCACACAGCAGCCCGCTTCCAAAAGGCACAGGCGCTGGCCCGCAGGCTGGTTTGCCAGCAGGTTATCAAGCAGGTCAGTCAGCTGCCCAGCGATACTCTGCCAGCCACTTTCGCTGACCAGCACCCGATTGAGACGACTGAGCTGTTCGCCGTTGATACCCAGAACATCAATATCGGCGGCACCTGACTGTAACGCCTGACGGTGGAGGCCCAGACGGCCGACAAGGTGGATCGGCGCAAAATAATCCGGGTAATCCTGCACCAGCAACTGCCAGATGGCCTGAGGCGTCGGTTGCTCTTCGTCCGCTGGTGCCTCGCTGAAGGCTTCACTCAGGCGGTCAAGCAGGGGGGCGACTTCGTTGGCGTAACGCTCGCCGGTTTGCGTGCCATAGGCGCTGACCAGATTGCCCAGGCGGGCCATGGCATCATCCGGGGTGGCAAGGTCACTGCTTTCCAAGGGGGCAGGGGTCAGCTGGATATCGAGATAGCTCAAGGCCTGTTCATGAGAGCGATTCAGGCGAATGGCCTTGAAGCGCACTTCCGACAGGATGGCCACGGCCTTGCCCTGAGCATCAAACAGCTCAAAATCAGCAGTAAAGGAATGCGGCGAGCGTTTGCCCATGACCGCATGAGCCAGGGTCGGCGTACCAGCTTGGGTATCCAGTTGAATGCGCCCGACGCGCACAGGCACGAACGCCAGCGAGGCAATATCCTGCTGTGCCAGAAGGGGGATAAACATCTGGAAAGCACTGTCGAGGATGCCAGGGTGCAGGTGTAGCCCCTGCTGTGAGGCGAGTAGCGGCTCATTGGCAATGATTTCGCCTACTACACGGTTATCTTCGATCCAGCCGTGGGCAATGGCCTGAAACGCATCGCTGTAATGCAGACCAAGGTGTTCCGCCATGGCCAGATGTTGGTCAAGGGTATAGTCCGGAGCGCGCGTCGGGCGATGCGGTGCGGGTCGCTCAAGCAGCGAGCCACAGGTTTCCTGAAGCATGCGGGCTACGCAGTTCAACTGCCACTCCTCGCCGACCGCCGGCTCTCGAGAGCGGATTTCCATGCGCCCATCGTGCTCACCCATGTGCAGGCGCATCAGCCGGCCATGCGGGGTGTCGAGTAGCAGGGGCGCGCGAATTTCCAGCTCTTCGATATCCACCACCGGCGTATCCTGACGCTGAAGGGCAGCGGCCAGGGCCAGCTCGACGAAACCGGCGCCGGGGAAAACGGCCCCTTCCCCCACGACGTGGCCCGCCAGCCAGGGCTGGCGCTGAATGTCCAGCTGGCTTTCCCAGGTGCGCGCCTGCTGGGCCATTGGGTAACCCAGCAGGGGGTGCTGATAGTAGCGGTCCAACAGCCCCTGGCTGTCGCTGCTTGGGGTGACCCATAGCGACTGGCGTTGCCAGGCATAGCGTGGCAGTGACACCCGCTGGCCCTCTATCGGGAAAAACGTCTGGGTATCCACGTTAACGCCACTCAGCAGCAGCTTGCCCAGGGTGGTTTCCATGCATCCAGGGCCTGATCGGGCGCGCTCAATAGTGCTAAGTACGACGCCGTGAGCCTCCTGTTCACGCTGAGTTTCTGTCAGGTAGCGGCGCAAAATCGGGTGAGCGCCCATTTCAACAAAGACATTGAAGCCTTGTGCGATCAGGTGGGTTGCAGCAGCATGGAAACGCACCGGTTCACGGATATTTTGCCACCAGTAGGTAGCGTCCAGCGCCGCACCTTCCAGGGGCTGGCCAGTTACGGTGGAGATATAGGGAATGTGTGTCGGGCCGGGCGCTATGACGTTCAGGGCATCAATGACGCCAGAGGCGATGGTATCCATGGCGGGGCTATGGAAGGCATAATCCAGCGGCAGACGCTTGGCAAAGATGCTCTGTTCCGCCAGGGCGGCTTCCAGTGACCCCAACTGTGCCGGGTTACCTGCCAGGGTGACACCGTTAGGGCTATTAATGCCGGCCAGGTGGACATCATCGTAGGCGGGCTGCTCAAGCCAGGCGTGAATCTCTTCGGCGCCAACGGCAACGGCGGTCATTTCACCCTGGCCGCGGGTCTGCCCCTGGAAGTGGCTGCGGTAGTGAATCACCTTGACGGCATCGGCAAGCGACAGCGCGCCCGATGCCCAGGCCGCCGCCACCTCACCGACGCTATGGCCGAAGACCGCCATCGGGCGTACACCGTGAGCGGCGAACCACTGAGTCAGTGCGACCTGCAGGGCAAATAACGCTGGCTGGGCAATTTCGGTGCGTTCAAGACGCTCTGTGCCGTTATCGCCACGTAGTTCATCAGCGAGAGAAAAACCACCCAGCGGCTTGAAAAGCTGATCAACCTGGTCAATCGCGGCGGCAAAAATGGCATCGCTATTGAGCAGGTCACGGCCCATGGTTTCCCACTGGCAGCCATTGCCGTCGTAGACAAACACTGGGCCTTTGGCATCATTGAGCCTGTCAAAGACCGTGACCGACGGCAGGGGCGTGGCGTCCGGGGCTGGACGATGATTGTCAGTATCATCGATAAAGTGTGCCAGAGCATCAGCCGCCTGTCCGGCGCTATGGGCAAATACCAGGGCGCCTTTGGTGTGGTGCTCTCGATGCTGATTGAGCGTATGGGCAATATCATAGAAAGCATCGGAGCTGTCATCGCGCAAGCGCGCAATCAGACGGATTATGTTGTCTGTCAAGGCGCCGTCGCTGCGCCCGCTGATACGCACAGGGTAGATGTTCTGCACTGAAGGCTGAGGTGCAGGGACTAAGCGGGCACCACTTTCTGGCGGACTTTCGAGAATAACGTGGGCGTTGGCCCCACCAAAGCCGAAGGAGTTGACGCCAATTACCAGGCGGCCGTGCTTTTTCAGTGCCTGCGCCTGGGTAACAACGCTGATGTTCCATTCGTCAAACTTGATCCTTGGATTGAGCTTGCGAATGCCAATAGTGGCGGGTACCTCACGGTGCTTGAGGCTGTAAAGCGCCTTGGCAAGGCCGGCCACACCAGAGGCGGTTTCCAGGTGACCCATGTTGCTCTTGATGGAACCAATCGGCAGCGGTGTCTGACGATGTATGCCAAGGGCTTCGCCAATGGCGCGGCTTTCGATAGGGTCTCCCACGGCGGTGCCGGTGCCATGGGCTTCCAGGTAGTCGATTTCGTCCGGTGTAATACCTGCCTGCTGGTAGGCGCGACGCATCAGGTCAATCTGGGCACTGGGGTTGGGCACCGTCAGGCCGGATTTGTGGCCATCGGTATTGACGGCTGAGCCTGCCACAACGGCCAGTATCTGGTCGCCATCAGCCACGGCATCGTCGTAGTCCTTGAGCATGAACAGACCGGCGCCTTCCGAGCGCACATAGCCGTTGCCTGCCTCGTCAAACACCTGGCAGCGACCGGTCGGGGAGAGCATGCTGGCCTTGGAAAAGATAATAAAGCCATAGGGGTGCAGATGCAGGCTGATACCTCCCGCCAGCGCCATATTGGTTTCACCGCTGCGGATGGCCTGGCAGGCCTGGTGAAAGGCCACCATGGACGACGAGCAGGCCGTGTCCAGCGACATGCTTGGTCCGTGCAGGTCAAACACGTAGGACACCCGGTTGGAAGCAATGCTTGAGGTGTTGCCCGTCGCCGTCGACGCATCAATGGCCGCCATGTCGTCGGCCATGCGATAGGAATAATCCAGGCTGGCAACGCCCAGGAATACGCCACACTGGCTGCCGCGCAGGCTGCCAGGCTTGATGCCGGCGTCCTCCATGGCCTCCCAGGTAAGTTCCAGCAACATGCGTTGCTGGGGATCCATATTGGCGGCTTCACGGGGTGAAATGCCAAAGAATTCGGGATCAAAACCGCTGATATCGCCCAAGCTGCCTGCCGCAAAAGTAACGCTGGTGCCCGGATTGCGCTTGTTGGGGTGCCAGAATGCTTCCTGGCCCCAACGGTCGGGGGCAACCTGGGTCACAAAGTCCTTTTCGGCTTGCAGATCCTGCCAGAACGTTTCAGGGGTCGTGCCAGGGAAACGATGGGCGGCACCGATAATGGCAACGCGTTTAGTCATTCTTACTCCTGATGTTCTGGTATCGCCTTGCTCGCATCTCTACTTTATACCGCGTTCGAACACCTGTTTAAACAGCTGTATGCCCAGTTCTTCGGCCGGTAGCGCTGCCTGCAACTCATGAAATCGTTCCTGTGAACCTTCCTTGAAAAGTGGCGAAGACGCTGATGGCGGCAAGTGGTGTGATTCGCCGTTCAGGGTGTTTTCTGTTGACCATATCACATAAGGGGTGGTGCCATCAGGGGCACCATAAACCCTGTAAGCATCAGGCAGTATGGGAACATGGTCGCCATACCAGCACAGCACGCCAGAGCGTGTCGATGATTGCAGGTGATATTTGACACTGCTCAACATTTCGTCGGCCTGGCGCAAATGATGCAGATATACTGCCAGGTCGCGCTGATGTTGAGGTAATGGCCATGATGCCTCGGGTAATGTTTCTCCCAGCGTTGAACGGGACGGCGGTTCGAGATGTAGCGGGCCGTGATTTTCCATAGTGATCGTGAAAATAAACAGTGGCCTATTATCGTCATCTTTGAGCAGTCGTCCAACCTTTCTCGCCACGGCGGCATCGCTGATATACTGTCCTGCCTTTTCGGACCCATCAAAGGCTTCGATATCCAGTAACTGATCAAACCCCATCTTGGGTATTACCTGATCACGCAGATAAAAGCTGGCAGGATAAGGGTGTACACAAATACAGCGGTAGCCTGCCTGCCTGAATACCTGTACAAGGTTGGCAGTCGGTTGATGGGTCAGGCTACGATAAGGGTTGAACTGGCGAGCTCCCCAGGCCTCAGGCGTGATACCGGTGAGTACCGCCGCTTCGGTTCTCACCGTATTGGCGCCCCAGGCGGGTACATTCAGATAACCACTTTGCAAGGCCTGCTGGCAGGTGGCATCAAAGTGGTGTAATACCTGTTGATTAATCTCGCTACACCAGGCGCGTGGATCCATAAAGGACTCGCTCTGCACCATCACGACGTTAGGTAGCCTTGAATCAGTTGCCTGACCTTGGCGGTTCAGGCGCTGGGTGAAGGGGGAGGGCGGCGATGTTGACGAGGCGCTAAACAGAGCGATGCCGTAGGCCCATAGGCTGGCAAATAGCCCCAGTTGGTGCATATCATGCTGAGGCGCCAGGCTGGGCGGCGGCAGCGCTCGCAAGGTACCTGCCAGTATCAAGGCACCTGTGATTGCAATGCTCAGGGTGAGAATGATGAAATGTGTCGCTCCGATCTGGGTTATCAACGATGGCTCCCAGAACAGAAAGGCGCCGATGGCCAGCACGCCTGCACTGCTGGCGGCGATGGCAAGGCCAATGCCGAAAAAGGGTATGTAGAGCCTTGGGTGCTTGATGGCATCCCAGAAGTATTCAAAGTCGTGACAGATAAAAGGTTCGTTGAGCGTCCGCGACTTGGTATTGCTGGACTGAACAACGACCAACTGCAGCGATAGAATAAATACGACCGCAAACCAGGGGCGCTGCAGGATCAGGGTAAATAGACCGAAAAGCAGTAGCCAGCTGCCCAGATGGATCAAACCCGGCGCAATACCACGCTGCCAGGGAGACAATGGCTGAGGACGCAGCAGATATTCGATCAGCAGGGTGCCCAATCCTCCCAGAAGAAGAGGAAGGCTTACAACAGACAAAGCTTCAATCATTTGGCTTCTCTTTCAATACGACCAAATCCGAGCAAGCGGATAATTCGCTGCGAAATGGCGGCGGGAAGCACCGCCAGCCACCAGGTGCCAAAATTAAGCGGGAAGGGAAAGCTGATGCGCGCCTTGTTGCCAGCAATACCGCGCTGTATAAGAACGGCCGCCTTGTGTGCAGGCATCTCGAACGGCTTTGGCCCAGGCATGGCGTCGCACATTGGGGAGGTGACATAGCCAGGCAAGATCACGCTGACACCAATGCCCACCGGTGCCAGCAAGCCGCGCAAAGCTTCTCCATACGCTTTTATGCCGGCTTTTGTGGCGCTGTAGGTGGGTGTGCTGGGCAGCCCATGCCAGCCGGCAAGTGAGCTTATAAAGACCAATTGCCCGCTGCTCCGCGCACGCATGGCAGGCACCAGATGCTGAGCCATGGCCATGGGCACTTTGAGGTTGATGTCAATCAGGGCCGTCACGCTCTCCTGGGGTTCCAGGTAGCCAGTACCAACCGGGTGGGCATTCTGCCCGGCATTGAAGATGGCGATATCCGGCAGGCTTTCGGTGCTGACTTGAGCTAACCATTTGGCCAGTGCCGTATCATCTGTCAAGTCAACGCCGCTTATCTCGACATGGGCACCCTTGTCTCTGCAGCGTTCAGCAAGGTCTGCCAGCACTCCATGGCGGCGACCATGGAGAATCAGTCGGGTGTCAGGTTGCGCATAGGCCATGGCCAGCGCGCTGCCAATCGCTCCTGTTGCGCCGGTAATCAGGACGGTCTGCGCCTGTGAATGAACGGCATTATCCAATGGGTGTCATCTCTTGGGTGAAACAAAAAATCGGCAATTAAAGAGGCTATGTAAAGAGGTCATGGCTTGTAGGCTCAATGTATGAAGAACTTCTAATGGTGTCTCAGTGTGACAGCCAGTGTGTCATGCTTGTCACCCATCGGCTATGAGGTGCTTTTCTTGAATGAGTAATAAACCGGATGCTTGAAGATCACCGTGGCGGACCGCGTCATGACTCACTCCTCAAGGTACAGGGCGAAGAGGACAGTGATAGTGCCTGGATGGTCAGCTATATCGACATCATGACCCTGCTGGTAGCGCTATTTGTGATTGTAATCGTAGCGGCAGAAGCAGCAAACCCCGGCTGGCTGGTAAAATCGCGTCAGCCGGAACCGGTAGAGGCACCCACGCCACATTTTGAAGTGCCCTTGCCCGAGCCTCTGGCAGAGCTACGGGAATGGCGAAAGGGACATGAATCCCGCTATGTTGACCCTGGCGTGTTGAACCCGGTGGCGGTGAGTGCAGCGCTGGGCGTGGCAGGTCTGCCACGCCCAGCGCCGCTCAGCAATGTTCCGCCTTTGTTGGCTAAACCGTCGGTGGTTAAGTCAGAGGTCGTTTTCGTTGAGGAGACGCAGCCTTTAATCTTGCCACGCTTGATGCTGCCATCCGGGTTTGATCTGCAGCAGCCACTGGCAGACTTCATGGTAGTGCTGACCGATAGCCCACCTGTGAATGTTGAAGAAATTGACGATAATGCAGTGGCGTCGGCGATAGCCCTGGAACAGGCACTTTCTCAGCGGGTTGAAGAGTCTACCTACCTGCCGGACCTGGAAGGAGTGGAAGTTTCCAGGGTGGCGGAAGGCATTAATCTGCGTGTTCAGGATCAGCTGTTGTTTCCCAGTTCAGCGGCTGAATTGACTGAAGATGGTAGTGGGCTGGTGGCTTCACTGGTATCGACAATCCAGCGCTATCAGGGTGAGGTGTCCGTTGAAGGACATTCTGACAGTCGCCCGATCAATACCCCCGAGTTCCCTTCCAACTGGGCCTTGTCAAGTGCAAGGGCGATTGCCATTGTTGAAGCCTTGATTGAGGCTGGCGTGGAACCGGGCCGTCTAAAAGCCGTCGGGCGGGCTGCAACGCAGCCACTGGCGGACAATGATTCCCCGGAAGGGCGCGCCAGAAACCGTCGTGTAGAAGTTTTGATCCACGTAGAATGAAAAAAGCCACAACAAAAAAAAGCCCGCCGGGGGGAGGCGGGCATCAAAGGGCTTGGCTCACTGCAGCCCATTGGCTAAGGGGGAGGGGTGTACAAGTTCGCCAATGGGTACAATTCGAGTATAGCTATTTATGAGCTTTTGCCAAGGCCTTGTATCACTTTTATTGTAATTAAATGTAAAGACTTTCATTCCTCTGTCCTTTCTATTCGTCTCGTGCGCTGTTACCAATGTTTTAATCATTGGGTTTTATATTTCAAAAAAATATAAATATATAACGAATTTTGAGTTATCCTGTAAGCATACTAACTTTTTCAGAATCGGCCTGTGAAAGCGGTCATACAGGACGGTATGTCTTCTCTTGGTGGTAATACACCCAGGTATCGGTTTCTTATGGAGGCGCGAATGACTTCCCCGCTGATAACGCATTTTTTTGATGAGCCAACCAATACGTTCAGCTATGTAGTTCAGGATCCTGATGGCAAGGCCTGTGCGATTGTGGATTCAGTACTTGATTTTGATTACGCCGCAGGCCGTACCGATGTGCGTTCAGCGGAAGAAATTATTGCCCATGTGCGTGAGCACGACCTGGATGTTGAGTGGATTCTGGAAACCCATGTTCATGCGGACCATCTTTCAGCGGCGCCCTATCTGCATGAGCGGCTAGGTGGCAAGACGGGCATTGGTGCCAATATCACCATTGTTCAGGACGTGTTTGGCAAGGCGTTCAATGCGGGCACCGAGTTCGCCCGGGACGGCAGCCAGTTTGATGCGCTGTTCAAGGAAGGCGATACCTTCACCATTGGTGGGCTTGAAGGCCGTGTGTTGCATACGCCAGGGCATACTCCCGCGTGTCTGACGTATGTGATCGGTGATGCTGCCTTTGTGGGCGACACTCTCTTCATGCCGGATTTTGGCACCGCACGTTGCGATTTTCCTGGCGGTGATGCGCGAGCACTCTATCAGTCGATCCAGAAAGTGCTGGCCCTGCCGTCTGAAACCCGTTTGTTCATGTGCCACGACTACAAGGCACCGCAGCGTGATGTATATCAGCATGAAACTACGGTCGCCGAGCAGCGTGCTGCCAATATTCATGTTCATGACGGGGTCAGCGAAGAAGAATTTGTGCGTATGCGCACCGAGCGGGATGCCACCCTGGCTATGCCTAAACTGATCATCCCCTCGGTGCAGGTCAATATGCGGGGAGGCGATATGCCGCCCGCCGAGGATAACGGCCAGGTATATCTGAAAGTTCCCATCAATAAGCTTTAAGCGTGAGTTATACAACAGGCTTTCGCCACAGTTTTTGATGACAGTTTTTGATAACCGTTTTGATCACAGGTTTTTCTCAAGAGGTAACGCGTTGAGCGTTTTATGTGTTGGATTCTCAAGCCCTGTAAGGAGATAGAGTGAACGTGAAACGCTATCTACCCATCCTGCAATGGCTGCCGCATTATCAGCGGGACACGCTGACGCGCGACTTGCTGGCTGCGGTGATTGTTACCATCATGCTGATCCCTCAGTCATTGGCTTATGCCATGTTGGCGGGCCTGCCGGCGGAGGTCGGGCTGTATGCCAGTGTGCTGCCACTGGTGGCTTATGCCATCTTTGGCACCAGCCGAACCCTGGCGGTTGGCCCGGTAGCCGTAGTTTCACTGATGACAGCGGCGGCGTTGGGCAATATCGCCACTCCAGGTAGTGCTGAGTACGTGGGCGCTGCTCTGGTGCTGGCACTGCTGTCCGGCCTGATCCTGACCCTGATGGGACTGGCCCGCCTGGGGTTTCTGGCCAACTTTCTTAGCCACCCGGTCATCTCCGGTTTTATCACTGCCTCAGGCCTGATAATTGCCGCTGGGCAGTTGCGTCACCTGCTTGGCGTTGAGGCAAGCGGCCATAACATGGTTGAACTATTGATCGGGCTGGGGCGCGAAGTCGGCAATATTCATCTGGCGACATTTCTGATTGGCTTAGGCACCCTTATTTTCCTGTACACCACACGGCGCTGGTTGAAGGGAATTTTACTTAACCTCGGCGCGCCCGCCATGGTAGCTGATTTGCTGACCAAGGCCGCGCCAATTGTTGCGGTTGCTGTCACTACCTTGGTGACCTGGGGTTTTCAGTTGGATCAGCAGGGGGTGGCGGTTGTCGGCTCGATTCCGGCTGGCTTGCCACCCATCAGCCTGCCCGGGTTTGAAGTTGGCCTGTGGCAGGAGCTGCTGATGGCAGCGCTTTTGATCAGCATTGTCGGCTTTGTTGAGTCAGTATCGGTGGGTCAGACGCTGGCCGCCAAGCGCCGCCAGCGTATCGACCCCAATCAGGAGCTTATTGGTCTGGGTAGTGCCAATCTGGCAGCAGCGTTTTCCGGCGGTATGCCAGTGACTGGTGGCTTTTCCCGTTCGGTGGTGAATTTTGATGCGGGCGCCCAGACGCCTGCAGCCGGGGCTTTCACGGCCGTAGGAATCGGCGTGGCGGCGGTGCTGCTGACACCTCTGATTGCCTACCTGCCGGTAGCAACCCTGGCTGCGACCATCATTATTGCCGTGCTCAGTCTGGTGGATCTGCCCATTATTGTGCGCACTTGGCGCTATTCGCGCAGCGATTTTGCAGCCATGTTCGCCACTATCGTCGTAACTCTGGGTAACGGGGTGGAGAGCGGGATTCTTGCCGGTGTCGGGTTATCGCTGGCGCTGCATCTGTACCGTACCAGCCGCCCGCATAGTGCGGTGATTGGCCGGGTGCCGGGCAGCGAGCATTTCCGAAATGTGGAGCGTCATAGCGTCGAGACCGTGCCTTTTCTATGTATTCTGCGCGTTGATGAAAGCCTCTATTTCGCCAATGCGCGCTATCTTGAAGATACCGTGATGGAAGTGGTCACTCGCCAGCCTGACGTCAAGCACGTGGTGTTGGCCTGTCAGGCGGTCAATGTGATTGATGCCTCGGCACTGGAAAGCCTTGAGACCATCAATCATCGTTTGCAGGATGCGGGTGTATCTCTGCATCTGGCGGAGGTCAAGGGGCCAGTGATGGATCGTCTGCAGACGACGGCTTTCTGTAAGGAGTTGACCGGCTTTGTATTTTTAAGCACCTACAGCGCCTGGGTAGCCCTCACTCAGCCCTCAAATGCACTTTACCCTGAACAGGCAATCTGCCCGCAGGCGACATCTTTGCCGCTTTCTTTTGAAAGTAATCCGCCCAAATCTCCGGGATTGACGGTGAAGGGCGTGACAGCAGAACCGGTACACACACGCTCGCTTTAGGAGCCAGGGTGTACTGGCTACCCGAAGTGATATCAAGTTGACGTTTTATAGCGTCATAAAATCAAGGAGTTGACTATGAAAACTAACGTTGGTGGTATTGATAAGATTGCACGTATCGTCATTGGCGCATTGCTGATTGTTCTCGCCCTGACCGGCACGATCGGTGTCTGGGGCTGGATCGGCGTGGTGCCCCTGGCAACCGGTTTGTTGAATACCTGCCCGGCGTATTCCCTGCTGGGTATCAACACCTGTAAAACCAAGTAATTCACACCTTGCGAGTATGCGCATTTAGGTAAAGGAGAACAGAGTGGACTGGACGGCAACCCTGCAAGGGCTCGTCGGCGGTATTCTGATTGGGCTGTCAGCCGTCTGGCTGATGGGCACCATGGGGCGTATCGCGGGCATTAGTGGCATCGTGGGTAACCTGATTACCCAGCGGCCGAAAGGCGACAGCGCCTGGCGTATCACTTTCCTGTTGGGCCTGATTAGCGGGCCCCTGTTGGTGATGGCGTTAGGTGGTGGTCTGGGTAACGTGGCCAATGCTCCGGGAATGGTCATCGGTGATCCGGCGGGTGGCATTCTCTTGATGCTGGTTGCCGGTTTTCTGGTGGGCGTAGGGACAGGTCTTGGCAGTGGCTGTACCAGCGGTCACGGTGTATGCGGACTGTCGCGCCTGTCCGTGCGTTCACTGGCAGCAACCGTGACCTTTCTGGTCACGGCCATCATTACTGTTTATGTGGTTCGCCATGTGATTGGAGGTGGGGCATGAAGATGGTAATGGGCTATGTGGCCGGGCTGCTGTTTGGGTTGGGCCTGGCAATATCCGGCATGACCGACCCGGCCCGGGTGCTGGGGTTTCTGGATATTGCCGGTGCCTGGGACCCAACTCTGATGTTTGTTCTTGGTGGGGCCGTGGTGACCAGTTTTGTGGGTTATCGTCTGGTGTTCAAGCAGAGCGCCCCCTTGTTTGGCGAGCGCTTCCAGTTGCCAACCAGGCAGGATCTGGATAGCAAGCTGCTGGGAGGCGCTGCTCTGTTTGGGATTGGCTGGGGATTGTCCGGGTACTGCCCTGGTCCTGCGATTGCCTCGATTGGCGGCATTTCATTACCTTTGGCGGCAATGCTGGTGACCATGGTGGTTGGCTGGTTCGCTGCGCAGCGCTTAAGCCGTTAAGGCTAATATCGAGAATTTCGCGCCCTGCAAAATAGCCTTTTGCGCGGCTGGCGATTGGTTCTTTAGTCGTAATCATGCCCTTGCTGACCTTGTTAGCAGGGGCTTTTTTTGTTGTGGAGCAAATGATGGGCTTTGGCTTAACGTTTGGTTAATGCCGCTTTGTCATGCTTCTAGATAACAGAAAGGATCCGTTATGCATGTTTTGCTGGTTGAAGATGACGCCCTGGTCGCCGCTGGTATCCGCGCTGGCCTGATGACCTATGACTTTGTGGTTGATCATGTGGTGACCCTGCAGGCGGCACGTCAAGCGCTGGCCACAGTGACCACGGATGTCGTGGTGTTGGACCGCGGGATGCCTGACGGTGACGGTCTGCAGCTGCTGGAAGAGTGGCGTGGTAAGGGCGTACAGACACCGGTGCTGGTGCTGACCGCCAGGGATGCTGTGAGGGATAGGGTCGATGGGCTGCACAGCGGGGCTGATGATTACCTGGTCAAGCCCTTTGACCTTGATGAGCTGGTGGCGCGTTTACATGCTTTGCTAAGGCGGGCATCAGGGCGCAGCAGCGGTATCATCCAACATGGCGTGCTGACGTTGGACCCGGCCGCCCGCCAGGTCATGCTGAATGGCGAGCCTGTCACCCTGTCCCGTCGTGAGCTGGTACTCCTTGAAGCCTTCCTCCATGCGCCGCGCAGCGTTCTCACTGCTGACCAGCTTAAAGACAGTCTGTATGGCATGAATGACGACGTGGAAAGCAATGCGCTGAATGTCCATATCCACCACCTGCGCCGTAAGTTAGGGGCGGGCGTGATTGAAACCGTGCGTGGCCTGGGTTATCGCCTGGGCAAGGCATCTGTTGTTCCCGGAGATACTCTTTGAGCCTGCGCGTTCGCCTATTGTTGACCCTTGGGATGACTCTGCTGGTGCTGTGGGGCAGCGCGGCGGCCTGGCTGATGTGGGATCTGGAAGAAAAGGTGGTGGAAACCCTTGATCAGCGCCTGGCCCAGTCGGCACGTATGGTGGCCGGGTTGATGCTGCAGCTTCCGCCTGAAGTCTGGGAGCAGGCGGATCAACGGGCACTGTCGATTCCACCGATTGAAGGGCTGGCCTGTCAGGTGCATTCCCCACGTGGGGAGATCATGGCCCGTACCCATACCGACATGGAAGACATCCTGACCCCGGGTGAGCGTGGCCATGCCTACCGAGAGGAAGGTGATATGACCTGGCGAGTGTTTACCTATAAAAGAGGCGGGCTGACGATTACCACTGCTGACCGGATGGACGAACGTGACATGCTGCTCAGCGACGTTATGCGCGTTGCCGTCGTGCCCTTTGTGGTTGCCCTGGTGGGCAGCCTTCTGGCGCTATGGCTGGTGGTCTGGCGCGGCCTTGCTCCGCTGACGCGCCTGCGCGAATCGCTGGCAAACCGCCATCCGGATGCGCTGGCACCGATTTCCACCTACGGCGTGCCCGCTGAGATTCAGCCACTGATTGAAACCTTGAATGGGCTTCTGGCCCGCGTGCAGCAGACTATTATCCGCGAGCAGCGCTTTACCAACGATGCTGCCCATGAGCTTCGAACACCACTGACAGCAATCAAGACACATCTTCAGGTCGCACGGCGGGTCGACGGGGAAGCGGCCGCAGCGTCACTGGCCCATGCCGAGCAGGGCGTTGTGCGTCTGAGCCGCACTCTGGATCAGCTGTTGATGCTGGCCAGAGTGGAAGGACGGCTACGCTTTGATGACGGCGAGGAAAGCCACGTGGCCGAGGTGGCGACTTGTGCCATGGCGGATTCCCGGGCGCCGGATGCCGCTCGTTTTGCAGTGCCCGGTCAGTGGCCTGGGGCGGTGCTGGCAATGCCCAGAGAACTGGCCATCACCGCCCTGCGCAACCTGCTGGATAACGCCCTATGCCATGGCCCGAAAGACCAACCGATTGACGTGGATGCCCGCTGGCTTGAGGGAGAACAGGCAGTGGCGTTTAGGGTGAGAGACAGGGGTGAAGGCGTCTCTGAGAAAACGCTCGAACAGCTGCCCCAGCGTTTCTGGCGTGCCAGCAAGGAGCAGGGCAGCGGCCTTGGCCTGGCGATAGTGGCGGCCATTGCCGAGCG
>JBNJGW010000047.1:0-19527 GCA_051748005.1 Pseudomonadota bacterium | reverse complement strand
TGTAATCCATGGCTTACACCCAAACCCCATAGCCGCGACTTGCGCTTTTGCCTACAATAGGCACCTTTATCGCGGCGCTGGCCGTGACGTTCACTGAATTCAGGCGAAGGAATGACTCATGCTCGACCCGAAACTGCTGCGCGGTGACCTTGATACGGTGGCGCAACAACTGGCCCGCCGTGGTTTTATGCTGGATACACAGGCGCTGCAGGCGATGGAAGCCAGGCGGCGCGAACTGCAGACGCAGACCGAGCAGCTGCAGAGCGAACGCAATACCCGTTCCAAGGCGATTGGCCAGGCCAAGGCCAACGGTGAAGATATCCAGCCGCTTTTGAATGAGGTCAGTGACCTTGGTGAGCGTCTGGATGCCGCCAAACAGCAACTGGCCGAGGTGCAGGCGCAGTGGGATGACCTGGTCAGCGGTATTCCCAACCTGCCCCATGAAAGCGTTCCTGAAGGCAAGAGTGAGGACGATAACGTTGAGCTGCACCGCTGGGGCACGCCGCGTGAGTTTGACTTCAAGGTGCTGGACCATGTCGATCTTGGCAAGCAGTCGGGGTATCTGGATTTTGACCTGGCGTCAAAGCTGACTGGCGCCCGCTTTGCGGTGATGCGCGGGCCGATTGCGCGCCTGCACCGGGCGCTTGCACAGTTCATGCTGGATACGCAAACCCTTAAACATGGCTATGAAGAATGCTACGTGCCATATATGGTTAACCGTGATTCGCTGATGGGTACTGGCCAGCTGCCCAAGTTCGGTGAAGATCTGTTCCGGCTGGATGATGAGCGTGACTATCACCTGATTCCCACCTCGGAAGTGCCGCTGACCAATTTCGTGCGCGATGAGATTGTCGACCAGGCGGCGTTGCCGATGAAACTGACAGCGCATACGCCGTGCTTCCGCTCTGAAGCGGGCTCTCATGGGCGGGACACCCGTGGTATGATTCGTCAGCACCAGTTTGATAAGGTCGAGATGGTGCAGATCGTTGAGCCGGACAAGAGCTATGCGGCACTGGAAGACATGCGTAGCCACGCTGAGGCGCTGCTGCAGGCGTTGGATCTGCCGTATCGGGTAGTCACCCTATGTACCGGTGATATGGGCTTTGGGGCTGCCAAGACTTATGACCTGGAAGTCTGGTTGCCTAGCCAGGAGACCTACCGGGAGATTTCGTCAATTTCCAATTGTGAAGACTTCCAGGCTCGGCGTATGCAGGCGCGTTTCCGCCATCCTGATGAGAAAAAGCCGCAACTGGTGCATACCCTGAACGGTTCTGGCCTGGCGGTGGGGCGTTGCCTGCTGGCGGTATTGGAAAATCACCAGCAGGCAGATGGCAGCGTGACGATTCCTGAGCCACTGCGGCCTTATATGGGCGGTAATGCCTCGGTCAATCTTTAAGTAACCACTCTACGCTGACCTCGGCATCAATTCGGATGGTGCCGGGGCGGTATTCCGCCTGGGGCGCCTTGCTGCCAGCCGCATCGTTGAGCTCAGCGCTCACCGCCATCATGCGCGGTTGGTAGCTGGGCGACTGGGTTTCCTGAATATGGTGTACCTTGCCCAGTTCTGCGCCCAGGGTGTTGGCCATCAGGTCGGCCTTGTGGCGGGCCTTTTCCAACGCCTTGACCAGCGCTTCGTCGGTTACGGCGTCTCTATCCTTTAGGTCGAACTCGACCCCATCCAACTGATTGACGCCTGCACTGATCAGGGCATCCAGAATGGCGCTGACCTGTTCAATATCATCCAGCTGAACTTCGATAGGGCGCTCAAGCCGGGTGCGTTTGAGGGTTTCGCCGTTGCCGTCTTCGTTGCGGTTGTGGATCTGGCGCGGGTAGATGTTCAAGGAGCCGGCTGAAATGGCATCGCGCTCGATACCTTGTGATTCAAGCGCGGTGATAAGCTCGCTGGCGCGGGTTTCAAGCCTTGCTCTTGCTTCGCTCAAGGCAGCATCTTCTTCCTCTGCCAGCCGCTCGATGGCAGGGGTTTCTTCCCATAGCCGTGCATTGAGGATAGCCCTGTCGGGTACGACTTCGATATGCGCCTTGGCATCAACGTTAAGGCGTGAGGTTTCGTTGGCCTGAGCAGCCGGAGTGAGTGCCATGGCTGTCATGCTGCCGACTATAAGCCAATAGGGTACACGTGGAAGTGTGCTTGCCAATCTTCTGGTAAGTGCTCTCATGTGCGCTTTTCCGATAATGTTTAATGATGGCGTGGATAATTCGCGTGTTAGCGGTTGACTCTGACAGTCACTTATCTCGACTTTGAGACTCGCAGGGTGCAAAAGTTCTCATTACCAGCGCGCTTAATCTAAAGGCCAACAGGTTTTTGTTCCATGCTAACGCGCCTGACGTTTGTGCAAAGGTGCGCGAGGCGTCATCATGCAGCATCTACCACCCTGCAAGGAGGCTTTGCTTGTCACATGCTTGACCCCATTGAAAAACCGCCACACGACGACAGCTATAGCAGCATGCCGCTCAACGCTACCCTGTCCCTGGCAGCGCTGGTGATTATTATTGGTGGTATGAAAGCGGGCTCCAGCCTGCTGGTACCGCTTCTGCTGGCGTTTTTTATTGCGGTGGTGTGTACATCGCCGGTGCAGTGGCTTCACCGTCTGGGGTTGTCGATGCGCCTGGCAGTGTTACTGACGCTGATGGTGCTGTTGGGGCTGGCATCGCTGCTGGGCTTGCTGGTGGTTAACAGTTTCAGCACCTTTGTCGATTCTCTGCCGGATATTGAATCGCGCCTTTATGAGGCCTATCAGAGTCTATTGAATACTCTGTCTTCCCTGGGGCTTGCGATTGACCCTGAGCAGTTGAACACACTGTTTGATAATCAGAGTATCACATCCTGGATGCCGGCGATTCTGGGTGAGATCGGCAATCTGTTCATGCAGAGCATAGTGGTGTCGCTGCTGGTGGTGTTCATGCTGTTCGAAACGCTGCACTTTCGCGACAAGGTATCGCTGGCGCTGGAAAACCCGGCCCCCAGTCTCAAGCGGTTCTCTGAGTTCAGTCGTACCTTCAAGCGCTATCTGGCGGTTAAGACGATTATCAGCCTGGCAACGGCAGTGCTGGTGTGGATTTCCTGTCTGGTGGTGGGGGTTGAGTTTCCGCTGCTGTGGGCAGTTTTGGCATTTGCGCTGAATTTTATCCCTAATATTGGCTCGGCCATTGCGGCGGTACCGCCGGTGTTGCTGTTGCTGGTCTCTCAGGATAGTGGTCTGTGGCAGGCGTTCTTGCTATCAATGTGCTATTTGGGTATCAACTTCGTGCTGGGGAACCTGGTGGAGCCACGCCTGATGGGGCGAGCCTTGGGATTGTCAACGCTGATCGCGTTTCTCTCCCTGGTGGTTTGGGGTTGGGTATTTGGTGCGGCGGGAATGCTGCTATCGGTATTGTTGACCATGACGCTGAAGATTGCCCTGGATAGCCACCCGCAAACCCGCTGGATGGCGCATCTGCTGGGGCCAGGCGCGCATCTGGACGATTCCGTTGAAAAGCCACTGCGTGAAGCGACCAAGCCACCCATGAGGCGGGATGAATAACGGGCGGCAGATATAAAAAAGACCGCCACAAATGGCGGTCTTTTTTGATAGGCCTGGTGGCTATCAGGCGTTCTGCTCAATAAACTGGTTGAGTTGGGATTTGGATTGTGCGCCAACCAGTGAGGCAACCTTGGTGCCGGACTTGAACAGCATGACGGTGGGAACACCACGTACGCCTTGTTCAGCGGCAATTTCAGGTGCGTCGTCAACATTGATACTGACCACTTTAAGGCCATCGCCGCGTTCTTCGGCAACTTCGTCAACCACCGGAGCCATTACCTTGCAAGGGCCACACCAGGGGGCCCAGAACTTCAGTAATACGGGCTGGTCGGCGTTGATCACTTCTTGCTCAAAATTGGCGTTAGTGACATCAACCTGGGACATAGAATTCTCCTGTTTGCGTTGCTCTTGCCATGGCGTTGCGTAAGTCGTTGCTATAGTGAATGCAACATAGGTCGTACGAATCGATAGCGCGTTGACAATGCGCCAAGCCGACAAATGTTAGCGGTCATCGGCACTGGTGGCAAATAAACACGCACACCATGGATTTTATTATACTATAACGATATTATAGTCTTGTTTTTTATTCTATTAAGCTCAGCGTTCGCTTGTCGCCTTCATTGGTCAAAAAAGGGGATAAACGTTCCGCTGACGTTTCAGGGTGGTTCAATGAAGTTACAACAACTACGTTATATTTGGGAAGTCAATCGGCATAACCTGAATGTCTCTGCAACAGCGCAAAGCCTTTTTACATCGCAGCCGGGTATTTCCAAGCAGATCCGCTTGCTTGAGGACGAGTTGGGGGTCGAGATTTTCGCGCGTAGTGGCAAGCACTTGACGCGGGTGACGCCCGCCGGTCAGGCGATTATCGAACTGGCCGGTCAAGCCTTGCGATTATCTGAAAATATCAAGGATGTGGCTCAGGAATACAGCGATGAGCGGCGGGGTAGCCTGTCAATCTCGACGACTCACACCCAGGCGCGCTATGCGCTGCCGCCAATCATTACCGAATTTACCCAGAAATATCCGGATGTTGCCCTGCATATGCAGCAGGGTACACCCAAGCAGATTGCCCAGATGGTGAGTGAAGGGCAGGCTGATTTTGCGATTGCTACAGAATCGCTGGAGCTGTTTACCGATCTGGTGCTGTTGCCTTGCTATCGTTGGAATCGCTGTGTGCTGGTACCCAAAGATCATCCGCTGGCCACGCTTGACGGCCCGTTAACTCTGGAGGCCCTGGCCGATTATTCGCTGGTGACCTATGTCTTCGGGTTCACTGGGCGCTCGCAGTTGGATGATGCCTTCAGGGAGCATGGTCTGACCCCGAATGTGGTGCTGACGGCAGCTGATGCCGACGTTATCAAAACCTACGTGCGCCTGGGGATGGGCGTGGGGATTGTTGCTCACATGGCGGTTGACCCTGAACATGACAGTGATCTGGTGGCATTGGAAGCCGGTCATCTATTTGCAAGTTCCACCACCAAGATCGGCATTCGGCGCGGTACCTTTATGCGCGGCTATATGTACGATTTCCTGCAACGCTTTGCGCCGCATCTGACCCGCGAGCGGGTCGACGCGGCACTAACCGCGGGCCCGCGTAATGATCAGGAACTTTTCAAGGACGTCACGCTGCCAGAATATTGATTCACCTCGAGGTCAGCGCATTGATCAGGTGGCGGATCTTGTCGAGGGTTTCATCGTACTCGGCATCCGGCTGGGAGTCCGCCACCAGGCCACCACCGCCCCACAAGTGCAACTGCCCAGCGTCGGCCACCACGGTGCGTATGGCAATTGATGTATCCATGCTTCCAGTGTGATCAATATAGCCCAGGCTGCCGCAGTAAACGCTGCGCTGGCAGGGCTCCAGCTCGTCGATAATCTGCATGGCGCGAATCTTGGGTGCGCCGGTGATCGACCCTCCCGGTGAGGCGGCCTCAAGCAGAGCCAGCGGCGTGTTTGCCTTGTCCAGCTGGCCTCTCACCACACTGACCAGATGATGTACATTCGGGTAGCTTTCCAGTTCGCATAGCTGAGGCACATGAATGCTGCCGAATTGACATACCCGGCCCAGGTCATTGCGCAACAGATCCACAATCATGACGTTTTCAGCACGGTCCTTGGTGCTGCTCAACAGCTGTTGGGCAAGCTCTTGGTCGTGCTCCCTGTTGGCGCCTCGTGGGCGGGTACCTTTGATTGGCCGCGTCTCGACCTTGCCTCGATGCGCCTGTATGAAGCGTTCAGGCGACAGGGACAGGACCGCCTTGTCTTGCCAGGCCATAAAGCCCGAAAACGGCGTGGGCGTGGCACGGCGCAGACGTAGATAGGCTGCCCAGACATCGCCTTCATAGTGTGCGGAAAAGCGCTGGGCCAGGTTGATCTGGTAGCAGTCGCCGGAACGGATATAACGTTGCACTTGGGCAAACCGTTGATGATAGCCCTCGCGGGTCATTTGCGCCCGGAAAGCCGTCGTCAAGGCAAAGGGCCCCTCTGGCACGGAGTCGGTCTCCAGCCACTGCAGGACCTGTTCGCGCCGGGACCGGGAGGCCAACAGAGTGGCCTCCTGTTTCCGGTGGTCAACTACCAAAGCCCAGTCATACAGGCCCATACGTGCCAGCGGTAGTGAGTTAGGGGCAGGGCGTTGGCTATCCAGCTGCTGGGTATGACGCCCCAGGTCATAGCTCCAGTAGCCTATCAGGCCGCCGCTGAACGGCAGGTCGTTATCCGGCATCGTGATATTCAGCTGCGCCAGTAACCATTCCTGCAAGGCATAAGGGGTTTTATGCAGCGCATCCGGTGGTGTGGGTAAATCACAGGAGTCAAAGGCTGCCTCGCCGCCAGGGTCAATGGACAGTGTGGCCAGTGGGTCGCTGCTGATAATGTCGTAACGGCCATTGGCGTCAGGTCGGCCACTATCGAGCAAGACGGCTCCGGGGCGTTTGCGCAAACAGGCAAACACAGCAAGTGGATCAGTTACATAAGGAAGGGACGTCAGTGTCAGCGCTACGTTCATGCACCATCAGCCAGGCGAGTGAATGGCTGCACAGTTTAGGGGGGCGGTGAGCGTTAGGCCAGCGTCACCCGTCGACGCGGTTTCCACGTTTACCTGCCACCCATTGGCTGTTTTTTCAGCAGGCAGGAAGATCCCTGTTGACAAGGATAATATCAAGAACGGAAGCAAAGGGATTGTTGACACTAAGGGGTAGACGAAAGGCATAAGTACAACGAAAGATGCATAATATCGGCTATATTGGCTAGTTGACGCCAGTATCAGACGAGGATAAAGTCCATTCACACCATAATTGTCGACAATCAGCCATGACATCACTTGCTACGCATTTATCGCTACCATCGGCCGAAACGGGCGAGGACGCATCTCCTGAAGTACGTACCCTGGCAGAGCGGGTCTTTCATCAGTTGCAGGATGCGATTGTACGTGGAGAAATTGCGCCCGGCAGCAAGATTACCGAGCCAGGGCTTTCGAAAACCTATGGTATTTCCCGTGGGCCACTGCGTGAGGCCATGCGACGTCTGGAAGCTCACCGTTTGATCGAGCGGGTTCCTCATGTGGGTGCGCGTGTGGTCCAGCTTTCCATGCAGGAGCTCTTGGAGCTTTTCGATGTACGTGAGGCGTTGGAAAGCATGGCAGCGCGACTGGCCGCCGAGCATATGACAGCGGATGAGATTGCCGGTTTGCGTAACGTATTGGCCGTGCATGAAAGCCAGGACGACCTCAAGCGCGGTGAGGCCTATTACCAGCGTGAAGGGGATCTGGATTTTCACTACCGTATTGTACAAGGTAGCCATAACAAGATGTTGATGAATCTGTTATGCGATGACCTTTATTACCTGGTGCGGCTGTATCGCACCCAGTTCAGTGCCAGCGGTTCGCGGCCTCATCGCGCCTTTGTTGAGCACCATCGTATTGTCGATGCGATTGAAGCAGGGGATGCGGAATTGGCAGAACTGCTGATGCGACGCCACGTCAGCGCTTCGCGTGAAAATGTGGCTGACCGCTATGCAGCAGCACTTGAACAGAAAGAAGAAACAAAAGGCTAGCGGATCAGTTAGCTATAGACGCTGGCCAACCAGCCGGCCACCCAACCGGATCTATAAGGAGACACTCCATGTCATCATCAGCTTCCTCTCAACGCTCCCCCGGCGCACGTTTTCGTGCCGCGCTGGAAGCCAATCGCCCGCTACCGATTCTGGGTACCATCAACGCCTACACCGCCATGATGGCAGAGCGTGTCGGCCATCAGGCGATCTATCTATCGGGCGGCGGCGTGGCCAACGCTTCCTTCGGCCTGCCGGACCTTGGCATGACGATGATGAATGATGTGGTTGAAGATGCGCATCGTATCTGTGGCGCCACGGACCTTCCGCTGCTGGTGGATATTGATACCGGTTGGGGCGGCGCCTTCAACATTGAGCGTACCGTCAAGGAGATGCAGCGCGCTGGCGTTGCGGCGGTTCACATTGAGGACCAGGTTGCCCAGAAGCGCTGTGGCCATCGCCCGAACAAGGCGATTGTCTCACAGGACGAGATGGTCGACCGCATTAAGGCCGCCGCCGATGCGCGTATTGACCCGGATTTCTATCTGATTGCGCGTACCGATGCCTTCCAGAAAGATGGTCTGGATGCAGCCATCGAGCGTTCCCAGGCGTGTATCGAAGCCGGCGCTGATGCCATCTTCGCTGAAGCGGTACATACCCTGGAAGATTACAAAGCCTTCTGTGAGCGCGTTGATGCGCCGATTCTGGCCAATATTACCGAATTTGGCGCTACGCCGCTGTTCAGCCAGCAGGAGCTGGGCGAGGTGGGTTGCCGTATGGTGCTGTATCCGTTGTCAGCTTTCCGTGCCATGAACGCTGCTGCGCTCAAGGTTTATCAAAGCATTCTGGATAACGGCCACCAGCGTGATGTGGTGGATATCATGCAGACCCGCGATGAGCTGTATGACTTCCTCAACTATCACGACTTTGAGCAGAAGCTGGATAAGCTGTTTGCCGAACAGGGCGGCAACTGAGCCGCAGATTGACCCCTATAAAAGGCGTCATGCCCAAGGCGTGACGACGAAATAACGCTTTCAGGAGTATGTAAGATGGCAGATGCAAAGAACAGTGGTGCAGGTCTTCGTGGGCAAAGCGCGGGTGAAACGGCGCTGTGTACGGTAGGTAAAACCGGTTCGGGCCTGACTTACCGGGGTTTCGATATCAAGGAACTGGCCGAAAAAGCGACCTTCGAAGAAGTGGCTTACCTGCTGTTGAAAGGCAAATTGCCCAATCAGGCTGAGCTTTCTGCCTACATCGCTAAGATGAAAACCCTGCGCGGTTTACCGGGCGCACTCAAGGCCGTGCTGGAGCAGATTCCCAGGGACGCGCATCCAATGGATGTGATGCGCACCGGCACCTCCATGCTGGGTAACCTGGAAACCGAACAGAGCTTTGACGAGCAGCAGGATGCGACGGACCGCCTGGTCGCTGTGCTGCCGTCAATCATCTGCTATTGGTACCGTTTCTCCCATGACGGCGTGCGTATTGAAACTGAAACCGACGATGATTCTGTCGGCGCTCACTTCCTGCATCTGCTGCGTGATGAAGTGCCCAGCAAGCTGCATGCGGATGTGATGAATGTGTCACTGATTCTATATGCCGAGCATGAATTCAACGCCTCTACCTTCACTGCTCGCGTTTGTGCGTCGACCCTGTCTGACCTGCATTCCTGCGTGACCGGTGCGATTGGCTCTCTGCGTGGCCCGCTGCACGGCGGTGCCAACGAAGCGGCCATGGAAATGATCGAGGACTGGACCTCGCCGGAAGAAGCCGAGCGCGAAATGATGGGCATGCTGGAGCGCAAGGAAAAGATCATGGGCTTTGGCCATGCCATCTACCGCACCTCCGACCCGCGTAACGAGATCATCAAGCATTGGTCCGAGAAGCTTTCTCAGGATGTCGGCGACACCGTACTGTACCCGGTTTCCGTGCGCTGTGAGGAAGTGATGTGGCGCGAGAAGAAGCTGTTCTGTAACGCTGACTTCTTCCATGCCAGTGCCTATCACTTCATGGGCATTCCGACCAAGCTGTTTACACCGATCTTTGTTTGCTCGCGGGTGACGGGCTGGGCCGCTCACGTGTTCGAGCAGCGCGCCAACAACCGCATTATTCGCCCGAGTGCCGATTATACCGGCCCCGAGAAGAGCGAATGGGTACCGATCGAGCAGCGCGACTGATAGCAGCGTCTGTTCTGATCATTCTCCCGGCGGCCATGCCGTCGGGAGCTGATACCCGCGCTTTTCTGACCCGTCTTTTGATCTCTCGCCGTGAGTTGCCGCCATGAATACCGATTACCGCAAACCCTTACCTGGTACCGACCTGGATTACTTTGACACCCGCCAGGCCGTTGAAGATATCCAGCCGGGCGCCTATGCCCAGCTTCCTTACACTTCCCGCGTGTTGGCCGAACAGCTGGTGCGCCGCTGCGACCCGGCTATGCTGACCGATGCTCTCAAGCAGCTGATTGAGCGCCGCAGTGACCTGGATTTCCCCTGGTACCCCGCCCGCGTGGTGTGCCACGACATTCTAGGCCAGACGGCGCTGGTTGATCTGGCAGGCCTGCGTGATGCGATTGCTGAAATGGGCGGTGACCCAGCCAAGGTCAATCCTGTGGTGCCTACCCAGTTGATTGTTGACCACTCTCTGGCGGTCGAGCATGCCGGTTTTGACAAGGATGCCTTCGAGAAAAACCGTCAGGTGGAAGATCGCCGTAACGATGACCGTTTCCACTTTATCAACTGGACCAAGACGGCCTTTGAAAACGTCGACGTGATTCCGCCGGGTAACGGCATCATGCACCAGATCAATCTGGAAAAGATGTCGCCGGTGGTCCAAAAGCACCACGGCGTGGCTTTTCCGGATACCTGTGTGGGGACGGACAGCCACACGCCGATGGTCGATGCCCTGGGGGTCATTTCTGTCGGTGTCGGTGGTCTTGAGGCGGAAAGCGTCATGCTCGGCCGTGCCTCCATGATGCGCCTGCCGGACATTGTCGGCGTCAAGCTGACCGGCAAGCTGCAGCCGGGCGTCACGGGTACCGATATGGTGCTGGCGATTACCGAGTTCCTGCGTGAATCCAAGGTGGTCGGTGCCTACCTGGAATTCTTCGGTGAGGGCGCTGACAGCCTGACCGTGGGCGACCGTGCGACTATTTCCAATATGACCCCGGAATATGGCGCCACGGCGGCCATGTTCTACATTGATGGCCAGACCATTGATTATCTTAAGCTGACCGGGCGTGATGACGACCAAGTGGCGCTGGTGGAAACCTATGCCAAGCAGACGGGTCTGTGGGCGGATGACCTCAAGGGCGTCACTTACGAGCGTGTGCTGGAGTTTGACCTGTCATCGGTTTATCGCACCCTGGCAGGGCCTTCAAAGCCGCATGCCAAGCTGCCCACCTCTGAGCTGGCCCAGCGTGGCATTGCCGTTGGTCTGGAGGCGGCGCGTGCTGAAGAGGCCGAAGGCAAGATGCCGGATGGCGCTGTGATCATTGCCGCCATTACCAGCTGTACCAACACTTCCAACCCACGCAACATGGTAGCGGCCGGCCTGATTGCACGTAACGCCAATAAACTCGGATTGATCCGTAAACCCTGGGTCAAGTCTTCCCTGGCGCCGGGCTCCAAGACGGTCAAGATGTATCTGGAAGATGCCGGCTTGATGGACGAGCTGGAGCAGCTGGGGTTTGGGGTAGTCGCCTATGCCTGCACCACCTGTAACGGCATGTCGGGTGCTCTGGATCCGAAAATCCAGCAGGAAATCATTGAGCGTGATCTCTATGCCACAGCGGTTCTGTCAGGTAACCGCAATTTTGATGGGCGTATTCATCCCCATGCCCAGCAGGCATTTCTTGCCTCGCCGCCGCTGGTAGTGGCCTACGCGATTGCCGGTACCATCCGTTTTGATATTGAAAAGGATGTGCTGGGCCATGATGCCGATGGTAATCCGGTCACTCTGAAGGATATCTGGCCAGACGATGCTGAAATTGATGCTATCGTCAAAACAGCGGTTAAACCCGAGCAGTTCCGCCAGACCTATATCCCCATGTTTGATATAGATAAGAGTGCCAAGGCGCAGATCGAGCCACTGTATGAATGGCGGCCGCAGAGCACCTACATCCGTCGTCCGCCGTATTGGGAAGGCAAGATGTCTGGCGAGCGTAACCTCAAAAACATGCGCCCGCTGGCGATTCTGCCTGACAATATCACCACCGATCACCTGTCGCCGTCCAACGCCATCATGATGAACAGCGCCGCTGGCGAATACCTGCACAAGATGGGCCTGCCGGAAGAGGACTTCAACTCCTACGCCACCCACCGTGGTGACCACCTGACCGCTCAGCGTGCAACACTTGCCAACCCCAAGCTGTTTAATGAAATGGTGCGTGATGAAAACGGTGAGGTGAAGCAGGGCTCGTTGGCACGTATCGAGCCGGAGGGCAAGGTGACGCGGATGTGGGAAGCCATTGAAACCTACATGGAGCGTAAGCAGCCATTGATCATCATTGCCGGTGACGATTATGGCCAGGGGTCATCACGTGACTGGGCAGCCAAGGGCGTCGCGCTTGCTGGCGTTGAAGCGATTGTGGCCGAAGGTTTTGAGCGCATTCACCGTACCAACCTGATTGGCATGGGTGTGATGCCGCTGCAATTCCAGTCGGGCACGACGCGTCATACGCTGGCACTGGACGGTACTGAAATCTATGACGTTGAAGGCGAGCTTTCGCCGGGTACCGAGCTGACCCTGGTTATTCATCGCGCGAGCGGCGAGGTTGAACGTGTGCCGGTTATCTGCCGTCTGGATACCGCTGAAGAAGTCACCATCTACACAGCGGGTGGCGTACTGCAGCGTTTCGCCCAGGATTTCCTGGAATCCAGTGAAACGGCCTGACCCCGATACCGGGTTGCAAAGACGTATCATCCTTTGATGATCAGAATAGGCCCGGCACCCTGGTGTGCCGGGCTTTTTATCAGATGTTAGCCGTGGAGCAAGACCATGATTTCAGTGCCACAGATCAGAATTCCGGCCACCTATATGCGAGGCGGCACCAGTAAAGGCGTATTTTTCAACCTGATCGACCTGCCTGAAGCCGCGCAGGTGCCCGGCGAAGCCCGGGATAAATTACTGCTGCGGGTGATCGGCAGCCCAGACCCGTACCAGAAGCAGATTGATGGTATGGGCGGTGCTACGTCCAGTACCAGCAAGACCGTGATTCTGTCAAAAAGTGAATCCGCCGAGCATGACGTGGATTACCTGTTTGGCCAGGTGTCTATTGATAAACCCTTTGTTGACTGGAGCGGCAACTGCGGCAACCTGTCAGCGGCGGTGGGGCCTTTTGCGGTGAACAACGGCCTGGTGGACTCTGCGCGGATACCCGAGAACGGCGTGCTTGAAGTGCGCATCTGGCAGGTGAATATCCAGAAAACCATCGTTGCCAGGGTAACCATCACTAACGGTGAAGTGCAGGAAACCGGCGATTTCGAGCTGGATGGGGTGACCTTCCCCGCTGCCGAAGTGCCCGTGGCCTTTATGGATCCTGCAGACGGTGAAGGCGCCATCTTCCCGACCGGTAACCTGGTGGATGATCTTGAAGTCCCTGGCGTTGGCACACTCAAGGCGACCATGATCAATGCCGGCATCCCAACGGTGTTTGTCAACGCCGACGAAATTGGCTACACCGGCGCTGAGCTGCAGGAAGCGATCAATGGCGATCCAGCAGCACTTGAAAAGTTCGAGACCATTCGCGCTTATGGAGCACTCAAGATGGGGCTGATCAGCGATCTCAGCGAGGCAGCCAGTCGCCAGCATACCCCCAAGGTGGCCTTTGTTGCGCCGCCAGCCAGCTACACGGCATCAAGTGGCAAGGCTGTCAGAGCCGAGGACGTCGACCTTCTGGTTCGTGCGCTTTCCATGGGTAAACTTCATCATGCCATGATGGGTACGGCTGCCGTAGCGATTGGTGCCGCGGCGGCGATCGAAGGCACTCTGGTGAACCTGGCAGCGGGTGGTGGCAAGCTTAATGCCGTTACCTTTGGGCATCCTTCCGGCAGTTTACAGGTAGGCGCTGAAGCCAGCCTGATAGAAGGGCGCTGGCAAATTGATCAGGCGGTGATGAGCCGCAGTGCGCGCATACTGATGGAAGGGTGGGTGCGGGTTCCCGGCGATAGCTTCTAGAGCTACACTTCAGCCCTAAGTACTGCTCACGACTTCAGCTACCCGAATGTTACCGGGTAGCTGAAACGTGAGTATGGGTGAATGTGTTTGAAGCTACGAATCAGAATTCAATCTGGTCTTTGAGGCCTTCTACTGTGGCATTGCCGATACCGCTTACTCGGGTAAGGTCGTCAGCGCTGGTGAACTCTCCGTTGGTTTCACGCTCCTGAATGATGGCTTCAGCGCGAGAAGGCCCTATGCCGGGAAGTTCTTCCAGCAGGGCCGCATCGGCGGTATTGATATTGATCGGGGCAACCTGCTGTGCCAGCAGGGGCGAAGACAGGCCCAGGCACGTGGTGATCAAAAGTGCTGCCAGCCATCCTTTTGTGGTGATTTTCATCGTCTTTCTCCTTTGCGATGTTAGATCTTTTGGTGTGGGGCGTGCCGAGCCTTCTGGCTTGCCACTCTTCTAAATTAGCTAAAGTTATTATAATTGCTGTAAGACATCGGCTTGCCTGTTTGTAAGAGATCTCGCAATTTTTTGTCATGCAGGGATTACGCTGATCACCAGACTGCTATACTCCAGACTTTTATTGACGGGTAAATGGAGCGCTTCTGTGGCAGTCAACTCTCCTCTTATTATTGCCTTGGATTATCCTTCACTGGATGCGGCCCTGTGCATGGCTGATCAGCTCGACCCGGCCCAGTGCCGTGTCAAGGTAGGCAAAGAGCTGTTTACCCGCAGCGGGCCCGCTGTGTTGGAAGCCCTGCATGGCCGGGGCTTTGAGGTATTTCTGGATCTGAAGTTTCACGATATTCCCAACACCGTAGCAGGCGCCGTGCAGGCGGCGGCCGAGCAGGGTGTGTGGATGGTCAACGTGCATGCCAGTGGTGGGCACAGGATGATGGAGGCTGCCGTTGAGCGTTTGCAGTCACAGCGCCTTGCAACGCATTTGATAGCCGTCACCGTACTGACCAGCCTGAGCGCTGAGGAACTGCATGAAACGGGAGTATCAGTGTCACCGGCCGAGCAGGTCGAGCATCTGGCGCGCCTGGCTCAGCAGAGTGGTTTGCATGGGGTTGTGTGTTCGGCGCAGGAGTCGGCGGCTATCCGGCGATCTTGTGGGGATGATTTTCTGAAAGTGACACCGGGCATCCGTCCAGCTTTTGCCGCAGTGGATGATCAGCAACGTATTATGACGCCTGCAGCGGCCATGAGTGCGGGAAGTACGCACCTGGTGGTGGGCAGGCCAGTTACTCAGGCTGAGGATCCCATGGCAGCGCTGGCGGCAATTTTAGCTGAATTACCCTGAACGGGCTGCTGACCAGTAAGCGAGGTTGCCAGCTATTCGCCTTCCACGCCGGTGACGGGTTCTATACTGCCCCAGTGGCGGCAGCTGGGGCATTGCCATCGTAAGGTATCACAGCTGAAACCGCAGTGACCGCAACGGTGGCGCGAACGGTTTTTGAGCAAGGCGTGAGTATGGTGTTTGAGCAGTAACAGACGCTCATCCGGCTGTACGCGGCCACCCAACTGCTGGCTTTCGATGTAAAGATCAATCAGGTGATCCAGGCCGCCCAGGCTTGGGGCCCTGGCAAGTAAGTCCCCGGTGATCCTGATTGCCTCCTCGACACCGTCCTGTAGACGTATCTGTTCACTTAACCGAATGATCACACTAGTAAGGGGGGCACGCTCAACCAGTGACGATAGATGTTGTCTGTAGCCGTCTATGTCATTACCAAGCCAGTAGGCACGCTCAAGGGTGGGTAGCATGCTGGGGATATGCGCGGGGGCGTGTTGTGCAAGTTTCTGCAGATGAGCGATGGCATGCTGATGGTGGCCATTGTCTATCTCCAGTTCTGCCAGTAGCAGGTAGGCCCGCGCACAGGCAGGGTCCAATTGCAGAGCCTTTTTCAGGTGACGTTTGGCCAGTGAGCGGCTGGCATGGTGGATCTCTTCTTGGGCGGTTTCACAAAGCCAATGGGCGGCAGGACGCGCCATCCGGGGTTGGTACTTGAGCATCGGCAAGAGAATGTCCAACGCTTCCTGCCAGGCTTTTTCGCGTTCCAGTAGGTCAACCAGCAGGCGTTTGGCACTGATGCGCTGGGTGTCCTGTTGAGGATTTTCAATGATCCCGCGAAGTAGCCGCTGGGCGCGGTCGTGGACACCCAGAGCGATAAAGTCGCGAGCCAGCTCAAGCTGGACCTGTTCATTCTGCTGTGGGCTTAAAGCCGGGCGGGCCAGCAGATTCTGGTGGATGCGCGCTGCTTTATCGGCTTCTCCGCGGGTTCGGAACAGCTTGCCCAGGGCAATATGGGTGTCAACGTTTTCACTGTTGACTTCAAGCGCCTGAATAAAGGTGTGAATGGCTTCATCGGGCTGCTCGTTAAGCAGATAATTAAGCCCGACAAAGTATTCCCGTCGAGGTGCCAGAGACGATACCTTGGCGTTTAACGACGCACGTCTGTTGGCTTGTCGATAGCCCAAACCGTAACCGATGGCAATCGCTGCCATCAACACGATCAGCAGCATGGCATCGAGCATTTAGGCCAGTTCCTTCAGCTCCTGAGTACGCAAACGATCAAGTTCTTTCTGTTGCTGTTTGTTGCGACGCTGAGCGCGAGCCAGATGTGCCTTGAGACGCGCATAAACACCCAGCATGGCGACCATTCCCAGAATGACGCCGGCTGTCAGAGTGGCCAGCAGCCAGACGGAGAGTGATATGGGTGGCAACTCCAACCAGATCAGGTTAAGGCCAATCGTCTGTTGATTGTTGACAGCAAACAGAATGCCAACCAAAAGCACCACTAATAAGATGACGGCTAGAATCAGCCCTTTGATCCAACGCATGTTTAGGTTTCCTGATTTATGACGAATGCAATAACGCTATTGTGTATGACTCTTTGCCTTACGTCATCCCGCATAAGGTCGCAGAGACCGCGTTTGATGGTATTTTTTGTGATTCAATAGCCAAGAGTGCGGCTGGCATCTACCTGTTCGCGGAGCTCCTTGCCGGGTTTGAAGTGGGGAACGTATTTTCCATCCAGTTTTACCGGGTCACCCGTCTTGGGGTTTCGTCCGGTGCGAGGTTCGCGGTAATGCAGTGAAAAACTGCCAAAACCGCGAATTTCCACCCGTCCTCCTTCTGACAGGGTGTCGGTAATATCATCAAGGATCAATCGGACGGCGGTCTCAACGTCTTTGGCAGACAGCTCTGGCTGTCGCATAGCGATTTGTTCGATCAGTTCTGATTTAGTCATCAGTAAGCTCCATGCGAACTCGTTAGGCCTTAGTGCCTTGGCGGCATCGTCTCAGGTGCCGTTATGGGTACCGTTATTGAAATAGTCATACTTGATTCAGCATACTGTGCAATAGTGCATAAAACAATTGAGGTAAAACAACCCTCTAGCAAAAAATAACTGTTTCTTTGCTGGGTAGGCAAGTGGCATGGCTGCCTTGCCCTGCCTGCTCAGGTATACTGATGGTTCATTTCATTGATTCAGTGAGGCTGACGTTGAACGACGACACTTCTGCACAGGCGGTTCTACGCAAGCGGCTATACTGGCACTCCCGTCGGGGGATGTGGGAATTGGATCTGTTGCTGATTCCCTTTCTGGAGCAGCGTTACGATACGCTGGCCAGCGACGACCAAAAGGCTTTTCAACAGCTGATCACAGAAGAAGATCAGGATCTTTTTGGCTGGCTGATGCGTCGCGAATGGCCTGAAACTCCGCACCTGCGCCGGATAGTCCAGATGATTGTGGAACATGCTGAAACCACCGATAACGCTGTCTATCGTACCCTCTAGGGGGCAGGCGGTATGCCATGGCTGTCTGTATTTCGCCGGGCTTAGCCTGCTTGCCTGGCAGTTTGCAGGCTGGGGCCTATTGCTACTGGTGTGGCTGCTAGGGTTGATACTGTTAAGCGTATTTTTCAGCCGCGCTTGGCCATTTAGTGCCCATCAGCAACAATGGCAGACGAAAACCCTGTGGGTTGAGCCAGCTGCCCACGTCTTAAAGGGGCGTTGGCAGCAGAGTAACGGGGAATTGAGTCACCCTCATGCACTGACATGCCGCTACCTTGGGCCTTACCTGATATGCCTTAAGGTGGGTGGAAGAAGCCTCTGGTTGTGGCCTGATAGCGCCTCACCACAGGCGCAGCGAGAACTGCGCCGGTATCTGCTGCTATATCGCTCCTGAATTTCCACTCTTCAATTCCGCCGCTAGGTGCAAACTATCTTTGGCCTTTAGCTCACTATGGCTTTTCTCGCAGGATGCCCTCCCTCTCAGAATAGCACTCAAATGTCCCGTTCAGAAATCAGCTTGTCAGGTTCGGTAAATCCGTAAGCCGCAGCCGCGACGGGGTAGCGACGGGCAGTTTTTCGGGCCAGTCAGGTGAGTAGTGCAGTCCACGTGATTCATGCCGCTGTTGGGCAGCCACTACGCTCAGACGAGCCAGCTTGAGGCTATGCAGTAATCGCCGACTATCCGGGTGGGCCATATCAGGGTCCAGTTTATTCAGCTGCTTTGTCAGCGCGTCAAGCTGTTGGTCAAGCGTTGACATTCCTTGCTGGTGACGGACTATTGCCAGATGCTGGCTCATGCTGGTGCGCATTGACTGACGAATTGCATGCAAGGTGGCCGGGTCCGGAGCAGGAGAGTTGCTGGTAGCCAGTGGGATTCTATCCCAGGGTTGGAAGGGCGTGACGGCAGGCCGCGCGAGCAGGGCCTGGGCGCAACTGCGGGCAAAGACCAAGCATTCTAACAGAGAGTTGCTTGCCATCCGGTTGGCGCCGTGGAGGCCTGTACAGGCGACTTCTCCAATTGCATAAAGATGGCTGACCTCAGTGGCGCCGTCCAGATCAGTGACAACACCGCCACAGCTGTAATGGGCAGCCGGAACCACGGGGATCGGCGCCTGGGTGATGTCGATGCCCCGTGCAGCACAGTGTGCAAGAATGGTAGGGAAATGATGGCGAATGGCCTCTTCACCCAGATGGCTGATATCCAGCCATACGTGGCCCAATGTGCCTGCCTGGATTTGTGCATCGATTGCCCTGGCGACCACGTCGCGTGGGGCCAGTTCGGCGCGGGCATCAATGCTTGGCATAAAACGTTCGCCCTGCTGATTGATCAGCTTGCCGCCTTCACCTCTGACTGCTTCACTGATCAGGAATGCCGGGCCATCCGGGTCGTATAGGCAGGTCGGATGAAACTGCTGGAATTCAAGATTCATCAGTGAGGCACCCAGGTTGGCTGCCATCATCATGCCTTCGCCGCTATTGGGTGAGGGGGTTGTGGTGTGCTGAAAGAGACCGCTCGCACCGCCGGTTGCCAGCACCGTGTAATGGGCATATAGAGTGTGGCTCTGGCCATCGTTATCAACTGCCAGTGCGCCGCTGCAAACTCCGGCCTGGTTGGCGAACAGGTCAACCACGTTCAGGTTATCGCACTGGGTGATATTGGGATGCTGTTGGGCGTTATGATGGAGAGTCTCGACCACCGCCTTGCCTGTGGCGTCATCGGCATGAATGATGCGCCGCGCATTGTGGCCACCTTCCCGCGTCAAGTGGTAAGGGAACGGAGCGTCAGGTGAGGTATCCGGGGTAAAAGGGACGCCGCTGTCAATCAGCCACTGTATGGCCGCTGGACCATTTTCCACAGTAAAACGCACGGCGGCTTCATCGCACAGGCCATCGCCTGCTACCAGGGTATCCTGAACGTGGGCATTCAGGTTGTCAGCGGGGGAGAGCACGGCGGCAATGCCGCCTTGCGC
>JBNJGW010000046.1:0-20159 GCA_051748005.1 Pseudomonadota bacterium | reverse complement strand
CGCACTATTGGCCCAAGCCTTGGCCAGGAAAATATCGAGCGTGGGATTCTTTCCGTACAGATCGGCCTGCTGTTGGTAGTGCTGTTCATGCTGGTGCGTTACAAGATGTTTGGCGTGTTTGCCAACGTGGCACTGGCGCTCAACCTCACCCTGCTGGTGGCCGTCATGTCGATGCTTGGCGCCACCCTAACCCTGCCCGGCATTGCTGGCATCGTACTGACACTTGGCATGGCCGTGGATGCCAACGTGCTGATATTCGAACGTATACGCGAAGAACTGCGTAATGGCTTATCGGTGCAGCAGGCGATCAATGCAGGTTATGAGCGCGCCTTCACTTCTATCGTGGATGCCAATATCACCACCCTGCTAGTGGCTATCATCCTGTTTTCCATCGGTACCGGGCCGGTCAAGGGTTTTGCCGTAACGCTGTCCATCGGCATCCTGACCTCACTGTTTACTGCGCTGCTGGTCACACGTGCCATGGTGAACCTGACCTACGGCGGCAAACCCGTTAAAAAGCTGTGGATCTGATCACAGCGTTTGGCACAGATTTCAAGAGGTGATAATGAAACCCATCACGGATAGGCAGATCGACTTCATGGGACGCCGCAAACTGGCCTTTATTGTGTCAGCGGCAGTCCTTTTGATCTCGGTCATTGCGATCTTTTTTCTACAGCTCAACCTGGGGCTGGACTTTACCGGCGGCACCCTGATTGAAGTACGTTACGCAGATGCGCCCTCACTGGATGCCATACGCCAGCTGCTTGAAGAGCAGGGTTTCCGCGATGTTGCCGTACAGACCTTTGGTGCGTCTACCGAGGTGCTGATTCGCCTGCAGCAAGCGTTCGACCCGGATGTAGGCGACCAGGTAGTTAGCTTGCTGCGCGACAGCGGCACACAGGTGGATCTTGTACGCGCCGAATTTGTCGGCGCCCAGGTGGGCGATCAGCTACGCGACCAGAGCGGCATGGGCATGCTCGTTGCCCTTGGCGTGGTGATGCTCTACGTGGCCTTTCGCTTTCAATACAAGTTTGCGATTGGCGCACTGATGGCGCTTTTGCATGACGTGATTATCGTTATCGGCCTCTTTGCGCTTTTCAACATCGAGTTTGACCTGACCGTCCTGGCCGCCATTCTGGCAGTGATCGGCTATTCGCTGAACGACACCATTGTGGTCTATGACCGTATTCGTGAAGCCATCCGCACCTCACAGATTGACGACATGTCGGCCATTTTCAACGAAGCCATCAACGCCACGCTGTCGCGTACACTGGCCACGTCAGGTACCACCTTACTGGTGTTGCTGGCCCTACTGCTGCTGGGCGGCGACATGATCGAGAACTTTGCCCTGGCCCTGCTGATTGGCGTGGTGATTGGTACTTTCTCGTCCATCTACATTTCAGGTGCTTTGCTGCTGCCGTTGAAGCTCAAGCGCGAAGACCTGATTCCGGCGCGCAAGGATGTTGATGAAGAAGATGAACTGCCCTGATTCAGGCCTGGCCTGATGCTTGATGGCCAGTAAGACAAAAGCCATCAAGCGCCCATAAAAAACACCCTGCGGAGTCACCTCCACAGGGTGTTTTTAATGACTGGGCAGGCTAACCCGCCAGACGATTATCAGCCGCATTTCAGAAGTGCGGTGCTAACTGCTTGATCAGTGCCTTGTAAAGGCGCGGGCCAGCAGCCATCAACAAACCTTCTGTGCTGATTGACGGCTTACCGTCCGGCGTACCGATCAGTGCACCGGTCTCTTTGAGCAGCAGAGTACCCACCTGCATATCCTGTTCTTCAATGCCCAGCACAAAGGCACTATCAACGCGACCGGTGGCTACTTCACAAATGTCCAGCAAACCACTGCCTGTGGCCACCAGGGTTTCCAGTTGCGGTGCCAACTGCTGGGTAAGCGTCAGGTAGGCGGGTAAATGACGCGAGCGCAGCCAGCTTTCCGGCAGGCTCATTGCGCTGCGCGTTCCGGCCACCGCTGTTGGCCTGCTGACCCGCATACGCTTACCGTTGTACTGAGCCCCCCGGCCACGGCTGGCGATGTATTCGTCATCAGCAAAGGGGGCGAGGATGACCGCATGCTCAGGGCGGTTCTTCACCAGACACACGACTGACAGCGCAAAACCTTTGCCCGCTACTGCCAGATTGGAATATCCGTGCATGGGCTCGATTTTCCAGACGACATCAGCACCTTCATCCACGCCTGCTTTATGGTCAGTGTAACGGCCTACCAGGCCATGCTGCGGATAACCGCGCTCGAGTTGCTGCACAATAGTGGCTTCAGCCTTGCGTGCGGCTTCTTCAAGCAAACGCTCAAGGTTGGCTTCATCGTGAGCGTTTTCGATACGCTCACGGATACGAAGGAACTGCTCGACGGCGCTACGCGCAGCACGCAGGGTAAACTGAACCATTGGATTCATGAGGGGGCCTTTATGATGCGAACTTCCGGCCTGCCCTTGAAAAAAGTTGTCAAGGGCGGCGCTAAAGAACAGAAATGTTAAAGAACGAATATCGTTAACGACGGAGTGCAATGCCGTCATATGTGCGTATTCTAACAGAGCCCCCAGCAGCTCGCCATGACCTTATGAATACGCCCGAACAACCACTACTTACACTTACCCACATAAGTAGGAAGGGCAAACAACCTCCAGAATGTTAATATTGCTTAACCTTCTGCATCAGACTGAAGGCAAAAATCATTCAAGGGATCCCAACAATGAAAAAAGCAATTGCATTCATGGCACTTGGTGGCTTGCTGGCCGCAAGCTCGGCGCAAGCATTTGAAAGCACATTGACCATCGGCGCGATGGCAGGCACAACAGGCATCGGGCCAGAAGCATCATGGCGCTTTCATGAGCGTTTTTCGGTCTCAGCGAACTATACTGATGGGCTGGATTACAGCGGTGATTACGAAACCGACGACATCAACTATAGCGGTGATATCGGCCTTCAGGCAGGCATGCTCAAGTTTGACTATTTCCCCTTTGCAGGCCGTTTTTACCTGACGGCGGGCGCCGCACTGCCGGATATGACAGCAGACGTGAACGGCACTTCCAACCTCTCAGGCGGTGAGTTCGAGTTCAATGGCACCCTTTATCGCCAGGAAGAAATTGGCTCACTCAATGGCTCCCTGGTCATTGCCGATAGCGTTCAGCCTTATGTGGGGGTTGGCTGGCGCTCGTCGCATCGTTCAGGCTTTGGAGTTTTCTCAGAGCTTGGGGTAATGACCACGGATGTTGATGTCAGCCTGAGCACTGCCAGTGGCATTGAGCAATCAAACGTTCAACTGGCCTCAGACCTGCGTGAAGAGGAACGCAAACTTCAGGAAGATGCCGATGAACTGTCCGTCTTCCCGGTGGTGACTCTCGGGGTCAGCTACACCTTCTAACCCAGTGTCAGGCAATACGGCCAGGCATGCTGCCTCGCCGTATTGTCATTTGCCCCTCCCTTCTTACCTTGTCTCAGCGCATCCATGCTAGACTTTTGCGCTTTATAGCAGTGCGTGTAGCGGGGCTCTACATAATACTCTTATGTATACAGTTTCGCTGGCCGCGTGCTCGCTTTCCGTCACCTGCTCCTAACGCGGATCCTACTATGCTTGATCGTCTGCGCATTGTTCTCATTGGTACCAGTCACCCTGGCAATATCGGCGCCGTTGCCCGCGCCATGCACAATATGGGGCTGAGCGACCTTGCTGTTGTCGCCCCACGCTGCGAGTTGATTCATCAGGAGAGTATTTCACGCGCCTCTGGCGCGGATCATCTGCTGCATAATGCTCGTATTCACACAGATCTCGAAGACGCCGTGGCCGACTGCACCTTCACCGTGGGCGCCAGTGCCCGCTCGCGCACCCTGCCCTGGCCGATGGTATCTCCACGGGAGTTGGCGGAACGCCTGCCCTCAGAGTGCCAGCCGTCTGGTTCGCGGGTGGCATTGGTGTTCGGGCGCGAAGATAGCGGCCTGACCAACGCCGAACTGCAGCGCTGCAATGCCCATGTGCACATCCCCACCAACGCTGATTTCAGCTCACTCAACCTTGCCGCTGCCGTGCAGGTGGTAGCCTACGAATGCCGTCTGGCCTGGCTGGCAACACAAACTCAAGCGCCTGAGCTGTCTGACGAGCACGATGACACACTGGCCACTCACGCTGATCTGGAACGCTATTTTGAGCACCTGGAGCGCACCCTGGTTGCCATCGAGTTTCATGATCCGGCAAAGCCGCGCCAGCTGATGGCACGTTTACGCAGGCTTTACCTGCGCGCCCGACCGGAACAGATAGAGCTGAATATCCTGCGAGGCATATTAACCGCCACCGAAAAGCAGGCAGCCAGAATAAAGGCTACCCCTGACAACCCATCGACACACGAATGAGCTGGCTTGAATAGCAGCGCCACTGCCCTCACCATTAACGTTCAATTTCTTAAATACCTTTTTAACGACTGACATCGCGCTGTTTGCTCTGGCCGATGACATGTGTCGATAAACCACGATAGGACTACCGCATGTTTGAACGCCTGCGTGAAGATATCAACAGTGTGTTTGACCGCGACCCGGCGGCGCGTAATTTCATGGAGGTGCTTACCAATTATCCGGGTTTGCATGCCCTGCTACTGCACCGGCTGAACCATTGGCTGTGGAAAAAGAATGCCAAATGGCTGGCACGGACACTTTCAACTTTTTCCCGTTGGCTGACAGGGGTTGAGATTCATCCTGGCGCCACCATAGGGCGGCGATTTTTTATTGACCATGGCATGGGCGTGGTGATTGGTGAGACAGCAGTCATTGGTAATGATGTCACGCTTTACCACGGTGTGACCTTGGGTGGCACCAGCTGGAATAAAGGGAAACGCCACCCTACCCTTGAAAACGGGGTGATTGTGGGTGCTGGCGCCAAGATTCTTGGCCCTTTCACCGTCAGGGAAGGCGCCAAGATTGGCTCCAACGCCGTGGTCACCAAGGAAGTGCCCGCTGGCGCGACCGTGGTCGGGATTCCCGGTAAGATCGTCAAGCGCGCCGACCCGGATGTGGAGGAAGAGCTTGATATCGACCCTGCTCGCCGGGAAGCCATCCACAAGAAGTTCGGCTTTGACGCCTATGGGGTCAGCCAGGATATGCCCGACCCGGTAGCACGCTCCATGCAGGCTATGCTTGACCACATGCATGCAGTGGACGAGCGGATCGAGCGGATGTGCTCAACGCTTTCCAAGCTGGATGCCAGCTACCGGGGTAGCCAGTTACCAGAACTGCGTAATGAAGACTTCGCTGACATTCTTGACGAAGCCGATAACGGCTGCCCGCCACTGTCAGCCAAAGGCAAGACGACGCGTCACTCTCGTGATGCTGACACTCATGCATTAACGGGCAAGCGTACGGACACCGACAAGACGCCCTCAAGTAAAGGTTGACCAAAGCAGTCGGGCTTTCCCATAATGGCGTCATTAATGTTATCCAAGGTGTCGCCATGCGATTAACGACCAAAGGCCGCTATGCAGTGACCGCCATGCTTGATCTGGCGATCAACGCGGGCATCAGCCCCACCAGCCTGGGCGATATTTCGCAACGTCAGGGAATTTCCCTATCGTATCTTGAGCAGCTGTTTGCTCGCTTGAGACGCGCTGGCCTGGTCAAGAGCGTGCGCGGTCCTGGCGGCGGTTATCTGCTGGCACGACCGGCCAGCGAGATCAGCGTGTCCCTGGTAATTGACGCGGTCAACGAAACTGTTGATGCCACTCGCTGCCATGGCCTTTCTGATTGTCAGCAGGGCGACACCTGCCTGACCCATCATCTGTGGTGTGAGCTGTCCGGTCAAATCCGCCAGTTTCTTGACGACGTTACGCTGGAACAACTGCTTCAGCGTAACGATGTGCAGCAGGTAGCGTCTCGCCAGCAAGCTCGACTGGATGCCGGTATTTTTGCCTCAACGCCATAATCACAGCGTGTTTATCACAGAGTATTTCATGCCTTCCACGCCTAACCGCCCCATTTATCTTGATTACGCGGCCACTACTCCGGTGGATGAGCGCGTGGCGACAGTAATGCAACGCTATCTGACGGTTGATCAGCTGTTTGCTAACCCGGCCTCACGCAGCCATATGTCCGGCTGGCAGGCAGAACAGGCGGTGGAGCACGCGCGGCGCCAAGTGGCTGATACCATCAACGCCGACCCAAGAGAAATCGTCTGGACCAGCGGCGCGACCGAGGCCGATAACCTGGCGCTTACCGGCTTCATGCGGGCCAACCGGGCCCGTGGCCGCCATCTGGTAACGTCAATTATCGAACACAAGGCCGTGGTGGATACTGCCAAGGCGCTGGAGTCCGAAGGCGTAGAAGTGACCTGGCTCAAACCGGGCAATGATGGCTGCATAACGCCTACGCAATTGCGTGAGGTCATGCGCGATGATACCGCCCTGGTGTCCTTGATGGCGGTCAATAACGAGCTTGGCAGCATCAATGATATCAAGGCGCTTGCTGAAATAGCCCATCAGTCTGGCGCTGCCTTTCACACCGATGCAGCCCAGGCCGTAGGCCGCATCGAGCTGAATGTCGTTGCCCAGTCAGTAGATCTGATGTCACTTTCCGGGCACAAGGCCTATGGCCCCAAGGGCGTGGGAGCCCTGTATGTCAAGCGGGATTCCTCGCTGCGTATCGAAGCCTTGATTCACGGTGGCGGACATGAACGCGGCATGCGTTCCGGCACCTTGCCCACTCACCAGATTGCCGCCATGGGAGAAGCCTTTGCCCTGGCACAGCAGTACAGTACAGAAGAGCAGCAGCGCATCACCCATCTCAGGCAGGACTTTCTCAATGGCTTACAACAGATTGGCGGCGTTTTCCTGAATTCACCCGCCGATAATGCGGTACCCAACATTATCAACGTTGCATTTGACGGCGTTGAGGCAGAACCGCTGTTGATGGCACTACGTAATATAGCCGTATCCACCGGCTCTGCCTGCAACTCAGCCAGCGTAGACCCTTCCTATGTACTTCTGGGGATAGGCCTCCCGCGCCGGCTGGCATTGGCATCCCTGCGTTTCAGCCTCGGGCGTTACACCACCCAGGACGACATTGAGCATACCTTGCGCGTGCTGGCCCACGCTGTTGAAGGCTTACGCTAATATTTTCAGGAGAGACCATCATGGCATCATTGACCATCACACCCGCCGCAGCCAAACAGATCCACCACGTTATTGACGAGCGCGGCAAAGGATTGGGGCTAAAGGTTTCAGTCAAGCCCAGCGGCTGCTCCGGCTTCAGCTATGTCCTTGACTTTGCAGATGAGGCTGACGCAACTGATATCAGTTTCGAAGCTCACGGCGCCAAGGTATTCGTCGACCGTGAAGCATTGGAGATGCTTGACGGCAGTGAAGTCGACTTCGTCAACGAAGGACTCAACCGTTATTTCCGCTTCAATAATCCGAATATCAAGGACGAATGCGGCTGTGGCGAAAGCTTTACGGTTTAAAAGCGCCAGCGCCAATACGCCCGTATTCATTACCGGCGGGAAACGCTATAATCGCCCCGCGCAGTTCGAGGTTCCCGACTGCTGACCTTTTTGATATGCCGCTCTGGCCATTCAGGGCGGCGATTTCTGTATAGCCTTTTCAGGAGATCTACATGGCGACTGAACGCACGCTCTCTATTATCAAACCCGACGCTGTAGCAAAGAACGCCATTGGCGATATCATTGCCCGCTTTGAGAAAGCTGGCCTCAAGGTAGTAGCTGCCAAAATGCTGCACCTGTCCGAAGAGAAAGCCGGCGGCTTCTATGCCGAACACAAAGAGCGTCCGTTCTTCAAGGATCTGGTTGGCTTTATGACCTCTGGCCCCGTCGTGGTTCAGGTGCTTGAAGGTGACGATGCTATTAGCAAGAACCGCGAGCTGATGGGCGCTACCAATCCAAAAGAAGCGGCTCCCGGCACCATTCGTGCCGATTTTGCGGAAACTATTGACGCCAACGCTGTCCATGGTTCTGATTCACCGGAAAGCGCCGAGCGTGAAATCACCTATTTCTTCGGCAACGACGAAATCTGCCCGCGCTAAGCAGGCAGACCAGCGCCGTACCAACGCCTGTTGCCGGCCATTTTTGCGGGGGTCCAAGCCCCCGCCTCTTTTCTGAACGCTGACCATCATGACCACCACCGCTGCCCAATCAGACCCTGCTGTATCGTCACACACGCCAGAGCAAACGCCGACGGCCGAATCCACCCCCCAACGCCAGAATCTGCTCGGAATGTCTCGCGAGCAGATGGAAGCTTTCTTCCTGGCCATTGGCGAAAAGAAATTTCGCGCCAGCCAGATGATGAAATGGATCCACCATGAAGGCTGTGACGACTTTGCAGCGATGACCAACCTTTCCAAACCGCTGCGCGAAAAACTTGCCAAAGTGGCTGAGATTCGCGGCCCCGGAGTTGTTTACGAAGGCGCTTCCAATGACGGTACACGCAAATGGGTGCTGGAAGTGGAAGATGGCAGCTATGTCGAGACCGTGCTGATTCCTGCGGATAACGGCAAGCGCCGAACCCTGTGCGTCTCTTCACAGGTAGGTTGCTCGCTGGACTGCAGCTTCTGTTCAACGGGCAAGCAGGGTTTTCAACGCAACCTGACCGCTGCTGAAATTATTGGCCAGGTATGGGTGGCTCAACGCAGTGTCGGCCCGCGCAGGGATTCAGGCAATCGGCCGGTAACCAACGTGGTAATGATGGGCATGGGCGAGCCGCTGCTCAACTACGATAACGTTGTGCCCGCCATGAAGCTGATGCTTGATGATAACGGCTATGGACTGTCAAAACGCCGAGTCACACTGTCAACGTCCGGCGTGGTCCCGATGATCGACAAGCTGGGTGACGACATAGACGTCAGCCTGGCGATCTCCCTGCATGCAGCCAACGATGAATTGCGCACCGAACTGGTGCCGCTCAATCGCAAATATAATATCAGGTGCCTGATTGATGCCTGTCATCGCTACCTGTCGAAGTGCGCTGACAATCGGCTCATTACGATTGAGTACACTCTGATCAAGGATGTTAACGATCAGCAGCAGCATGCCGAAGAACTGGCAACACTGCTGGATGAACTGCCTTGCAAGATCAACCTGATTCCATTTAACCCTTTCCCCCATTCAGGTTATGAAAAACCTTCACGCAACCAGTGCATGCGTTTCCAACAATGGCTTTACGATCTGAAACATACTGCTACTATTCGCACTACACGCGGTGACGATATTGATGCAGCCTGCGGCCAGCTGGTTGGCCAGGTCAAAGATCGCACCAAACGCCATGCCCGCTATATTCAGTCGATTCAAATCGATGCCGATTAAGTCGGCAATGATAGCCTATAGTGGAATACGTCGTTCGGCAGAGGCTTGACTTACGCCTTACACGGCGCTTTGATGAACACATTTTGACGACTCACCCTGCACCGAGGATAGCGATGATCAATCCACGCAGATGTCACCTCCCCCGCTCCGGGGCATTGCTGACGGCGCTATTGATCACGCTGTGGTTATCAGGCTGTGCCGCAAACACGGATATGACGGCCCAACAGCGGCCTGAAGCTGCAGATGCCTACACACAGTTGGGCGTCGCCTACTTTGAACGCAACAACTTGGGTCGTGCACTGGATGCCTTGAGTCGCGCACTGGAGATTGCACCTGAACATGCCGAAGCGCTTCAGGCCCTGGCTCTGGTCTATCAGCAACAGGGGGAGACAGCGCTTGCCAATGAGCACTTCCAGCAAGCATTACAGAATGCACCGGATTTTACTCAGGCACGTAATAATTTTGCTGCCTTTCTGTATGAACAGGGTGATTATGAAGCGGCTTGTGAGCAGCTTGAAACCGCCTCCCAAGCCGCCAATTACCCCCGCCGTTCACAGCTTTTTACTAATTTAGGCCAATGCTATATTGCTTTGGAGCAGATTGACCTGGCGCGCAACGCCTTACAGCGCGCACAACAGATAGATCCGCGCTATGCGCGCAGCTATTACATTTTAGCCGAGCTGGAGTTTTCACAGGGCAATGACTCACCGGCCTGGCAGTCCATGCAGACCTATCTGCAGCTGGCAACACCAGACCGCGAGGCGCTGCAGATGGCCATTGATATTGCCTATAGTCGCGGCGAAGATGCCATTGCCACCGACTACCAGCGTCAGCTTGACCAGTTCGAATAATGTTGCCTGAAGCCCTGTTCACCGCTTATTCATTGAAGGATGCTCAGCCATGAGCGATACACACACACCAGAACAATATAACCAGACGCCCACCGTTTCTCCCGGTGAGCAATTACAGCGCCAGCGTGAACAACTTAACATTTCTGTCGAAGAGGCTGCTGAAGCGCTGCACTTGCGTCCTGCCGTTATTAACGGCCTTGAGCACGACAATTACGACGAGATTCCGGTACCTACCTACCGTCGCGGTTACCTGCGTGCCTACGCCAGGTATCTGAATATCGATGAGACACTGGTGCTCGACGCCTATAAAGCGCGCAATGGCAACCAGGAAACAGCTGAACGCAAGATCGCGCCCGTATCGGTCAAAAAACCGCCTTCACGCATTGGTGCCGTGCTTTTCAAGCTGGTCACTCTGGCGGTAATCCTCGGCTTGATTGCAGTCACCGTTATGTGGTGGCAAAGTCGTGGCGGCAGCACTCCCCCTGGATTGGAAGATACCTCTCAACTGAACGCCGAGGACAGCAACCTTTCAGCCAGTAATTCGGCCGCTCGCGACGCCGATAACAACTCGGCGACAGCAATCATCGCTGATGAAGACCAGCGCACAGGCAGTACCAGCACAACCGGCACTGACCAACAGGCGTCGTTGAATGATTCCATGCCCCTCACCCAGGCCGATGAACCTGCTGATACCGCCGGCACCGTCAACAGCTCCCCACCAGACACGGATACTGCGCAGATCAACGCTGTCGAAGATACAGGGTTACAGGACGCTGACCCACAGGTTGGCAGTGAGCAGTTGGCTAGTCGACAAACTGATGATGAACCGCTTGACGAAGAACAGCCAAATGATGAACAGCTTGGCGAAGAAGCATCCGAAAACGTAGAGACCCTGGCTGCTTCCCAGGAAACATCAGATACGGATGCAGCAGCAGACGATAGCGCGACCGAGGACGTTAGCAATCGCCTTGAGCTCACCTTCAATCAGCAGTCCTGGACCGAGATCTTCGATGCCAACAATCAGCGTGTCTTTGTTGGTCTTCAGGAACCCGGCACGTCGGCAACCGTTGAAGGGGAGCCGCCCTATCGGCTGACAATCGGTAACTCCACTGGCGTTGAATTGCGCTACCAGGGTGAGGCCGTCGATCTTGGCGAGCGCGCCGGTGCCAATAACGTTGCCCGCTTCACTTTAGGAGAGTAGATCACCGTATGCATGCCCCATCCCCAATCAAACGTCGCCACTCGCGCCAGATTCATGTCGGTCATGTTGCTGTCGGTGGAGATGCGCCCATCTCGGTTCAGAGTATGACCAACACCGACACGCTGGATGTCGCAGCAACAGTGGCGCAGATCCGCCAGCTGGAAACGGCCGGTGCTGATATTGTGCGGGTCTCGGTGCCCGATATGGAAGCCGCCGAAGCCTTTGGCAAGATCAAGCGCGAAGTGCAGTTACCCCTGGTGGCCGACATTCATTTCGATTACAAGATTGCCCTGCGCGTGGCTGAACTGGGCGTTGATTGCCTGCGCATCAATCCTGGCAATATTGGCCGTGAAGAGCGTGTACGCGCGGTTGTCAGTGCCGCCCGAGATAACGGCATTCCGATCCGCATCGGGGTTAACGCCGGTTCCCTGGAAAAAGACCTGCAAAAGAAATATGGCGAGCCAACTCCCGCTGCACTGGTTGAATCCGCCATGCGCCATATCGACCACCTTGATCGGCTGGATTTCCAGGAATTCAAGGTCAGCGTCAAGGCCTCGGATGTCTTCATGGCCGTCGCTGCCTACCGGGATCTGGCCAGCCGTATCGAACAGCCTCTGCACCTGGGCATTACTGAAGCCGGTGGGCTGCGTTCCGGTACGGTCAAGTCCTCGATTGGCCTGGGCATGCTGCTGATGGATGGTATCGGGGATACTATCCGCGTCTCTCTGGCCGCTGATCCGGTAGAAGAAATCAAGGTCGGCTTTGATATGCTTAAAAGCCTGAAGCTGCGCGCCAAGGGCATCAACTTTATTGCCTGCCCAAGCTGCTCGCGCCAGAACTTTGATGTCATCGATACCATGAATCAGCTTGAGGAACGTCTGGAAGATATCATGACGCCCCTTAATGTGTCGGTAATTGGCTGTGTGGTCAACGGCCCGGGGGAAGCCAAGGAAACCGATATCGGCCTGACTGGCGGCTCACCTGCCAACCTGGTTTATATCGACGGCAAGCCCGCTACCAAGCTGCGTAACGACCATCTGGTGGATGACCTTGAGCGAATGATTCGCGATAAAGTGCATGAAAAAGAGCAGCGCGAACAGAACACTATTGCCCGCAGCTGACAGCGGCTCCCACGCAATATTGTCTGCCCAGTCGCTAAAGGTTGCCGGTTGGCAACCTTTAGCCATTAAGCAGTGTCTGACAGTTTTATCCGGCTATCTGCACACAGCGGTATTTACTGAATCGTCTTTGCAAAAGCGTCTTTGCAAATAAAGTCAAACAAGGAGTTATCATTGAGCCAGCCTGCTGCCAAGTCTGCCAAGAAAATCCAAGCCATCCGGGGCATGAATGATCTGCTGCCTGGAGACAGCCCTCGTTGGCAGTTCTTCGAAAGTAAGGTTCGCCAGCTGATGGCGCGTTATGGTTTCGACGAAATACGCACGCCGATCGTCGAGCAAACGGCACTGTTTGCCCGCTCGATTGGTGAAGTCACTGATATTGTCGAAAAGGAAATGTACACCTTCGAAGACCGTAACGGCGACAGTCTGACCCTACGGCCTGAAGGTACCGCCAGCTGCGTTCGAGCAGCGATGGAGCACGGGCTCCTGCACAACCAGACGCAGCGACTGTGGTACCAGGGGCCCATGTTTCGCCATGAACGCCCCCAGAAAGGGCGCTACCGCCAGTTTCATCAGGTTGGGGTGGAAACCTACGGTTTTACAGGCCCGGATATCGATGCCGAAGTCATTCTGCTCTCAGCGCGTCTATGGCAGGAACTCGGGCTTACCCAGCATGTGACACTGGAGCTCAATTCGCTTGGTTCGGCTGAAGCCCGTGTGGCTTATCGCGAGACCCTGGTCGACTACTTTGAGCAGCACCGTGAGATTCTGGACGAAGACTCACTACGTCGTCTTTCCAGCAATCCACTGCGGATTCTGGACTCCAAGAACCCGGCCATGGCCGAGATGCTGGAAAGCGCACCACGCCTGATGGATCATCTGGATCAAGAATCCCGCGAGCATTTTGAACAGCTCAAGGCCATGCTCGATTCAGCCGGTATTCACTACGTGGTTAATCCACGACTGGTACGCGGCCTGGACTACTACTGCCGCACAGTGTTCGAGTGGACAACAGAAGCCCTTGGCAGCCAGGGTACGGTCTGCGCAGGTGGCCGCTATGATGGCCTGGTTGAACAGCTTGGTGGCAAACCCACCCCAGCCGTGGGTTTTGCGATGGGCATCGAACGTCTGATTCTGTTGCTGGATACCCTGCAGCTGGTCCCTGAAGAGGCGCTGGGCGGCTGCGATGTCTATCTGCTTCCCATGGATGAGGCCGCGACCCTCACTGCTCTCACCCTGGCCGAGCAGTTACGCAGTCAATTGCCCAAGCTAAGCTTACAGCTGCATTGCGGCGGCGGCAGCTTCAAAAGCCGCATGAAGAAAGCCGATAAAAGCGGTGCGACGATTGCCTTGTTGATTGGCGAGGAAGAGCGGCAAACGAACGCTGTCACGCTCAAATTCCTACGTGCAGAACGTGAACAGCAACGCCACTCCCAGGCAGCGCTGCCTGAACTGTTGCAAGATCTGATTGCCTGATATACCGATTTCCTGACCCATGCGCCCAAACGCCATGACAGAAGACAGATAAGGAGGCCGCCCATGGCGGAGTTGAGAACAGAAGAAGAGCAGTTGGAAGCCATCAAACGCTGGTGGAAAGATAATGGAACCTCACTCATTGCTGGTATTGCCATTGCGGCGGCAGGCGTGTTTGGCTGGAATGCCTGGCAAAACTACCAGAACAATCGCGCAGAAGCCGCGTCAATTCGTTATCAGGAACTGGTCAACCTGACCACCAGCAACTCCAATGATGGCGCCATGCTGAACCAGGCCCGCGAGTTGGCCACAGAAATCAACAACGAATATGACGGTACTCTGTACGCCGAACTTGCCCAGCTGCTTGACGCCCGTCTTGCGGTTCAACAGCAGGACCTTGATGCCGCTACCCGTGCGCTCGAGCAGGTGGTAGACAATTCTTCACGCTTCTATGTGCAGAGCCTGGCACGTCTGCGCCTGGCGCGGCTGGCAATCGCTCGTGACGAACCACAGGAGGCGCTTGATCTATTGGATCAGCCTATTGTTGATGCCTTGGCTGCACAGCGTGACGACCTGCGTGGTGACGCCCATTTTGCCCTCAACCAACATGATAATGCTCGCGATGCCTGGCAAAATGCCCTGACGCTCGCACAGGAACAGAGTCAACCACTTTACGGCGTACAGCTGAAACTGGATGACCTTGGCACCAAGGAGACTGCGCTATGAACGCCCCCTCTTGTCTACACACGGGCACTTCACGTCCACGTTTGTCGCGCGCCCTGCGCATGGCACTAGGCGCCAGTATCGTGGCACTGGTGGCCGGCTGTGCCAGTAAAAGCGAGCCTCTCTACACGCCCAAGGAATTGAAGGCGTTTGAAGCCAGCGCTGAACTGCAGGAACGCTGGAGCACCCGCGTAGGCGATGGCCTTGGCCGCGCACGCTACCCGATTGCCCCTGCCCGTGACGGCAATCGCCTGTTTGCTGCTGACGCTGGAGGCGTGGTAGCTGCCTATAATGCGGGTAACGGAGAACGTCAGTGGCAAGTTGAGCTGGACACCGCCGTATCCAGCGCATTAAATGCCATTGCCGGTGAAGTTTACCTTGGCACTCGTAACGGAGAAGTACTGGCACTTGACCAGGATGACGGTAGTGTCCAGTGGCGCTCACGGGTATCCAGTGAGGTTCTCGCTGCTCCCCAGGCCAATCAGCAGCTCCTGGTCGTGCAGAGTACCGACGGGCGCATTACGGCCCTGAATAGGGCCACCGGTGATCAGGTATGGACCCATACCAGCCAGCTGCCTGCCTTGACCCTGCGTGGTACGGGTACGCCCCAGACCATTGACCCGGTGACCTTTGCAGGCTTCTCCAACGGCCGACTGACCACCCTGGACAACCGCAACGGCCAGCCTTTGTGGGAAAAGCAGATTGCCACACCCAGCGGGCGCAGCGATGTTGAACGCCTGGTCGATCTCGCTGGCCAGCCGGTCATCACCCCGGATGGCCGACTGTTCGTCACCAGCTACAACGGTCAGGTGGTTGCTCTTGAAGCCCAGCGCGGCGATATCATGTGGTCACGTTCGCTGTCCAGCCGCCACACCCCTGTACTGGTGGGCGACTTGCTGTTTGTGGCCACGGATGAAAGTCACGTGGTTGCCCTAACCGCCGATAACGGCCAGGAAGTCTGGCGTAACCGCGACCTGGAAGGCCGCTGGATTACCGCTCCGGCCTTTGCCGCTGGCCATCTGGTATTCGGTGATTATGAAGGTTACCTTCATCTCATTGATACCCGCGACGGTGAACTGGCCGCACGCCATGAAGTCGACGATTCCGGCATCAGCGTTCGCCCTGTTACCGATGGCAGCACCATTCATGTTCAAGCCGACAATGGTCGGATGGAAACCCTGGAAGTCACTCAATGACACCTGTGATTGCCCTGGTTGGCCGCCCCAATGTGGGCAAGTCAACCTTGTTTAACCGCCTGACCCGTTCTCGCGATGCGCTGGTCGCTGATTTTCCTGGTCTGACCCGTGACCGCAAATATGGCAACGGCATGCTGGGCGGCAAGGCCTACACGGTAATTGATACCGGTGGCATCAGCGGTGACGAAGAAGGCATTGATGCGGCCATGGCCGAACAGTCGCTGGCTGCCATTGATGAAGCTGACATCGTCATGTTTCTGGTCGATGCCCGCGCCGGGTTGAATGTAGCGGATGAGGCCATCGCCAACCACCTGCGCGTCAACCAGAAAAAAACCTGGCTGGTGGTCAACAAGACCGATGGACTGGAAGAACATTCGGCCATGGCTGACTTCTGGGCCCTTGGGCTTGGTGACCCCTGGCCGATTGCCGCCGCCCATGGCCGTAACGTCTCGACCCTGATGGATGTGGTACTGGCGCCCTTTCCGGAGCGCGATGAAAGCATCCCTGCTGATACCGGCACCAAGGGCATCCGCATTGGCGTCATCGGGCGACCCAATGTAGGCAAGTCTACCCTGGTCAACCGTCTGCTGGGCGAAGATCGCGTTGTCGTCTTTGATGAAGCCGGCACCACTCGAGATGCCATTGAGATACCTTTCGAGCGACGCGGCAAACCCTATGTTCTGGTCGATACCGCCGGTGTCAGGCGACGCAAGAATGTCAGCGAAATCGCCGAAAAATTCTCCATCATCAAGACTCTGGAAGCCATCAAGGAATGCCATGTAGCCATCATGGTGCTGGATGCGCGCAACGGCCTGGTAGAACAGGATCTGCACCTGCTTGATTATGTTTTGACCACAGGGCGCGCTCTGGTATTGGCTGTCAACAAGTGGGACGGACTGGAGCAGGATGCCCGGGAAAAGATCCGCGCCGACATCAAACGGCGACTGGGGTTTGCCGACTACGCAGAGCTGCACTTTATTTCAGCGCTGCACGGTACAGCCGTTGGTGATCTTTACCCTTCTATCGAGCGCGCCTTCAACGCTGCCAATGCTCACTGGTCAACCAACCGCCTGACCACCCTGCTTCAGGATGCCGTCAGCCAGCACCCGCCGCCGATGATTCATGGTCGGCGGATCAAGCTGCGCATGGCTCATCAGGGCGGTAGCAATCCGCCGATCATAGTGGTCCATGGCAACCAGACAGAGTCACTACCGGAATCCTACCGCCGTTTCCTGATCAACACCTTCCGCAAGGTGCTCAAGGTGCGTGGCACCCCCATGCGCTTTGAGTTCCGTTCGGGCAATAACCCCTATGATCATATGGCGGGCGCCAGCGACAAGGAAAAAGCCAAGAAACGCGAACTCAACCGCACCAAAGAGGCTCGCCAGAAACGCCGCTGATCAGGTGTCAGAATGCAGCCGTTTGCGACCCACCCATTGGGTTGCAAACTGCCAGGCTGCTCGCCCGCTACGCCCACCGCGCAGAGTTGCAAAGCGCACCGCCTCTGCCCGTGCTTCGGCATTCCAATCGCTGACCTTGCCCAGTTGAGACACCCAGTGGCAACAGGCTTCCAGATAAATATCCTGACTGAAAGGGTGAAAGCCTAGCCACAGCCCAAAGCGGTCTGACAGGGAGATTTTTTCCTCGACCGCATCGCCATGATGCAGCTCCTCCCCCACCAACCGCGACCCGGCATTATCGTCCATTGATTCAGGCATCAAATGGCGACGATTGGACGTAGCATAGAGCAGGACGTTTTCTGGCGGCCCGGTCAGCGCCCCATCAAGCACGCTTTTCAGCGCCTTATAAGCATCATCATGGCCTTCAAAGGAAAGGTCATCACAATAGACGATAAATCTTTGAGGCAGGTTGCGCAGCTCCTCGACCAGCATCGGCAGGCTGCTCAGGTCATGACGGTCAACTTGAATCATACGCAGCCCTTCACCGGCCAGGGAGTTGAGCAGCGCTCGCATCAGTGACGACTTGCCACTCCCCCGCGAGCCCCACAGCAGCGTATGGTTGGCAGGATACCCCTGCAGGAATGCCTGGGTATTATCCACCAGCGCCAGTTTCTGGCGCTCAATACCCAGAAGATCGTCCAGGCCAAGCGCGTCTCGGGGCGGCACAGGCACCAGACGGCCACCCAGTAGATGAGGTTGCCACAAGGCAGCCACATGGGTGTTCCAGTCAACCTGCTTGGGCACTGGCGGCAACCAATGCTCAACCCTGTCCAGTAACAGCGCCAGACGGCGCCCTAATTCAGCATCCATGGAGCTTCCTCTTGAGGATTGTTCACCTGTCAACATACCTCCTATGATACCCATTGCGTTCTGGTGTCAGGAAGTTGACAATTCAGCAGGAAATTCACACAAGTGTGACTTTGTTTAGACTACAAGGAAATGTTTATGCGCTGGCTTCGCCTGATATCCATTATCACAGTCTGTGTATCACTGACCGCCTGTTCGACATCACCTACCGGCCGCTCCCAGCTGTTGCTGCTGTCAGAAGATCAGCTCAATCAGATGGGGCAGCAGGCATTCAACCAATATCAGTCTGACCTGCCCGCCGCCAACGCGGCCAGTCAGCGCTATGTGCAGTGTATTACCCGCGCGATTGTCGCAGAGCTACCGGCTGAACAGCAGCAGATGGACTGGCAGGCCAAGGTGTTCGAATCCGAACAGCCCAATGCTTTTGCATTGCCGGGGGGCTACATGGGCGTAAACAGCGGCATGCTGGAAGTGGCCAGCTCCCAGGATCAGCTTGCGTCTGTGGTCGGTCACGAAATTGCTCACGTCCTGGCACGTCACGCCAATGAGCGCGCATCCACCAAGAGTGCCACCCAGATGGGTCTGTCAATTCTGGCCAGCACCTCCGGCATGCAGACACCGGGCGGCCAGCAGCTGATGGGCGTACTGGGAATGGGCGCCGAATACGGCATTATTCTGCCCTTCTCACGCAAGCATGAAAGCGAAGCGGATGTCATCGGGCTGGAGTTGATGGCCAGGGCCGGATTTGACCCACGCGCCAGCATTACCCTGTGGGAGAACATGCAGCAGGCCTCCGGCGGTGGTCAGCCACCGGCCTGGATGTCGACGCACCCAAGCCATGGCCAGCGAGTGGATGAGCTGGATGCCAACATGCAAAGCGCCCTGGCAATCTATGAACAGGCGCGCCAGCAAGGCCGCACACCCAAGTGCCCACGCCCCTGACAGGGGGCCTTAACCACACACTGATAACGAGAGCGCCATGATTCGTCTCGGATTGTTACTACTGATTTTGCCACTGTTTGTGTTGATGGGCGTCTACTTCTGGGAGCTCAACGACGTTCGCGCCTGCCAATTGGACGGCGGCCACTGGAACTACCTGACGGAAACCTGTCGCCAAACGCCTCAGCCCTTTGTGCCCTGGGTGGATCGCGCGCCGTTACTGGTCAACGGCGGTATGCTGCTGTCGGTGCTCGGGCTGGTACTGTGCATGATAGGGTTCTATCAAAAGCGGCGCTAAGCCGCTTTTGTGCTGATGACCCATTGACCGCCTCGTACAGGCAATCAGTAGTTAAGCGATTGACGCAACGCTTCCCTGACGGAGGCTGTCTCAGGGCGCACATTGCGCCACAGGAAGAAAGATTCCGCTGCCTGCTCGACCAGCATTCCCAGGCCGTCCAGCAATCTGGCCCCACGTGGGCCAGCCCACAGCAGAAACGCCGTCGGGTCAGCGCCATACATCATGTCATAGGCCCAGGCGCCTTTGGCAAACAGATTCTCCGGTAGCGGCGGCACTTCCCCCGCAATACTGGCGCTGGTACCGTTGATGACCAGATCAAACTGCCCGCTGATCGCCTCAAAACCACCGCCTTCAATCTTACCCAGGTCCGTAAAGTCACTGGCCAGCGCAGAGGCTTTCTGGGCCGTGCGATTGGCGATCACTACTTCACTGGGTGAAGCCGCCAGCAAGGGCTCAAGAACACCGCGCACAGCTCCGCCTGCCCCGACGACCAGTATCCGCTTGCCTGCCAGCGTCAGGCGATGATAGGCCAGATCCCGCACCAGGCCGATGCCGTCTGTGGTGTCACCATAAAGGCGCCCATTACCGCCTACAATCAGCGTATTCACCGCCTTGGCCCGCTGCGCTCGATGGCTTAGCGTATCGCAGAGCGCAAAGGCATCCTCCTTGAAAGGTAGGGTGACATTGGCACCCCGCCCACCTTCAGCCACAAAGGCCTGCCAGGCCTTGGCAAAACCGTCCAGCGGCGCTTCAATGGCGGTGTAGTCCAGTTTC
>JBNJGW010000045.1:0-20861 GCA_051748005.1 Pseudomonadota bacterium | reverse complement strand
AACGCTGTGCGTCCCCGGCAGCGGATGCGTACTTTACGGATTTGCCGGCGGGGATGCAAGGGCTATCACGAAAAATTTTTAAAAAGTTCAAACAAGCGTCACACGGGCGTAACGCTTTTTCCCCGCCTGAATAACGTAGACCTTAGCTGTTGCCAGCATTGTATCCTGAGTAACAACGTCGCCGTCGACCTTGACGCTGCCGTTTTTCAGCATGTCTTTGGCCTGGGCGCTATTCTTGGTCAGACCCGAGCGATTAAGCACGGCCGCAATGGGTGCTTGCTCACCACCTTCAAAGTCCACCTCTACTTCAGGCAAGTCTGCTGGCAGCTCACCCTCTGCCAACTGGTTACCCGCAGACTTGTGTGCGTTAGCCGCCGCCTCATCACCGTGATAACGGGCAATAAGCTCACGTGCCAGCTCCATCTTGATATCACGCGGGTTCGCACCCTGCTCAGCACTCTGCTTGAGTGCGTCAATTTCTTCATTGGATTTTAGGGAGAGCAGCTCAAAATAGCGCCACATCAAACTGTCGGGCATCGAAACCAGCTTGTTGAACATGGCGCCCGGCGCTTCATCGACGCCCACATAGTTATCCAGCGACTTGGACATTTTCTGCACGCCGTCCAGCCCTTCGAGCAGGGGCATAGTGATAACTACCTGCGGTTCCTGGCCAAAGTGCTTTTGTATTTCCCGCCCCATCAGCAGGTTGAATTTCTGGTCGGTTCCGCCGAGTTCCACATCAGCTTCCAGGGCAACAGAATCATAGCCTTGAACAAGCGGGTAAAGGAACTCGTGAATGGCGATCGATTGATTGGCCCGGTAGCGTTTCTCAAAATCATCGCGTTCAAGCATGCGCGCCACCGTACTTTGTGCCGCCAGCTCAATCATTTTGGCGGCACTTAGCTCACCAAACCACTCAGCATTGAAGCGTACTTCCGTTTTTTCGGGGTCAAGGATCTTGAAGACCTGTTCCTTGTAGGTTTCAGCATTAGCTTTTACGTCTGCTTCAGTTAGCGGTTTACGCGTGACGTTCTTACCCGTGGGGTCACCAATGCGCCCGGTGAAATCGCCGATCAAAAAAATAACCGTATGGCCAAGATCCTGAAACTGGCGCATCTTGGTCAGCAAAACACTGTGCCCCAGGTGCAGATCAGGCGCGGTGGGGTCGAATCCAGCTTTGATGCGCAACTTGCGACCCGAAGCGAGCTTTTGCTTCAGTTCATCTTCCACCAGAATTTCATGCGTACCGCGCGACAGTAATGCCAGCGCCTGATCCACCTCACTCATTGCCTCTTCTCTCCGTTAGACTCGAACCACCCAATACAGGGCACTAGAATGATCAATAACGTACGATGTTACCATGATCATTCTACGGGGTTGAGCTTTTGCAAAGGGACCATCCAGCAATTTACTGGCAACTGGCATTAACTCCATTTCGTAGCTCGTAACTCGTAGCCACTTGATTGAATCATAGGGATGCCTCCATGCACCTTTCCTCACAGCAATCTTTACAGCAAGGCTTGCCGCAGCGCTATATTGGCTTAATGTCAGGCACCAGCCTTGACAGTATTGACGCTGCATTAATTGAAATCACGCCCGATACCCTCCCCTGTCTAGTGGCTACTCATTCTCTTGCCATCCCTGCCGCGCTGCGCGAGCAGCTGTTAATGCTATGTCATAGTGACCGCGCTCTGTTTTCACAGCTGGCGTCTGCAGAACAGGCTTTTAGTGAGCTGCAGGCCGCAGCGGTCAAAGGCTTATTAATGGATGCGCAGCTTGATGCTGACGCTATCTGTGCGATAGGCAGCCACGGCCAGACCATTGAACATGCGCCAGGCGGCCACCATGCCGGCCCGGCCTACACCCTGCAGCTGGACAACCCCAGCCTGCTGGCCGAACTGACGGGATGTACTGTCGTGGCAGATTTTCGTCGCCGCGACTTGGCCGCTGGCGGGCAGGCAGCTCCCCTGGCACCAGCGTTTCATCAGGCGTTATTTCAAGATGAGTGCCAGCCGCACGGGGTATTGAATCTGGGCGGCTTTGCCAATATCACTTGGCTGCCTGCTGGAAGTGGCACGCCCCTGGGGTTCGATACTGGACCGGCCAATGTGCTTCTGGATGCCTGGTATCAGCGTCATCATATTGATGCGCTGTTTGACCGTGACGGTCACTGGGCAGGTGACGGCACCATCGACCTATCGTTACTGGAACGCCTGTTGAGTGAGCCTTTCTTTCACCAACCACCACCACGGAGCACCGGGCGTGAGCTGTTTCACTTACCCTGGCTGGAAGGTCACCTTAGCGGTCAAGAGGTAGCTCAGGACGTACAAGCCACCCTGGCAGAACTGACGGCCAGAAGCGTTGCCGAGGGCATTCAGCAACTTGCCCAGCATCAGCCTTTCAAGCTGATTATTGCCGGGGGCGGCGCGCGTAATAGTGATCTGTGCAAACGTATTGCCAAGCGCCTTCCTCAGGCCACTCTGATGACGCCAGATACCTGGGGCTGGCCAGCAGACTGGATTGAGGCTGGGGCTTTTGCGTGGTTAGCCTACCGGCGTTTACATCAACTCCCGGGCAACCTGCCCAGTGTGACAGGTGCAGCAGGCGCTCGCGTGCTAGGCGGCATCTACGCGCCTTGAACCCACCACTCACTTACCTGACTCAGTAGTCATCTTCATCGCGCAATGCCAACCCACTGGGCACCCTATTCTCCAAGCCAGTGGCCGCTTTGCCATCGGTGCCACCGAATTTCATCATCATGCGTAAATCGTTGGCAGAATCGGCATGCGCCAGCGCAACGTCGGCACTGATCTTACCCGCATTGAAAAGATCAAAAAGCGCCTGATCAAACGTTTGCATCCCATCATCACGGGATTTCGCCATAGCAGGCTTGATCTCGCCTACCTCACCTTTACTGATCAGATCAGCAATACGTGGCGAACGCAGCATGATTTCCACAGCGGCCGAGCGACCACCTGCTTTATCAGGCAGCAACTGCTGTGCCACCACCGCCTTCAGGTTAAGGGACAGGTCCATCCATATCTGTTCATGACGCTCGTGGGGGAAGAAGTGGATGATCCGATCCAACGCCTGGTTGGCATTGTTAGCGTGCAGGGTCGCCAGACACAAATGGCCTGTCTCGGCGAACGTCAGCGCATGCTCCATGGTTTCGCGGGTGCGGATTTCACCAATCAGAATCACATCAGGCGCCTGGCGCAAAGTGTTCTTCAGGGCCACCTCGAAAGACTCGGTATCGATCCCGACTTCGCGTTGATTGATAATCGCCCGCTTGTGCGGATGAAGATACTCGATCGGATCTTCAACGCTGATGATATGACCGCCAAGCGTTTCATTACGCTGCTGGATCATTGAGGCCAGAGTGGTCGACTTGCCCGTACCGGTACCGCCCACCACCAGTACCAGGCCACGCTTCTCCTGAGCCAGGGAGGCCAGCATCGCAGGCATTCCCAGCTGTTCAAGTTTAGGAATCTCATGGCTGATACGTCGCACCACCATTGCCAACTGGTTGCGCTGCTGGAAAGCGCTGACCCTGAAACGGCCTTTCCCTCCAATGCTCAGCGCAAAATTGGCTTCACGCTCTTGCTGAAAACGCGTGCGCAGACCTTCAGGAAGGGTATGCATCACCAACTCCCTTACCTGGTGTTCATTCAGGCCCTGTTGACCAAGCGGCACCAGCCCATCAGGCGTTTTCAGGTTGGGTGGCGCGCCCACGGATACCAGGAGGTCAGACGCCTGCTGTTCAACCATGATATCCAGTAGCTGATGCAGCCACTCTGTGGGGGTCACGCTTTGGCTCATTATGTTCTCCTCAACCCTACCGTTGAACACTTGCTGATGGGTATCGGTTAGCCTTACAGAGAAAGTTCACCCTTGGCCCTCGACTGGGCATCTTCCCGGGTAACCACGCCTTCTTTCACCAGCTGTTTAAGCGAGGCATCCAAGGTTTGCATCCCCAGGCCACCGCTGGTTTGCATGGCCGAGTAAATTTGCGCAATTTTGTCTTCGCGAATGAGGTTACGAATAGCCGAAGTGGCGATCAGGATTTCATGGGCGGCCACTCGCCCGCCCCCTTCACGCTTGAGCAGTGTCTGGGAGACCACCGCCTGAAGAGATTCCGAGAGCATTGAACGCACCATGGATTTTTCTTCGCCGGGAAATACATCAACAATACGGTCGATGGTTTTCGCCGCCGAAGTAGTATGCAGGGTACCAAAAACCAAATGCCCGGTTTCAGCGGCCGTCAGGGCCAGGCGAATGGTTTCCAGATCGCGCAACTCGCCTACCAGGATGACATCCGGATCTTCACGCAAGGCGCTGCGCAAGGCATCCGCAAAGCTGTGGGTGTCACGGTGAACTTCACGCTGATTGATCAGGCAACGCTTACTGGTATGCACAAACTCCACAGGATCTTCGATGGTCAGAATATGCTCGTAACGGTGATTATTAACATAATCAATCATCGCCGCCAGAGTGGTGCTTTTGCCTGAACCTGTAGGGCCTGTCACCAGTACAAGCCCGCGTGGCAGCATGGCCAGACGTTCAAACACCTCACCCAGCCCAAGGGTTTCCATTGACAATACGTCGCTTGGAATTGTGCGGAACACTGCTCCTGCCCCTCGGGCATGATTAAAGGCATTTACCCTGAAGCGCGCGACCCCAGGCACTTCGAAGGAAAAGTCGACTTCCAGATGCTCTTCGTAGTCACGCCGCTGGCGATCGCCCATAATATCGTAGATCAGAGCGCGGACTTCCTTATTGTCCATGGCAGGTACATTGAGTCGGCGAATATCACCGTCAACGCGTATCATGGGTGGAAGGCCTGACGACAGATGCAGGTCAGAGGCATTCTGCTTTGCCGAGAATGCCAGCAGTTCGGTAATATCCATCTTTCTTCCCAGCTGCGGTAAGGTAATCGAGTATGACAGACAATGCGCTTTCTGAGTCGCTAATCCGGGCACGTCATCGCCTGAAAGAGGCGCTCGTCGATGCGGGACGCCCGACCACCGATGCAACACTGCTGGCAGTGAGCAAGACAAAGCCTGCCGACATGATTCGTCAGGCGTATGCAGCAGGTCAACAGGCGTTCGGAGAAAACTACCTGCAAGAAGCGCTTGATAAGCAAGCTGAGCTTGCCGACCTGACTGATATTGAATGGCATTTTATCGGGCCGTTACAGTCGAATAAAACTCGGGCCGTGGCAGAAAATTTTGATTGGGTGCATAGCATTGACCGGCTGAAGATTGCCAAACGCCTCAGTGAACAGCGCCCCAGTGACAGCGCACCGCTCAACGTCTGCCTTCAGGTCAATATCAGCGAGGAAGAAACGAAATCTGGCGTATTACCGGAAGCATTGGGCGAATTGGCCGCTGAAGTAGCCCGCCTGCCCAGCCTTCGGCTGCGCGGTTTGATGGCCATTCCGGCGCCAGCCGATACGCTGGAGGCACAGCGTCAGCCACTGGCGGCATTACGGGAAGCATTTGAACGCCTCAGAAACGACCTACCGGATGCGCCACTGGATACACTTTCGATGGGCATGAGTGATGACCTCGAAGCGGCTATTCTTGAAGGCGCGACTCAAGTACGACTGGGCACCGCTATTTTTGGTGCTCGCGACACACATTAAAGCTTGGCCACCGCTGTTACTGCTGAAACTCACATTTTGCAACAGGACTTTTCATGGCGAACAAAATCACTTTTATCGGCGCAGGTAATATGGCCAGCGCCATTATTGGCGGTCTGATCGACAACGGCATTGCCTCTGACAGCATTACCGCCACCTCTCCCACTGAAGACATGCTGCGCCCTGTCAGCCAGCGTTTTGGAGTGAATACCCAGACGGATAACAATACAGCCATTCGCAATACCGATGTGGTTGTACTCGCAGTCAAACCGCAAATCATGCATGACGTGTGCCGGGCCATGCAGGAAACTGCCATGCAACAACGCCCGCTGATTATTTCCATCGCTGCAGGCCTTGATGCCGAAACTATTAATCAGTGGCTGGGGGGTGGTCATGCTGTGGTGCGCTGCATGCCCAACACGCCATCACTGGTGGGATACGGTGCCAGCGGCCTGTTTGCCAACCAGGCGGTGACGGCAGAACAACGAGACACGGCAACCCGTTTGATGGAAGCTGTAGGAATTGTCGAGTGGGTTGAGGACGAAGCGCTGATAGATGCCGTGATTGCCGTCTCTGGCAGTGCGCCGGCTTACTTCTTTTTAATGTTTGAAGCCATGGAAGAAGCGGCCGTCAAGCTCGGTTTACCCGCTGACACAGCACGTCGCCTGGCCATTCAGACGGCGCTGGGTGCTGCCACCATGGCCCAACGCAGCGAAGATACGCCCGGCACACTGAAGCAGAATGTTATGTCACCCGGCGGCACCACCGAACGCGCTATCCAGCACATGGAAGACGCCGAGCTGCGTAAAACGATTGCGGATGCCATGCAAGCCTGCGCTGACCGCGCCCAGGCAATGTCCAAAGAGCTTAGCGCCGGTTAATAACCACTTCACGACGATTTAAATAACGGAGATCTTCTATGGGCAATTCCTTGGGCAGCGCTGGCTTGATGTTGGTCAACTCACTGATCAACATCTACCTGTTTATTCTGATGCTGCGTTTTTTGCTACAAGCCTCACAGGCGGATTATTACAATCCGATGAGCCAATCCGTGGTCAAGATCACCCAGCCGGTGGTGGGCATATTCCAGAATTTCCTTGGCCCGGTGGCCGGACGCTTTGACCTTGCCACCCTGGCCGCTGGCTTTACCCTTAAAGTCATCAGTATGGTTGTCATCTTCATGCTGGTCGGCGTAGGCATTCCACCGATTGTCGGCCTGCTGATCGGCGGTGTTGCCGCTATCGCTAATGCCATCCTGAAGATTTATTTCTTTGCCCTGATCATCATGATCATTCTCAGCTGGGTGGCCCCCAATGCCAGCCATCCGGGGGCAATGCTGGTGATGCAACTGGTCGAGCCCATCATGGCGCCCGTGCGCAAGGTCATTCCACCATTAGGCATGATCGACCTGTCTCCCATCGTGGTATTTATTGCCATCAATCTTCTCGATGGCCTGGTGGTAGGGGCGCTGGTAAGAGCAGCAGGTATGTCCGGCGCTCTGGTCGGACTGTGATTTATTCAACGATTTTTTCGAACACCCGGGGTAACGTCCTTCATGCCTGAGTCGCACCCTCTTAATGACCCGCTTCCTGCGGACTCCGTGGGGATTATTACGCCGCAGGTAGCGCATTTTGATACGCCACTTGCCCTGGCGTGTGGAAAAGTGCTGCCTGATTTTGACCTGGTCTATGAAACCTACGGTAGCCTGAATGCCGATCGTAGCAATGCCGTCCTGATTTGCCACGCGCTTTCCGGTCATCATCATGCGGCCGGGTATCACCATGACGAAGAGCGCAAACCCGGTTGGTGGGATGCTCACATCGGCCCTGGCAAGTCGATTGATACCAACCACTTTTTTGTGGTGTCGCTGAATAATCTGGGGGGCTGCCACGGCAGCACAGGGCCACTAAGTCACAACAGTGAAACCGGCCGTCTATGGGGGCCGGACTTCCCTATGGTGACGGTCAGTGACTGGGTCCATAGCCAGGCGCATCTGGCTGACCGTCTGGGCATCCAGCGCTGGGCGGCCGCAGTGGGCGGCAGCCTGGGCGGCATGCAGGTGCTGCAATGGAGCATGGCGTTTCCGGAACGCATCGCCAATGCAGTCGTCATTGCTGCAACGCCTCGGCTATCTGCCCAGAACATTGCCTTTAACGAGGTCGCCCGCCAGGCCATTCGCTCAGACCCGGACTTCCACGCTGGCTGGTACAGTGAGCATCAGACCCTCCCCAAGCGCGGGCTCAAGCTAGCGCGCATGGTCGGTCATATCACCTATCTTTCTGAAGATGCCATGGGCAGCAAGTTCGGGCGTGACCTGCGCACCACTGACCTTAATTTTGGCTTCGATGTCGAATTTCAGGTGGAATCCTATCTGCGTTATCAAGGTGATACCTTCTCGACCACCTTTGATGCCAACACCTACCTGCTAATGACCAAGGCGCTCGACTACTTTGACCCGGCGGCACGTTACGCCGGCAACCTGGCCGAGGCCCTGGCCCCCGCGCAATGCCCGTTTCTGGTGGTAAGCTTTACCAGCGACTGGCGCTTCCCCCCGTCCCGCTCGCGAGAGCTGGTGGATGCCCTGGTTCAGGCGGGTAAACCCGTCAGCTATGCGAACATCGACTCGCCCTATGGCCACGATGCTTTTTTGCTGCCGGATGATCGCTACCATGCGGTATTCAGCGCTTTCATGCAGCGCGCAGCCAAAGAGGCTGGGATAATACCAGCCAACGATGAGGTGACTTTGTGATGCGCGCCGATCTGGACATCATTTACGACTGGGTTCCCGAAAATGCTCATGTGCTGGACCTGGCCTGTGGCGATGGCACCCTGCTGGAAGCCTTGGCCCGGGATAAAAGTGTCAGTGGTTATGGGCTTGAAATCGACCCGGACGGCATTACCCGCTGCATCGGCCGAGGTGTGAGCGTTATCGAGCACAACCTTGACGACGGGCTAAGCAGTTTCAGTGCCAACAGCTATGATCTGGTGATCATGACCCAGGCACTGCAGGCGTTACGCCGCCCGGATAAAATGCTCGATGAAATGCTCCGCGTCGCTGAGGAGGGCATCATCACCTTTCCCAATTTCGCTTACTGGCGTCATCGGGTGCATCTTGGCCTGCGTGGCTATATGCCGGTATCCAAGTCGCTGCCGCATGCCTGGTATGACACACCCAATATCCACCTGTCGACGTTCAACGACTTTGAACACCTGTGCCGCGACAAGGGTCTGATGATCGTTGACCGCGCCGTTGGCGTGGGTGACCACCGCGGCCATTGGACATCGCGTTTATGGCCTAACCTGTTTGGGGAAATTGCCATTTTTCGCGTTCGTCGCCGTTCTTGATCACGGGAGAATCACGACCATGCTAGAGACAACTTTCAAGCAAGCGTTATCACAGGTACAACTTCTCAAGCAGGCTGTATTGGGCAGCCTTCTGGTTAGCGGCCTGAGCCTGGGCGCCACGACTGCTTTCGCACAGCAGTACACCCAGGTGGATGACTATCAGATTCACTACAGCGCCATCAGCACTGATTTTCTCACCCCGGAAGTGGCTCAGGCTTACGGCATTCAGCGCAGTGTAGGGCTTGGGCTCGTCAATGTCAGCGTGCTGCAGGAGCAGGAAGACGGCAGTATGACACCCGTCAGCGCCACTATTGATGGCAGCGTGGGCGAGCTTTCCGGTAGCAGTGAGGAGTCACTGCGGTTCAGAACCGTGCGTGAAAACGATACGATCAATCAGATATCAACCTTCACGCTACGCCATGACGAGCCCATGCGCTTTGTTCTTGATGTACGCTATGATCGCAATGCCGAGCCGGAAACGGTCAGCTTTGTGGAGCGGTTCTATATCGAACGCTGAAACACCAGCGCCCGCGCCAGCCTCACGGCGACGGGCGTTTCCCCGTCACGTTCAAACTCAACGCCATAGGCAAGCACCTCTACGCCCTTGTGCACGGCAGTTTCAAGCGCCGCCGTATAAGCTGCATCAATATGTGCGGCAGCGGCGACATCCTCAATGGCTTCATGGGCAACGCAAAACAGCAGCACTGCCCGTTCACCGCTTTCCGCCAGCCTCGCCAGCGTATGCAGGTGTTTTAACCCGCGTGTACTGACAGCGTCAGGAAAGTAACCGTGGCCGTCGTTTTCCTTGAGGGTGACCTGCTTGACCTCTATCCAGGTGCGCTTGCCGCCGACATCCTCGAACATGAAATCAAGGCGCGCATCGTCCACCTTGACCTCACGGCGCAAGGTCATGAAACCCGCCAATGGTGTGATCCGCTGCTGCTCAAGGGCCGCTTCGACAATCCTGTTGGTGCGCCCGGTGTGCACTGAGGCCAAGGCAGCACTGCCGTCTGGCTGAGGCAGCTCGATCAGCTCCCAGGTCCAGCCAAGTTTGCGTGCCGGATTATCGCTTGGCGATAACCATACCCTGGCCCCTGGCACATTGACCGCCTTCATTGAACCGGTATTCGGGCAGTGCGCCACCACCTCACGACCATCATCCAGCCTGACATCGGCCAGAAAACGCTTGTAGCGCCGCTGCAGGGTGCCTGCCACCAAGGGAGGGTAATGCAGGCTCACAGGCGGCTCACAAAGCGCGCAATCCGCTCAATAGCGTCTTCCAGTCGCGCCACGTCCGTGGTGAAGGCAATACGCACAAACTGCTCTCCACCCTGCACGGCAAAATCAATACCCGGCGTGATGGCCACGTTTTCCTCTACCAGTAACTGCTCGCAGAACGCCTGGCTATCACGGCTATAGCGGGAAATATCCAGCCATAGATAAAATGCGCCTTGAGGAGGCATGTCCGGTGCCAGTCCCAGCTTGCTCAAGCCTGCCAGCAACACATCCCGGCGGTTTTTCAGGATCTGCCGACGGTCTTCAAGAATCTCGCGACACTCAGGCGTAAAGGCCGCCAGAGCAGCGTGTTGCGCGGGCGTCGATGCCGCAAGGAACACGTTCTGGGCAAGCCGCGTCAAAGGCTCAACCGCACCTTCCGGCGCGACCAGCCAGCCCAGGCGCCAGCCGGTCATGCCAAAGTATTTAGAGAAGCTGTTGACCACAAACGCATCATCGCTGAGTGACAGTGCCGAGAGCGGCGCATCGTCGTAGTTCAGCCCCTGGTAAATCTCATCAACTACCAGGTGGCCTTCCCGTTGGCGCACCGCGTGCTGCACGGCTTGCAACGCGGCAGCGTTCAGCGTGTGGCCCGTTGGGTTGGATGGAGAAGCCAGCATGGCCAGCCGGGTAGCTGGCCGCCAGTGAGCCGCTATCAGGCTGGCATCCAGCTGCCAGCCTGTCTCGCGCCCCACGGGCACAGCATCCACCTCGGCCCCCGCCAAGGCCATGAAATGGCGGTTACACGGGTAGTTGGGGTCTGCCATCAGCACACGATCACCGGCCTCTACCAACAGCTGGCTGGCCAGCAGCAAGGCCCCCGAGGCACCGGGCGTGATCAGAATCCGTGACGGATCCACATCTGCCTGAAAGTGGCGCCCATAGTGCTGTGCAATGGCCTCGCGCAGAGCTGGCAGACCTGCGGCCGGTGTGTAGCGGGTCTGCCCCGCTGACAGGGCTTTTTGGCCAGCAGCCATCACCGGTTCAGGTGAGGGAAAGTCAGGTTCGCCGACTTCCAGGTGAATCACATCATGCCCGCTCGCCTCACGTGCCTGGGCCATTTCCAGAAGATGCATCACTCGAAAGGGGGCAACCTTGGCGACGCGCGAATTCCATACCATACTAATTCCTTGTTTTTGAAGATTAAACTATCATTTCTGCTTTCAATGACAGAATTCGTCAAGCTTGATAGCGGGTTTAATCATGAACACGATCACCAGACCTGTTGCCAGGCCGTTATTGGGTAAACCAACGTATAAAAGAAACTATTATGCTTGCAAAAAATGAATATTTCAGCTAAACAAGCATCCTTTTGGCACGCGATCATTACCTCGCGGATGGTAGATCAGCCATCATTTTGGTAGTCATTTATGTAGGGGGCAATCCCATGCCAGTAGCGGAAAAGAAAGCGGAAGCGTCCAAATCATTCACCCCGTACGAGCCACAAGCGGGTGAAGAGTATATGAACGAGCAGCAGCTAGAGCACTTCCGTCAGCTTTTGCTCGACTGGAAGCAGGATCTAATGGAGGAGGTGGACCGCACAGTGCGCCACCTGCAGGAAGACGCCAATAACTATGCCGACCCCGCTGATCGCGCCACTCAGGAAGAAGGCTTCAGTCTGGAACTGCGTACCCGGGATCGTGAGCGCAAGCTGTTGAAAAAGATTAATGAGACGCTCGACAAGATTGATGAAGACGATTACGGCTTCTGTGAGGCCTGCGGTGTGGAAATCGGCATTCGCCGCCTGGAAGCGCGCCCCACAGCCACCTTGTGCGTCGACTGCAAGACACTGGCTGAACTCAAGGAAAAGCAGCTCGGCGGTTGATGCCATCACCGCACGACTGGCGGGCACCTGCGTAAGGTGCCCGTTTTTGTTTGTCGAATCACCGTCAGCAACCGTCAGCAAAGGCAACGCTATGCCCATGCCTTCACAATCTCCCTACCGTGGCCGTTTTGCGCCCACTCCGTCTGGCCCCTTGCACCTGGGGTCACTGGTCGCGGCACTGGGTAGTTATCTGGATGCTCGCGCCTTTCAAGGTGAGTGGCTGGTGCGTATTGAAGATATCGACTCGCCTCGATGCCCACCCGGCGCCGCAGACACAATACTGCGCCAACTTGAGGCCTTTGGCCTGCACTGGGACGGTGACGTATGCTGGCAACATCAGCGCGGCGAAGCCTATGCACAGGCACTGGAAAGGCTGAAGACTCAGGGGCTGGCCTACCCTTGCAGCTGCTCGCGCAAGCAGTGGCGTGACCATGCCATTTACCCTGGGTGGTGCCGTAATGGTGTACAAGCCCCTGGACAGCCGGTTGCCTGGCGCCTGCGTAGCGATCTTGGCCAGCGCCCGGTCAGCTGGCAGGACCGCCTGTTTGGTTTACAGACCCACGACCCAGCGGAATACGGCGATGTGGTGCTACAGCGCAAGGATGGTCTCTGGGCCTACCAGCTTGCTGTCGCGGTTGACGATGCCTGCCAGGGCATCACTGATGTGGTGAGAGGCATTGACCTGCTGGACAACACACCCTGGCAGCGCCAGCTGCAGGTGGCATTGGGCTACCCTCAACCACGCTACCTGCATCTGCCTTTGGTCGTGACCCAAGAGGGCCAGAAGCTCTCCAAGCAGAACCTGGCACCCGCACTGGCTGTGACCCCCACCGCCATTCGCCAGCAGTTGTTCGAAGCACTAAAGCTACTCGATCAGTCGCCACCCGCCGAGCTAGCCAACGCTATCGTCAGTGAGCAACTGGACTGGGCCGTTGAGCATTGGCAAGTCGCAAAACTGAAGGCTGAGCCACACCGTTACGCCTGCTAGCCTTCGTTCAAGGAGTCGCCGTGTACGTTTATCGCATAGTGCTGTTTCTGGTGTTTGGCGGCTATCTGCTGTCGCCACTGCTGATGAATGGCTGGGGCAATCCGGATATCGCCTGGTACCGTCCCTTTCTGATCTGGGGTAGCCTGATTGCCTTGACCATCTGGCTGGAACAGAAAAGGAAGCTGGATGAACGTTGAATCAATGACGCTGGATGCTTCTCTACTGCTGTTTTTAGGCATCGGCTATCTGGCGCTGCTGTTTGTATGTGGCACGGCAGCCGAGCGCGGCTGGATTCCCGTGCGGCTGCTGCGCCATCCCATTGTTTACACCCTGGCACTCGGCGTTTACGCCAGCGCCTGGGCGTTTTATGGCAGCCTGGAACTGGCCGCCCATGCCGGGTTTGGCTATCTTGCCTACTATCTGGGCGCCGCAGGTGCCTTTTTGCTGGCCCCTGTACTGCTAGTGCCCATTCAGCGCATCACCCGCACCTATCAGCTTGCCTCACTGGCCGATCTGTTTGCTTTTCGCTTTCGTTCGCGCTGGGTTGGCACCCTGGTGACCCTGATCAGCCTGCTCGCCGTGCTGCCTTTGCTGGGGATACAGGTCAAAACCCTGGGTGATGGCATTGATATGCTCACCGGCAGCCACCAAGGCTCTGGCATCGCCCTGGTTTTCTGTCTGATGATTGCTGCTTTTGCGGTCTTTTTCGGCGCTCGCCACAGCGACCAGCATGCCCGCCACGACACGCTGCTGGCGACCATTGCGCTGGAATCGATTGTCAAACTGACGGCCATACTGGTGTTGGGGGGCGTCGCTTTGTGGGGCGTTTTCGACGGGCCGCAGCATGTACAGCAATGGTTGGCCAACGAAGGTCAGGCGCTGCAGCAACAGACACCCAAACTTGAAGCGGCTCAATGGCGTACCTTCCTGCTGCTGTTTTTTGCCGCTGCCTTCCTGATGCCGCACCTTTTTCATATTACCTTTGCAGAAGGGCTATCGCGCCAGACGCTGCTTCAGGCCAGCTGGACACTCCCCTTGTTTCTGCTGTTGATGGCGCTCCCCGTGCCCGTGATCTGGTGGGCCGCCCAATCACGCGCCGAGATGCCCATTGAGCTTCCCGCCTATGCCATTTACATGGTCAGCGAACATAGCGGCGTGCTGGTGCTGGCCTTTATCGGCGGGCTTGCCGCCGCCAGCGGCACCATGATTATTATTGCCCTGGCACTTTCCGGCATGGTGCTCAACCATATTGTGCTGGTAGCACGTCCGCCGGAAGCGCGCACGGATCTTTATGGGTGGTTACGCTGGCTGCGCCGCGCTCTTATTGTCGGCGTTATTATCAGCGGCTGGCTGTTCTATCAAAGCGTCAGCCACCAGCCGGATCTTTCCACGCTGGGGTTGGCCGCCTTTGTAGGCATGGCCCAATGTCTGCCTGGCATGCTGGCCCTGCTGTATTGGCCGGGCGCCAATCGCAATGGCGTCATTGCTGGCCTGATCGCCGGGTCGGGCATCTGGCTATGGGGGCTATGGCTGCCCCTCTTTGTCGACCTTCCCCTGCCTGGCTTGCCGTTTACGCCGCTCACGCCTGCTGATGCGCCACTGTGGTACCAGATTACCCTGTTATCCTTATCAGTTAACATTCTGCTGCTGATTTGCGTTTCGCTGTTCAGCCGTACCTCTGACGGTGAAAAATCCGCCGCTGAAGCCTGCTCTGTAGATGCCGTAATTCGCTCCAAACGCATGCCGCTGGAAGCCGTCACGGTGGCCGATTTTACCCTGCACCTGGCTCAGGCCTTGGGCGACGAAGCGGCCAGCCGCGAAGTCAGCCGCGCTCTTCAAGCGCTCAACCTGGATGCTCAGGAGCGCCGCCCTTACGCATTAAGACGTCTGCGCGACCGTATTCAGGCCAACCTTTCAGGCTTGATGGGGCCCTCAGTGGCGCGTGATATCGTCGACCGCTATCTGCCCTACCGTCATGATGACCTTCCAGCCACTGACGATATTCATTTCGTTGAAAGCCGCCTGGAAGCCTACCGCTCTCGGTTGACCGGCCTGGCCCGCGAACTGGATGGGCTTCGCCGCCACCACCGCCAGACCCTGGCTTACCTGCCCGTGGGGTTATGCGTCTTCGGCGATGACGGGGAACTCCTGATGTGGAATAACGCTCTGACCGAGCTTTCCGGCATTAACGGCGACAGCATCATTGGCTCACGCCTGGATAGCCTTCCGCTGCCTTGGTCAACCCTGCTCGGCAAAGCGTTGCACAACGAGGCCACGCCGCTTTACAAAGAGCCTGCTCACCTGCATGGTCAGGACTACTTTCTGACCTTGCATACGGCGCAATTAAGTGGCTATGACAGTCGTGGTGGCAGTGTGGTACTGATTGAAGATCACAGCGAAATGAAACGCCTGGAAGATGAGCTGGTCCATGCCGCACGCCTGGCATCGATCGGCCAGCTAGCCGCAGGCGTAGCCCATGAAATCGGCAACCCGATTACCGGCATTTCATCGCTGGCACAGAATTTACGCTATGACACGGACGACCCGGCCCTGCTGGAAACCGCTGACCATATCCAGCAACTGACCCAGAGAGTCACTCGAATCGTCAATACCCTGGTAGGCTTTGCCCATGGAGGCCATCAGGCCTTGCCGCTACCTTGCGAACCGGTCAGCCTTTCAATGATCAGTGAGGATGCACTGCATCTGATCCACCTGGCACGCAGTAACGACGATGCCCGCTTTATCAACGCCTGCCCAGAGGATATTGTAGTGTGTGGCGACGGCCAGCGACTTACCCAGGTTATAGTCAACCTGCTGAGCAATGCTCGGGATGCCTGCCAGTCAGATGGCCAGATACAGATTAGCGCCGGCACCTCAGAACAACGCGCCTGGTGGCAGGTGCGCGATAATGGCAGCGGTATTGACCCTGGCATCAGCGATCGCCTTTTTGAGCCCTTCACGACCACCAAACCGGCTGGCAAAGGAACCGGGCTGGGGCTGTCACTGGCTTACCAGATCATCAGCGAGCATCAGGGCAGGATTGATGTTGCATCGCCGCCATCCGGACATACTTGCGGCACAGCCATTACCCTATGGCTGCCACTTTACCAACAGGACAATGTGAAGCCCCATGCCCAGGATTCTGATTGTTGAGGATGAAGCCATCATACGCAGCGCGCTCAAGCGCTTGCTGGAACGTAACGACTACGACGTCACTGAAGCAGGCAGCGTTGAAGAATGTCATGACCTGGAACTGCTTGACTACAGCCTGATTATTAGCGACCTGCGCCTGCCTGGAGAGCCCGGAACAGCGCTGATAGAGCACGCCACGCCGGTACCGGTACTGATCATGACCAGCTATGCCAGCATGCGTTCGGCAATTGAATCGCTTAAACAGGGCGCAGTCGATTATATTGCCAAACCGTTCGACCATGCTGAGCTGCTTGAGACCGTTTCTCGCATTCTGCACCAGCAATCGATCCGCCAAAGCCCGGCACCGGACATTACCGATGAGGGCGGCGGTCGCCAGACCATGGTCGGTAATTGCGATGCCATGCAGCAAGTTTATACCCGCATCCGCAAAACCGCTCCTGCCGATGTTAGCGTGCTGATACAGGGCGAATCCGGTACCGGTAAGGAGCTGGTGGCCCGCGCTATCCACCAGCAAAGCAAGCGGGCAAAAGCAGCTCTTATCTGCGTCAACTGCGCGGCGATTCCTGAAACCCTGATTGAATCCGAACTGTTCGGCCATGAAAAGGGCGCCTTTACCGGCGCCAGCGCAGCACGCACCGGCCTGGTGGAAGCGGCCGATGGCGGCACCCTGTTCCTGGACGAAATCGGAGAGCTGCCGCTGGATGCCCAGGCACGATTGCTGCGCGTTCTGCAGGAAGGGGAAATCCGCAAGATAGGTTCGGTGGAAACCCGCCATGTAAATGTGCGTCTGATAGCAGCGACGCACCGTGACCTGCGCGCGCTCTCTAAAAGTGGCGAATTCCGGCTTGATCTTTACTACCGGCTCAATGTCATGCAGATTGCACTGCCGCCTCTGCGTGAGCGCGAAGACGATATTTTGAAAATCGCTGATATCCTGCTCGACAAAGCTTGCCAGCGGCATGACCGCCAGGGGTTGCGGCTTTCCCGTGCGGCTCGCCAGGATTTACGCGACTACCCGTGGCCAGGCAATGTCCGTGAGCTTGAAAATGCCCTTGAACGCGGCGTCATTCTGGCTGAGGGCCATCTGATTCACCCTGATGACCTTGGCCTTGCCCCCTTCACCCCTCGTACAGCCGCCTCACCGTCATCCCATCCGCCAACAAGCTCTCCGGAAGAAGAAAGCAGCGACCCAAACACGGAAAATGACCTATCGCTTGAAGACTATTTCCAGCATTTTGTACTCGAGCATCAGGATCAGATGAGTGAAACCGAACTGGCTCAAAAACTTGGCATCAGCCGCAAAAGCCTATGGGAACGCCGCCAACGACTAGGAATTCCACGCAAAAAGGCTCCGCGCCGTCCTGACTGACACTGGGAGGCTAGGAAGTATTGGTGCTTTTTTATCTGGCTTTTTCAGCGTTGTCTAGAAAATCTATGACCAAGGTCTACTTCATCTCTATCAAAAAACACTATGACCCCAATACGCTGCACCAAGGTGTTACCTCACCACACAACGCGCGCACAAAAATAGCTTCCAGCTAGTAACACTGCTTGCTCCAAACACTCGCACTGCCAGCCAAAAAAACAATAACTAATTGTTTATATTGATATTTAAATTATTTGGCACAGCGAGTGCAACTAATATGAGCAAGAAAAACAAATTACCCAGATGAGTCGTGTGATTGTCGTCACCAACAAAAACAACGTCTGACAGCACACATGCTTGAGCCATAACAAAAACAATCTCGGCCAGGCCTGCAAGCGCTACACCAACAAGAACAACAGGTAGACATTGCAGCTCGCAGTATTTGTATAGGCCATACCCAACAAGAACAAGAAGGGACTTACAAGAAATCGCTGCGGTAGGCTCACATTAGACGCGATGTACGCTGTCTGGAATAACAACAACAAATCAGGCCATACGTACGGCCCGGCACCAACAAAAATAATACGCTGGGTGAAGAAGATCGCGGTTGGATTATTGTTTTGAATACGAGGCGGTTGGAACTAGCAACATTGGAATTGGCTGTAGCATGGCCACCATCAACTGCGTTGCGTATTCAGGGCGATGTGCCATCACGAAAAAGAATAGCCGCAAGGATGCGGATGAAGGGCACGATAAAAGTGCCTATTGAAAAGGGGAAGGCCACATGGCCTTCCCTTTCTGCATTTTATGGAAGCTGAAAAATCCTTGTACACTGGCATCCAATTTTCTGCATCCAGTCCTTCGCCTCACCGCTACACTAGAATGTTTGTCATCCTGCGGCTATACGCTTTTAAGCACTCCTCAACCAGGCCTATGCTGAACATAACGCCTGGCTAAGCCACCCTTATTGGCATTCATCGCTGCGTGGCACTTTGCAAGCCAGAAGGCGTCGGCTACACTCAATGACTTTCTTACATAGCCTTACAGATGTTTGACAGCCGTGCATTGGTGTAGCTTTTTTAACCATCACTCATGATGAATGGCTAATCTAACCTGGCCAGCCGTTAGCTGATTGGCCTTGATGGCCAACACTGGCTATGACTCACTCTGAAGGATTGACCCCTTCCCTGAACCAACCGGGAGTCCATTTGAAATCGCTGTACGACACCCAAGCGCCACCACGTTCCACCTCACAGGCGGATATCATTCCTCGCGATGAGCACCCTGTGTCTCGCCAACATATCAGCGAGGCAGCACTGAAAGTACTCTATCGCCTGGACGGTGCTGGTTTTGAGGCTTATCTGGTGGGCGGCTGCATTCGTGATGCCATGCTCGGCAAGATGCCCAAGGACTTTGATGTTGCCACCAATGCAACGCCAGAACAGGTGCGCGGGCTGTTTCGCAATTCACGCCTGATCGGCCGCCGGTTTCGAATTGTCCACGTCCGCTTTGGACGTGAAGTCATCGAAGTCACTACCTTTCGTGGCAAGCCGCAGGACGAACACGGTCAGCACCTGGCGCAACAATCTGACGATGGTTTGCTGTTAAGAGACAACGTATGGGGCAACATCGAAGAAGACGCGCTGCGTCGTGACTTCACCGTTAATGCGCTGTATTACAGTATTGCAGACTTCAGCATCCATGATTTTGCCAACGGCATGCAGGATATTGAAGCCCGCACCCTGCGACTGATCGGTGACCCGGCAACACGTTATCGAGAAGACCCGGTAAGGATGCTGAGAGCAGTCCGCTTTGCCGCCAAACTTGATTTCACTCTTGCAGATGACACCGAAGCACCTATTTATGAACTGGCCCCGCTATTATTGCAGATTCCTCCTGCGCGGTTGTTTGATGAGGTTCTCAAGCTGTTTATGGCCGGACACGGCCTGATGACCTTCCGCCTATTGAGCCATTATGACCTTTTCGGCATGCTGTTTCCTGAATCCGAAGAAGCCATGGCCGACGTCGCCTGGGCAGAACGTCTGATTGAGCAGGCACTGACCAATACCGATAGACGCATTGCTGAGGGTCGCCCGGTGACACCCGCCTTTCTGCTAGCGGCTTTTCTGTGGGCACCAGTGGTACATCGCCAACAGTTACTCGAAGGCGAGGGCATGCCGCCCATTCCCGCTTTACAGACAGCTACTCAGCAGGTGATTTCCCGCCAGCTGCAGCACACGTCAATTCCCAAGCGTTTTGGTATGCCGATGCGCGATATCTGGGAGCTGCAGGCGCGCCTTGCACAACGCGGTGGCAAGCGTGCTTTCCAGACCCGTGAACATCCACGCTTTCGGGCCGCTTACGACCTGCTGTTACTGCGCGAACAGTCAGGTGAGATACCTGGCGGGTTAGGTGAATGGTGGACTGCTTTTCAGGAAGGTGATGAGCATCAACAGCGTCGATTGTTGCAAAAGGTGGGCAGCGACCCCGCTGACCAAGGAAACGGAAACAAGAAAAAACGTAAACGGCGACGTAAGCCTAAAACTGATGCATGACAACTGCAAAGAGCATGAGATGCCTATTTTCTCGCGCGCCTATATCGGTTTAGGCAGCAACCTTGATCAACCTGTCGAGCAGGTACGCCGAGCACTTGATGAACTCGACCAGCTGCCCTTGACGCACCGGGTTTCAGCCTCGCCGCTTTACCGCAGTTCTCCCGTAGGGCCGCAGGACCAGGACGACTTTATCAATGCAGCGGCGGCTGTGGATACGCAACTCTCGCCCCTGGCACTGCTGGACCAGCTTCAGGCACTGGAACAGCGCCACCGCCGTCAGCGGGAAAGACGCTGGGGGCCTCGCACTCTTGATCTTGATCTGTTGCTGTTTGATCAGCTTGACCTTAACCTTCCACGTTTACGTCTGCCTCATCCTGAAATCCGCGCTCGCCGCTTTGTGCTTCGTCCTTTACAGGACATTGCTCCTAAGGTATCGCTTGCCGGAAAACCGCTTGCTCACTGGTTGAGCGCTCTTCCGGAAAGCGACAGCGTTATTTTGCTAGACTAATCAGGATCTCTTATCCGGGGCACGATTACAGCAGGTATATTGAAGCGCCCTCGACAGCCGGGACCTATTCAGGTAACAATTGCCGGCTATGTCACCAAAATGCCTGTCAAGGCGTTAACCTATCCAGCGCATTGCGCTGGCTGAATGCAAAAATACGAGAGCACGCCATGAAAACCGTCACCCTGAGCACACTGCAAGCGTTCAA
>JBNJGW010000044.1:18020-21049 GCA_051748005.1 Pseudomonadota bacterium | reverse complement strand
GGCGGATGACGCCGGGAATCCACCCTACGATTCACCACTCACCACTCACCACTCACCATCCACGGCCCTCAAGAGCGCCGCTGGCGCTTGCCGCGTGGCTGTTTGCCGCGGGGCGAGGGTTTGGCGGGTTCTGGCGGCACTCTGTAGTGCAGGTAAAGATCCAGTACCAGTTCGGGGAGCTGGGCCACCAAGGCTTCCTGGCGCTCAATATCCTTGGCCAGTTCTGCCATATCCGGCTCGTCTTCAAACAGCCCGGACAGCAGCATAAAGGGCAGCAGCAGGGTGGCTGCGGACTCTTCGTCTTCAGCGAACCAGGCGGCTTCATCGCAGAAGACGCCTTCCATAAAGCCCGCACACCAGTCGCCAATCGGGGTTTCTTCCGCAGCCAGACCGCCGAGAGTCAGCTCAAAAGGCAGTTCGGGCAGGCCACCCTGTTCAAGAACTGCCATGGCGTTATGGCGAAGATTGCTAAGGAGCTTGATAATATCATCACGCTCGGCATCATTCTGGTAGCGCGGTTCGCCCTGAAAAAGCTCCGCCAGCCACTGTTGTTCTTGCAGTTCACTGGGCGCCACGGCCAGTGCCAGCATGAAGCCATGGGCAGAAATCAGATCGAGGGCATCTTCATCGACCTTATCGGAATCCAGGAACTCATCCAGGCGGTCCAGCTCTTCATCTTCCAGCAAGGGTTGGGGTGGAAGAGGGGGGGTAGACGCTTTCTCGGGAGTGTCAGGTCGGTTTGACATACAAAGCCTCAATAGCAAATGGGCATGACTGAAAAAATAACAGGATCAATAATGGGCAGTTTACCATTAAATAAGGCAAAGCCTCTGCCGCACTGGCCGCAAAGCGAGCTGGAAAGAATGCATGATAACGCGCTTTGTCAGGCCGCTCGGGTACGGGTGGAGCAGGCCTGGCAGCGCTGCCGGGAGGTCTATCCGGCCTTGCCTTTTCCACAGGTGTGGTTTGATCTCAAGGGCGCAAGTGCCGGGCAGGCGCACCTTGGGCGTGGGGGCTTGCGCTTTAATGCCGTCTTGCTGAGTGAGAATCGTCAGGCCTTCTTTGCGGAAGTGATCCCTCATGAAATGGCCCATTGGCTGGTATTTCATCTACAGGATGGCCCGCGCCTCAAGCCCCACGGCCGTGAATGGCAAAGGGTCATGGTGGGCCTGTTCGGGTTGCCACCCCGGGTGACTCACCGCTTTGATATCGGGAAAGCACAGCCTCGCCCCTATCTCTATCAATGTGGCTGTCAGGGAGAGGATAGTCATCAGCACAGATTTACCGCCCAGCGCCATGCGCAGGTGCGCCGCGGGCGCCGTTACCGCTGCCGCTCATGCGCTCAGACCTTGGTCTATTGTGGCCAGGAATTGCCAAAAAGCTAGACATAAGCTATTGTTATAAAAAGAAAAAATGTTAATACCAATGTCTAAAGGGAAGGTTGCTCTGTGAGGTTTATGCTAGTAACACTATTTTAACGCCGGAACAGCATCATAATAAAAACCGGCAACATTCCCAAAGCCACTTTCTGACGTTGGGCTGTGTTAAGACATCTTTATCAAAAGCTTGGTTTAACGTCCTTGGCAACACGCTTTACTGAACGTTTGAGCAAGCGGCTTGGTTCAACAGAAAGTGCATTTTTCACGGACAGAGGCAACTTCATGAGCGAACAGCAGAAAGTCTATCCGGTGAGCGAAACTTTCGCCGCCAATGCGTGGGCCGATGAAAAGACTTATCAGGCCATGTATCAGCAGTCAGTGGATGACCCGGAAGGCTTCTGGGCCGAGCAGGCAAAACGCCTGGATTGGATCAAGGCACCCACCCAGATCAAAAATACGTCTTATGCTCGCGATAACGTCGACATTCGCTGGTTCGAGGATGGCCAGCTGAACGTGGCCGCCAACTGCCTTGATCGCCATCTGGCGACCCGGGGCGACCAGACAGCAATTATCTGGGAGGGGGATGATCCTGCAGATGCCAAGCACATCAGCTACCGTGAACTCTATGAGCGCACCAACCAGGTCGCCAATGCGCTGAAGGAACTGGGCATCCAGAAAGGGGATACCGTCACCCTGTACATGCCGATGATTCCTGAAGCGGCCATGGCCATGCTGGCCTGTGCGCGTATCGGCGCGGTCCACTCGGTTGTTTTCGGTGGCTTCTCGCCGGATGCGGTTGCCCAGCGCGTTATCGGGGCCGATTCCAAGCTGGTGATTACCGCCGATGAATCTGTACGTGGCGGCAAGCATGTACCGCTCAAGGACAACGTTGATGCTGCTCTGACCCGTGATGGCACAGATGTGTGCAAGAACGTTCTGGTCGTCAAGCGCACCGGCGGTGACGTGGATTGGAATGAAGGTCGCGATCTGTGGTTCGACGACATGGTCGACAAGCAGTCAACCGAGTGTGACGCTGAAGCCATGGGCGCTGAAGATCCGCTGTTCATCCTTTACACTTCAGGCTCGACCGGTGCACCCAAGGGCCTCAAGCACACGACAGGCGGCTACCTGGCTTATGCTGCCATGACTCACCAGTATGTCTTTGACTATCAGGACGGTGAAGTCTACTGGTGCACGGCAGACGTGGGCTGGGTTACTGGCCACAGCTATATTGTCTATGGGCCGCTGGCCAACGGTGCGACCACCCTGATGTTTGAAGGCGTGCCGAGCTACCCGAGTCATGGTCGCATGGGCGAGATTGTTGACAAGCATTCGGTCAATATTCTCTATACCGCACCGACAGCCGTGCGTGCCCTGATGGCCCATGGCGACAACGTCATGGATTCCAGCAAGCGCGATAGTCTGCGTCTGCTGGGCTCAGTGGGCGAGCCGATCAACCCTGAAGCCTGGGAATGGTTCTACCGGGTGATCGGTAATGAAAAATGCCCGATCGTGGATACCTGGTGGCAGACTGAAACCGGCGGCATCATGATTGCTCCGTTGCCTGGCGCCACCCCGCTGAAGCCAGGCTCAGCCACACGGCCATTCTTTGGTGTTCAGCCGGCCCTGGTGGACAACGAAGGCAATCTG
>JBNJGW010000044.1:11773-17920 GCA_051748005.1 Pseudomonadota bacterium | reverse complement strand
CCGGACGTTATTCAGTGGGCGCCTGGCCTGCCGAAAACCCGCTCGGGCAAGATTATGCGCCGCATCCTGCGCAAGATTGCTGCCAACGAATGTGACGGCCTGGGTGATACCAGTACGCTGGCCGACCCAAGCGTAGTGGATGAGCTGATCGAGCATCGCGCTATCAAGTAATAGCGCTCTGTCGCTTAGCGAGTTTACTCAGAGAAGGGCGAGTACTATTTCTGGCTCGCCTGCCTCAAGACTGAGAGTTAGCGTGCCGGCTTCTATAGCCGGCACGCTTGTTTGTGTGAGCCTTTTTTTGGCCATTCTGTAGAGATACGTTTTGCATGGTCGCTTATTAGCATTATATTGAACAGGGTGATATCGCTTTCTTGTTGTTAATATAACAATTTGTGCCTGTGGTGCTTGGGAATGAAGAACGCCATGGGGTACCATGCCAACACAGAATAAGCCTAACGTCGCGGCAATACGCTAGCTGCTTAAGAACCGGAGGAATATCCATGGCCATAGCTCAGAAATTCATTGTTGCAGACGATCACCCCTTGTTTCGCGCTGCGCTGACCCAGGCGCTGCGCCAACTGGCGCCACAAGCGGAGATCGTTGAAGCCGACACCATGGAAGCCACTGCCGACGTGGTCAATCGCCATCCGGATGCGGACCTGATTCTGCTTGACCTGCATATGCCGGGGGCCCACGGTTTCTCAGGTTTGATTCAGCTACGCGGCCAGATGCCGGATATTCCCGTGGCGGTCGTGTCAGGCAGCGATGAGCCTTATGTGGTGCGCCGTGCGATTGACTACGGCGCCTCTGGTTTCATTCCCAAGTCGTCTTCATTGCAGCTGATTGCCGAAGCAGTGGGAGAGATTCTTGACGGGGAGGTCTGGCTGCCGGAAGCGTTGGCAGGCGTGTTGGATGAAAGCAGCGAGGATGAAACCAAGTTTGCTGAAGCCATTGCGTCTTTGACTCCTCAGCAGTTCCGTGTGCTGAATATGCTTACCGAAGGTCTGCTCAACAAGCAGATTGCCTACGAGTTGAGTGTGTCAGAAGCCACCATCAAGGCCCACGTTACGGCCATTTTGCGTAAGCTCGGCGTTCACTCCCGCACCCAGGCGGTTATCGCCGCCCAGAAACTGGAAGTTGAACCGCCGAAAGTGTCTTCCTGAAGTGCTGAGTATCTTCATGGTCAGGTCACTCAGGCAGTAAACCCCGCCACGGATGGTCACGGAAAAACCATTGGTAATAAGAATTTTTATCTGTGTTTTCCGTGAGTGTCCGTGGCTATTTTTTTACGCATCTCCTGCTCTACTGGCTTGAAGCGTCCGGGTGAGCAGGGCGCGCAGGGCGGCGGGGCGTACCGGTTTGAGCAGTAGCTGGTAGCCTGCGCGTTTGACTTCTTCAGCAACTGCCTCGGTACGGTCGGCGGTGATCACAATGCCGGGCACGGCACCTTCCAGCCGCTCGCTCAGGGCCTCTAGCGCCATCATGCCGGTCACTTCATTGTCCAGATGGTAGTCGGCCAGGATAGCATCCGGGTCGCCGTCCATATTGCGCAGAATGGATTTGGCACCGCCGATACTGGTGGCGGTAAAGACTTCACACCCCCAGCCGCTTAACATGGCGCTCATGCCCTCAAGAATCAGGGTTTCATTGTCGATACAGACAATGCGTGTGCCCGAAAGCTTGTTGCTGGCACGGCGTCGGCCGGGTTCTTCGATGCTGCTCTGTTCGCGCGCGGCAACCACCGGCACGCTAACCGCAAAGACGGTGCCCAGGCCAACCCGGGAGCGTACCTTGATGGGGTGATCCAGCACCCGGCACATGCGGTCGGCAATCGACAGCCCCAACCCCAGGCCCTTTTCGCTTTCCTTATGCCGTGAGGCCTGATCAAGACGGCGGAACTCCTGGAATATCTCAGACAGCTTGGATTCTGGAATACCCGGGCCGCTGTCCCAGACTTCGATACTCAGCCGGTCACCATGACGACGGCAGCCAAGCAGCACCCGGCCTTCCTGGGTATAGCGCAGGGCATTGGAGAGAAAGTTCTGCACAATGCGGCGCAGCATCTGGGGGTCGGAATCGACCCATTGGCGGGTGGACACCACATCCAGATCCAGGCCGCGATCTTCCGCCATGACCTCGAATTCGGCGCGCAGCGGCTGGAAGATATCCGCCAGGGCAAAATGACTGCGCCTTGGGGTCAGGGCGCCGGCGTCCAGTTTGGAGATATCCAGCAGGGTGCTCAGCAGCTCTTCAGCCGCCTGCAGGGAATTGTCGATGTGATGGATGGTGCGCTGGGTGTTGTCGTCATGCTGACCCTGGGTCAGTGCCGAGGTAAACAGGCGAGCGGCATTGAGCGGCTGGAGCAGATCGTGGCTGGCAGCGGCCAGAAAACGGGTCTTGGACGCATTGGCATCTTCTGCCAGCTGCTTGGCCTGACGCAGGGCCAGCTCCGCCTCGGCGCGCACCTGGTTTTCCTGGCGCAGGGCGGCGTTGGCCTCGGAAAGCGCCTGGGTCCGCTCGCGCACACGCTCTTCCAGGGTCTCGTTGGTTTCCTTGAGGGCGATTTCCGCCTGGCGCCGTTCGGTAATGTCCTGATATAGCGCAAAGAAACCGAGTATTGACTGGCTGTCGCCAAAGTGTGGCGTATAGGTGACCAGCATGTAGTGCATGCTGTCATTGAACATCAGCGACACTTCAAAACTTACCCGTTCGCCGTTCAGGGCGCGTGCCACCCAGGGCGCACGCTCCTCGGCCTGCTGTCGGGTGAGTACCTCGTCATTGCGCTTACCGATGACGGCGTTGCGGTCAATCCCGAAGGCCTGTTCATAGGCGCGGTTGGTAAACAGGTAACGGCATTCCTTATCAAAGTAAGCAATCAGGGCCGGCACATTATCGGTATAGATGCGGATATTGTTTTCCGAGCGGATCAGGGCTTCTTCGATACGCTTTTGCTGGGTGATATCCTGATAGGTATATACAAAGCCGCCGCCCGGCATGGGGTTACCCTGGACTTCCAGAACGCTGCCGTCCTGGCGGTAACGCACATAGCGGTGCGGCTGCCCCTCGCGGATGTTATCCAGCAGCAGCTGTACGTGTTCTTCCGGGTCGCCGGGGCCATATTCGCCATTGTGGGCGTTGTAGCGGAAGATGCGGTCGATAGGGGCACCTACCCGTATCAGGTGATCAGGGAAGCGGAAAAGCTCCAGATAGCGCTGGTTCCACACCACCAGGCGCAGGTTCTGGTCCACCACACTGATGCCCTGGTTGATATTCTCGATGGTTGCCTGCAGCAGGGCGCGGTTGAATTCGAGCACCTGGGAGGCTTCATCCACAATGGAGATGACATCCGAGATACCGATGCCACGACCCTGGAGAGCCGAGTTGACGACGATGCGTGCTGAAGAAGCCCCCAGAACCGAGGCCAGGAAACGCTCGGTGAACTGGATAATATCAATCGAGGCGCGAGTGCTGTCTTCAAGCGGCTTGCCGGTGCGCCGGGCGTAGTCGTCAAAGGCACGGGCCACCTGGCGGGCGCCGAGAAAGCGCTCACACAAAACCCTGAGATCGCCGACGGTGGTGGCGCCTGTCCAGGGGCGGTTGACCGAGGTCTGGCGGGTTTCCACGCTGTCGACAAACAGCGATGCCTGGATGCGTTCGACCACGCGTTGCGACGTCACCTGGGAAACAAAGATATAGCAGAACAGGTTCACCCCGAGAGACAGCATGACACCGTGGGTAAAGGGGTCGCCAAGATTCAGTCCGAACAGGGCCGTGGGTGTCAGCCAGTGCTGGTTGAGTGGGCCGCCGAGCAGCCAGGCATCGGGCAATACGCCGGCATTGATCATGGCTGGCATCAGGAGGCTGTAGGTCCAGATCATGAAGCCGGCATTCATGCCGACGATCACCCCGAAACGATTACCGCGCTTCCAGTACAGGCCGCCAATCAGTGCTGGCGCAAACTGGGCCGCTGCGGCAAACGACAGCATGCCGATGGAGGCCAGGGAGGTAAATTCAGCTATCAGCTGATAAAAACCGTAGCCCATGCCGAGCACTGCAATAATGGTCAGGCGTCGGGCGCGTAGCACCAGGCGGCCATAGTCACGGGTCTGGGTTTCAAACCAGCGCAGCCGGAAAAGGGCAGGAATCACGATTTCGTTGGAAATCATGATCGACACCGCCACAGCGGCAACAATCACCATACCGGTGGAGGCTGAAAAACCGCCGATAAAGGTCAGCAGCGTCAGCCAGTCCTGGCCAGAGGCCATCGACAATGCCAGCACATAGCTGTCGGGTTCCATGCCAGTATCACCAAACATCCACAGGCCGGCCGCGGCCAGCGGCACCACAAAGAAGGCAATCGCCACCAGGTACAGGGGGAACAGCCAGCGCGCCTTGCGGGCATCGTCGCTGTGAGTGTTTTCCACCACGGCAACATGAAACTGGCGCGGCAGGCAGAGTACCGCCAGCATGGCAAGAAGGGTCTGTGCCCAGAAGCCCTGACCAAAATCCTGACTGGCCAGCTGGCGCTGGAGTTCAAGCTGGCTTTCGGCAAAGTTCATCAGCTCGCCCAGGCCGTCAAACATGCCCCAGGTGACGACGCTTCCCAATACAACGAAGGCAAGCAGCTTGACCAGGGATTCAAAGGCAACGGCATGAATCAGCCCTTCATGGTGCTCTGTCGCATCGGTGTGGCGAGTGCCGAAGATAATCGCAAAGACCGCCATGACAATCGCCACATAGAAGGCGGTGTCGGTAAACAGGGGCGCCTTGGTTACATCGCCTGCCTCAGTCAGGATACTGAATGAGGTTGAAACGGCCTTAAGCTGCAGGGCGATATAGGGCAGGGTGCCAAACAGGGCCACCAGGCTGGCAAAGGCGGCCAGCGATTGGGCCTTGCCGTAGCGCGAGGCAATAAAGTCGGCAATCGAGGTGACGTTCTGGTGCTTGGCGACGCGAATCATCTTGGCCAGCACCGGCCAGAACAGCAGAAAGGTCAGAATAGGCCCGACAAAGATACTGGCAAACGACCAGCCGTTGGTAGCGGCCTGGCCGACGGCGCCATAAAACGTCCAAGAGGTGCAGTAGATCGCCAGGGCGAGACTGTAGATGATCGGGCGTTTGTGGCTGGCTCCATGGGTGCGGGCACGCCGGTCACCGTACCAGGCAATACCAAACAGTACCGCGATATACAAAAGCGATACGGCCACCAGGAGTCCGCCGTGAAACATATCATTTCCCCGCAAGTGCAAAAACAGGCGCCAGGCCGCGAGCCTTGGCTGACAGAGTGCGGCTCATTCTAGGAGAAATTGGCCGCAACGTCAGTGAAATACCCAGTGTCAGCCAGCTGTCGGGCAGATGGCAGTGTAGATGTCAGAACCCTGACGCAGGGTGCGGGTGGCCTGAGTATCCGGCTCGCCGCTGTCATCCCCGATGGGCACCAGCTCCCGGGAATCGCAATTGAGCACATAGCGCTGGGGGGTAACGGTTTCGGTGTAGTGGCGCTCAAAGTGATAGAGGATGAATTCAGCGACCGGCGCTGGGCCATCGCTGATGCGCACGCTGTTACGATCGACCACGGTGAACTTGGTGACCATGGGAAAGGCAAAGGTCCAGGGGCGCCACACTGCGCTGCTGGTCTGGCTTGAGACCACTTCGGCTGAAGGCGGCAGTTGCTGTTGCTTGAGTTCAAACCAGCCGTATTCCGTCGAGATCTGATAGCCCAGCATGCCCAGACCGCCAAACACAGGGATGATCCACTTGGGCAGGCGCTTGCCGCTGAGGGTGCGCAGGAAAAGACCGATACCTGCAGCCGCGAGGCCAGCAAATACGGCGGCGATCAAATGCCAAATCATAATAGGTAAATCCTTGAACTGAGGGGTATTGAGCTGTGATCAGCCCATTATGCCAAAATATCAGCGTGGCAGGGGGGAAACGCAATCGGGCTTCCCAAGGGGAAGCCCGATGTGTGATCAACCCGAACGACTTACAGATACCTTGCTCGGGTTGATGATGCCTGGATCACTCTATGAATCAGTGATCCACTGCACCGCCAGCACCTTTCGGATAGCGTACGCTTTCCACCAGATCCTGGATTTCCTGCGGCGGCTCTGCGGTAGCGTTGGCTACCACGAAAGCTACTGCGAAGTT
>JBNJGW010000044.1:0-11673 GCA_051748005.1 Pseudomonadota bacterium | reverse complement strand
GTTCAGGCGCGCCATGGAACCTACCGCAGGAGCTGTCAGGTAGAGCAGGGCGATGAAGACCAGTGCCCAGCCAGCGGACCAACGTGCATCAGCTACTTTGGGTACGGTGAAGAAGCGGATGATAACGTGGGGCAGACCTGCAGTACCGACCATCAGCGACAGAGTGAACAGCACCATGTTGAGTTTGTTATCCACGTCGGCCGTGTAGTCCTGGAAGCCTAGCTCATTGATAACCTGATTAAGCTTTTCCAACATCGGAATGCCCGATTCCGTGTGCGTGCTGAACATACCGATGCCAGGAATAACAGTGTCCGTCAGCTGCAGCGAAATGAACACCGCCGGAATGGTATAGGCAATGATCAGTACCACGTACTGGGCTACCTGAGTGTAGGTAATGCCTTTCATGCCACCGAATACGGCGTACAGGAAGACGATCAATGCTGCTATCCAAATGCCCCAAGTGTTGGAGACTTCAAGGAAACGCGAGAAAGCAACCCCGGCACCGGTCATCTGACCGATAACATAGGTGACTGACGCGACGATCAGACAGATAACCGCTACCAGACGCGCGGTACGGCTGTAGAAACGGTCGCCGATGAAATCGGGTACCGTGAACTTGCCGAACTTACGCAGGTAAGGGGCCAGCAGCATGGCCAGAATAACGTAGCCGCCTGTCCAGCCCATCAGGAAGCTGGAGTTGGCGTAGCCGCCGGAGGCCAGAAGGCCGGCCATGGAAATAAACGAAGCCGCTGACATCCAGTCAGCCGCAGTTGCCATACCGTTGGTGATCGGGTGAACACCGCCACCGGCAACATAGAAATCCTTTGTTGAGCCTGCACGCGCCCATATCGCAATACCGATATAGAGAGCGAACGAGGCCCCAACAAACAGAAGGTTGATTGCAAACTGACTCATATTGGCTTACTCCCCCAGGCCAAATTTTTCATCGAGCTTGTTCATCTTCCATGCGTAGAAGAAGATGATCCCGATGAAAGTAAGGATGGAACCTTGCTGGGCGAACCAGAAGCCAAGATCCGTGCCCCCTACTGGAATACCCGCCAGGAGCGGACGGAACAGGATAGCGCAGCCATATGAAACGAATGCCCAGACAACGAGACATCCGATAATGGTACGGACGTTCGCTTTCCAGTATTCAGCAGCATTAGATTTATCATCTGCCATTGTGTTGCTCTCCACTTGTGATTTTATAGGTTTGGAAAGTTAACCCATAGCGTTTGGCCCATCAGGGCAATCGCACGTTGGGGTGTCACTCAAGTTGATATCTCACATGTCTGTTTTTCCGGAAAACGCTGACACTTTAAGTTTGCGGTGTCGTCGTGAGCGGGAAAATCAGGTCGCAATACCATGTGACGATAGCGTGTAACGTGCGTTGACCCTGAATGACTCGAAGACATAGTGGGCAATAACACATGAAAATAAATCCCAGACTTTGGTATCAAAGCTCAAGCGATATTGCGTATTTGTTTTCAAGTTTCTGTTTTTGTTTAATTTTTAAGAATATTCAAGGGGGCTTTTCAGGTTATGGGACAATAGTCTAGAAGGCCTCAAAATCGCAGTTTTGCGAGTAACTGGATGGTTTTAATACCTCACGATACACGCCTAAAAAGCCTATAGTCTTGTAGGGATGTTTTCTGTTTACCCTTAAACTTTCAGCAAACGGCTATGCTTGAATAACGTTTAACACGCCAACCAATGAGGTGACCATCATGGTCGAAGTGGATCTGACGCAACCCCCCTTTAACATGCTCGATGAGACGGGCCGCGAGCAGGTGCGCCGAAGCCTGGATATGGTGTACTACGATCGTGACGAGATCATTCTTGAAACAGGCCAGACGGGAGAGCACGTCTTTCTGATCCACAAGGGGGAAGTGGCCGAAGTCGACCCTACCTTGCCTTCCTCGGCCTCAAGAATTGGCCACTACACCACCGGCGACCTGTTTGGTGCGATCAGTATCCTGAATGGGAAAAGCCGCTATCGCTTTATCGCTGAACAGGAGTGCCTGTGTCATTTGCTGCCCAAGGCGCTTTTTCAGCAGTTATGCCGCGATTACCCTGATTTCAGCGATTTTTTCCGTCAGACCCTGGCGCATAAGGCTCGCCTGATGACCGAAAAGCGCGCTGAAGGCGGGGTGACCATGGCAGGCTTCATGCTGGCCCAGGCCAAGGAGTGCATGCGTGAACCGGTGATGATGGAGGCCAACGCCGATATTACTGACGCGGTAAAGCAGCTGAACGCTAGGCATGCCGACAGCGTTCTGGTCATGCATGAGGGCACCCCCGGTATGGTCACCAAGACGGACCTGCTGAATGCCCTGGTCATGGATGGACGGGAACAGAGTAGCCCTGTGGTGGATATCGCCCACTTTTCCCTGGTGACAGTGACGCCGCAACAATACCTGTTTGAAGCCCTGGTGCTGATGACCCGCCACAAGGTATCCCGAGTGGTGGTGGTTGAGCGTGATGCCGTCAAGGGCGTGGTTGAGCTGACGGATGTGCTCAGCTATTTCTCCAGCCGCAGCTATGTGGTCAGCCTGCAGGTCGAACAGGCCAATGATCTGGAGTCACTGGCCGCGGCCAGCCAGCGTACCCCTGAACTGGTCAGGGCGCTGATGGCTCAGGGGGTCAAGCTACGCTTTGCCATGGATCTGCTGGCGGCACTGAACGGGCGGATTATCAGCAAGGCATGGCAGTTTACCGTTGACGAGCGTTTTCATGCAGATAGCTGCCTGATGGTGATGGGCAGCGAAGGGCGCGGCGAACAGATCCTGAAAACCGATCAGGACAATGGCCTGATTCTGGAAGATCATCTCGAATGGGCGGGGCTGGAAGACGATATGCAGCGCCTGACCGAGACCCTGATCAAGCTGGGGTACCCCCCTTGTCCGGGTAATATCATGGTCTCCAACCCGGAGTGGGTGGGCACGGTCAGCCAGTGGCAGCGGCGGATTGCCCGCTGGGTCGAGGCGCGTGATGGTGACAGCCTGATGAAGCTGGCCATCATGCTTGATGCCCATGCGGTTGCCGGCAATCCGGCGCTGCTGGAGCGCGTACGCAGCACCCTGTTTGAAGCCGGTGCCAAGGATGAGTTACTGCTTTCCTACTTCGCCCGCACCACGCTGCGCTTTTCTACTCCGTTGACCCTGTTTGGCTCATTGAAGAAACGTCAACACGGAATCGATATCAAGAAAGGCGGTATTTTTCCCATTGTGCATGGTGTGCGCACCATGGCGCTGGAACGCGGGATACGGGCCACATCGACCCTGGACCGGCTGGACGCCCTGGTTGAGGATGGTCGTCTGAAACGTCGCTTTGCTGACGACCTGGGAGAAGCTCTCGCCCTGTTTACCGAGTTACGTCTGAAGCAGCAGTTGGAAGAGGGCGAAGCGAATGTCAGCAAGCGCTCTGACCGGGTCGTGGTGCAGGAGCTTTCCTCGCTGGAACGAGACCTGATGCGTGAAGCCCTGCATATCGTCAAGGATCTCAAGCAGCGCCTGTCCCACCGTTATCACCTTGAGTATTCATGATGAAGGGGGCACTCCGGGCCGTCGGCAATGAGGAGAATAGCTGCTAGAATACGCGGCCTGAAATAGCCGTTGAATTTTTTTAGCTGCAGCACGACTGTCCGGGCCCTGTCTATGTCAACCATCATGTCTTCACCGCAAGCGGTTAATGCCGCTGTTGACCGTTTCGACCCTGCTCCGAGCGAAGCAGCGTCGAACCATACCGCTGAGCAGGCGCGACAAAAACGCGAATTCGACAAGCTGCAAAAGCGTCTGCGTCGCTGTGTCGGTCATGCCATTATTGATTACCGCATGATCGAGGAAGGCGACAAGGTGATGGTGTGCCTTTCCGGCGGTAAAGACAGCTACACTCTGTTGGAGATTCTGCGCAACCTGCAGCGTAACGCACCGGTGAGTTTTTCATTGGTCGCGGTCAATCTGGATCAGAAGCAGCCGGGTTTTCCTGAACATGTTCTGCCCGAGTATCTGGAGAAGCTCGGCGTTGACTATCACATCCTCGAGCGTGACACCTACTCGGTGGTCAAGGAGAAAACCCCGGAAGGCAAGACCACCTGCTCGCTCTGCTCAAGGCTGAGACGCGGGTCACTTTATGGCTTTGCCGAACAGATCGGTGCCAATAAGGTGGCGTTGGGGCATCATCGTGAAGATATTCTGGAGACGCTGTTTCTTAACATGTTCTTTGGTGGCAGCCTGAAAGCCATGCCGCCCAAGCTGTTGTCGGATGATGGCAAGAATATCGTTATCCGCCCTCTGGCCTACTGCAAGGAAGCGGATATTGCCGAGTTTGCCCGCCAGATGGAATTTCCGATCATTCCCTGCAACCTGTGCGGCTCGCAGCCCAACATGCAGCGTCAGGTGGTCAAGGAAATGCTGGCCGAATGGAACAAAAAACATCCCGGGCGGCTGGAAAGCATGTTCAGGGCGGTGACCAATGTGGCGCCATCCCAGCTGGCTGATCGGCAGCTGTTTGATTTTGCCGGTCTTGAAGCCAAGCAGGCCGACCTGATGGCCGACCGTATCAAGGCTTTTGAAGTCGACTCCTGAGGGTTATCCGGCGTCTTCGATTTCTTCTTCGGCCAGGGTCAGCAGCAGCGGCATATCGAGAATGTTCACTTCCCGGCCGGAAACGGCGACAACGCCCTGATTCTGGAAACGACTGAGTATGCGACTGACGGTTTCTACCGCAAGCCCCAGATAATTGCCAATATCTGCCCGGGACATGGAAAGCCGGAAGCTGTAGGGGGAATAGCCGCGACGCCGGAAGCGCTCGGACAGCGTGATCAGGAAAGTTGCCAGGCGCTGGTCAGCGGTCTTGCGCGAAAGCAGCCGCATCATGCGCCGATCATCGCGCAGTTCCTTGCTCATGCTGCGGTATAGCTGACCCCGCAATTCCGGCAACTCTGCAGAGAGCAACTCCAGGCGGTCAAATGGAATCTCGCACACTGTGGTGGTTTCCAGTGCGACCACGCTGCCCGGATAATGCTGCTCATCAATCCCGTCCAGCCCGGCGAGTTCGCTGGGCAGATAGAAATTGGTCAGCTGGTCGGTACCGCTGCCTTCGGTGGTCAGCTGTTTAAGGCTGCCGGAGCGCACGGCAAACACGCTGGTAAAGCGGTCTCCCTGACGAAACAGGGGTTCGCCTTTTTTCAACGGCGCGCGACGACGGATAATAGCGTCAAACTGGCTCATGTCATCCAGTTCAAGGGCCAGGGGCAGACACAGCGAGCTGAGGCTGCATGTCTGACAGCGCGCCTCATTGAGCCGGGCTCGCCGACGGCTCATGGGTTCCGGCATGGGCTCCTCCTTGGAAAGATGATCCCACCATTATGCGAGCAAGAGCACACTGCCGACAAGGGCGTTGGAACCGGCGGCCAGTAAAGAGTGTTAAACAATCCTTGAGTAACGTTGGGTGGTATCGCCGGACAGATGGGCATCAAAGGCCATGGCCAGGTGTCGGATCAGCAGACGTCCGATGGGGGTGGCGCGCAGAAGGTCGCCTCTGTACTCCACCAGGCCATCATGCAGCGCGCCCTGTAAACGCGCCAGGGTAGTGGCAAAGTAACGTGGCGCATCAATATTCCAGCGTTTGCTCACCGCTGCGAGATCAATCTGCATATCGCACATCAGGCGCTCAATCACGTCTCGGCGAATCAGGTCATCCGTGTTCAGGCGTAAGCCCTTGACCGTGGCCAACTGGCCACTGTCCAGCGCCTGCTCATAGCTTGCCAGGTCCGTCGGGTTCTGGGCATAGACATCATTGACTCGCGAAATGGCCGAAACGCCCAGGCCCACCAGGTCACACTGGGCATGGCTTGAATAGCCCTGGAAGTTGCGCTGCAGGGTACCTTCGCGCTGGGCAACGGCCAGGCTGTCATCGGGGCGGGCAAAGTGATCCATGCCGATATGCACGTAGCCTGCGCTGGTCAGCATATCAATGGTGGTGTGCAGAATGTCCAGCTTCTCTTCGGCACTTGGCAGGTCGCTTTCATTGATGCGCCGCTGCGGTGCGAAACGCTGAGGCATGTGGGCATAGTTGAATACCGATAGACGAGCCGGGTTCAGATCAATGACCTGACGCAGGGTATCGGCAAACCCCGCCTGGGTCTGGTGAGGCAGGCCGTAAATAAGATCAAGGTTCAGCGAGCGAAAGCCAAGGCGATGGGCTTCATCCATCAGGGTTTCCGTCAGCACCCTGGGCTGGACGCGGTTGATGGCCTTCTGCACCACCGGATCAAGGTCCTGCACACCCAGGCTGATGCGGTTGAAGCCGAGTGATTGCAGGTGGCGCAGGGTGAATACATCCGCTTCGCGGGGGTCAATCTCGATGGCATAGTCGCGGCTGGGTGAGGATGATAGGCCAAAGCGCGCATCCAGACGATCTATGACGTCACTCATCTGGCTCAGGGTCAGGAACGTGGGCGTACCGCCGCCCCAGTGCAGCTGTTCAACGTTGCGTGTGGTATCCAGGTGCTGAGAGGTCAACACCATCTCACGGTCGAGGCGTGACAGGTAAGGCTCGGCCAGGGCAGTGTTCTTGGTGGCAATCTTGTTACAGGCGCAATAGAAACAGATCTTGCGGCAAAAGGGCACGTGGACGTAAAGCGATAGCGGCTTTTGGGTAGCGTTGCTGCGCTCCAGCGCTGCGGTAAAATCAGCGGCGCCAAACTGGTCGTGGAACGACAGGGCCGTGGGGTAGGAAGTATAGCGCGGGCCGCTTTTATCGTAGCGGCGCAATAGCGCTTCATCCCATGCGGGGTTGTTTGGCGCCGCCGCTCTGTTGGCGGTTGAAGTAGCAGCGAGAGCGTGAACGGCCATGACGGGACTCCAGTACTGAGTTAACAGGGATTGACGTCCATCCTACTCCTGGTGAACCGGACAAGAATTGAGCTGCGTCAAGGAAGCATGGATGTGACTGAGAGGCCGCTCCATCAGCTCAGTGACCCCATGCGTTTAATGACTGTAGGATGCTGCCAGGTCATAAAGCTGCCACAGGGCAAAAGCGATAATGCTTAATGCGGCAATACTGCGCGTAGTGGGATGACGAATCAGCCCGCTCAGCTGGCGGGCGGCAATCCCGGTAGCCAGCAGGGCGGGCAGGGTGCCCAAGCCAAAGGCGCCCATCAGCAAGGCTCCTTCCAGCGGGTCGGCAATCGCCAGGCTCCAGGCCAGCATGGAATAGACCAGGCCGCAGGGTAGCCAACCCCATACGGCGCCCAGAGCAAAAGCCTGGGGGAGTTTGACCACCGGCATCAAGCGCCGTCCAAAAGGTTCAATATGTTTCCATACGCGCCGCCCGACGGCCTCCACCTTGAGCAGGCCCTTCCACCAGTTGGCGATATATAGCGCCATCAGAATCAGCATGACAGCGGCAAAGGCCTGTAGCGCCATGCCGGCACTGGGAGACAGCGAAAGCAGAGTGCCCAGAGCCGCCACGCTGGCACCGGCGATCATGTAGCTCAGAATGCGGCCCAGGTTGTAGCTCAGTAAAAGCCCGCCCAGACGAGCCGGTTGGCGCATGCTGGGGGGCACGGCAAAGGTCAGGGCGCTCATGATGCCGCCGCACATGCCAATGCAGTGGGCGCCACCCATCAAGCCAAAAATGAAGGCTGCCAGCATGGGGGGCAGGTCAAAGCCGGTGGGGTTCATGGCTGTTCGCTGTCGTTGGGTGACTTGCGGTTGGCGCTTTTTTGCTCGCGTGCCTGCTGGCGGCGCTGACGTTCTTCCGGAGCCAGGTCGTTCTCATCCTCATCAAACAGAATACGGTGGGCCGGGCCTTCAAGGTCGTCAAACTGGTCGTGCTTGACTGCCCAGAAAAACGCCCAGACGGCCAGCCCCAGCAGAATAAGCGACAGTGGAATGAGCAGATAGAGAATGGTCATGCGGACACCGGTTTGGGAGTAGGGGCGGCAACAGGCGTTGGCCGGCGGCTTTTCCAGCGGGTCAGGCGCAGCGCATTACCGACCACCACCAGGGAGCTGAAGGACATACCCAGCGCGGCCAGCCAGGGTGGCACCCACCCAAGGGCAGCCAATGGCAGGGCCGTAAAGTTGTAGCACACTGACCAGATCATGTTCTGGCGCATGATACGCCGGGTTGCCCGCGAGATGTCAACGGCATCGGCAATGCGTAGCAGGCGCGGGTTAAGCAGCACCGCATCGGCGCGAGTGCGCGCCAGGTCAGTAGCGCCGTTCATGGCAATGGCCACATCCGCGCCTGCCAGCACCGGGACATCATTGATGCCGTCGCCCACCATCACCACGCATTCGCCTTTTTCCTGCAGGGCTTGGAGGTGAGCAAGCTTGCCTTCGGGGCTGGCGCCGGCCTGCCAGGACTCGATACCAAGCTGTTCGGCAAGCTCCTTGACCGTTGCGGTCGTGTCGCCGGACAGCAGTTCAACGGCAATGCCGTTGGCTTTCAGGGCGGCAATGGTATCCCCGGCATCATCGCGTACGCCGTCATACAGGCGAAACCAGGCCCTGGGCACAGCGTTCTCGCTGAGCAACAGCCACTGACCCGGGCCGGGAGCGGTTGGCGTAGCCTCCTGACAGGCAAAGGCGGGCTTGCCCAGCCGCCATAGAGCGCCATCAATAGAGCCTTCAAGCCCCTGGCCGGTAAGGCTACGCAGGCCAGTGGCCTGCAGGGTCGCATTCCGGTATGGGCGAAAAGCGCGGGCAATCGGGTGTTCGGAGCGTGACTCCAGTGCGGCGGCAACCGCTCTGGCGTGCTCGGCATCCAGGGTGTCGCTGCACAGGCGCGTCTCGGTGAGCTGCATTTCGCCGCGGGTCAGGGTGCCGGTCTTGTCGAAAATCACCCGGGTGGCGCTGGAAAGCGATTCCAGAGCATCCGCACGGGTAATCAGCACGCCGCGCTGTCGCAGCTGGCCGTGCCCGGCGGTCAGGGCGGTGGGGGTGGCCAGTGCCAGGGCACAAGGGCAGGTAACCACCAGCACGGACAGCATCACCCACAGCACCCGTGAAGGGTCGATCCACCACCAGACGGCGGTGACGCAGACGGTGACCACCAGCAGGCGAAGGACAAACAGATGCGCCATACGCGCAGCCATCTGGGCCAGGCGTGGGCGGCTGGCAAAGGCGCGGTCGGTCAGATCGACAATGCTGGCCACGCGGGCATCGTTGCCAGCATGGGTGACCCGCATGACCAAGGGATTTTCCATGTTCTGGCTGCCGCCAACAATGCGTTCGCCTGCCTGGCGGGTTACCGGCAGGTATTCGCCGGTCAGCATGGATTCATCCAGGCTGGAGTCACCTTCTTCAATAATGCCGTCAGCCGGGACGCCATGGCCGGGCTTGATCAGTACCCGGTCGCCTTCGCGCAGTTCGCTGGCGGGCAGAATGCGCTCGCTGCCGTCTGCTTCCAGACGAGTGGCAGATACGGGCAGCACGCTGCTGAGTGCATTACCGCTCTGACCGTTGCGCCGCCGGGCGCGGGCCTCTATATAGCGGCTGAACAGCAAAAAGAAGGTGAACATGGCGACCGAGTCAAAATATACCTCGCCGACATTGAAGATCACCGCGTAGGCGCTGGCCGCATAGGCACAGCCAATCGCCAGGGATACCGGTACATCCATGCCCAGTACGCCGGTTCTGAGATCGCGCAGGGCATTGTGAAAGAACGGCTGGGCGGAGAAAAACACCACCGGTGTGGCAAGGGCAAAGGACAGCCAGTGAAACAGCGCGTAAAAATCTTCCGACATGCCGTCGGCCCCGGCGACATAGATGGGGATGGAAAACATCATCACCTGCATCATGCCAACAGCGGCAATGATCAGGCGGCGCACGTTCATGCGTTCTTCTTTCTGCAGGCGTAACTGGGCCTGGTCCGGCTCATAGGGCTGGGCGGTGTAGCCAATTGCCGCCAGCTCAGCCAGCAGTTGGGAAAGCTGGATGATTTCTGGGTCCCAGCTGATACGCACGCGGTGGTGGGTCAGGTTGACGGCGCTACTGGCAACCCCTTCCAGGGCATTGAGGCGATGCTCGATCAGCCAGGCGCAGGCCGCACAGGTAATCCCGTCAACCGCCAGGGTGGCGCGCACATGGCCTTCATCGCCGTCGGGATGAACGAACTTGGCCTGCAGGCCAGGGTCGTCAAACACCTGCCAGGTATCCGCATTGGCGGCCTGGCGGTCATCCGGGCGTTCAGGGAGTTCGGTGCGGTAGCGGTAGTAGCTTTCAAGGCCACCCTCGATGATGGCATGGGCCACGGCTTCACAGCCGGGGCAGCACAGAGGGTGGGAAGTGTCGTCAATCTTGATACACCAGGGTGCCCCGTCGGGCACCGGGTTGCCACAGTGGTAACAGGTGTCGGCCATCAGCTCTCCGAGCGGCCTCCAGGGCGCAGCACAATACTGTCTTCAGTCGGGAAGGTGGCTTCGCCGATCAGCCGCCATTCGGCATCATCCTGCTTGAGCTCGGGCTGTATCTGCAAATACCAGCGATAGCGCAGATTGTCCGGACCTTGCGTGATGTAGCGGCCATTGCGGACATGCTCAAGCACAAAGGTCTGGTCGCGGTCATTTTCAGTCGGGAAGACCAGGCTGAGGTAAAGCTCGTCCGGGCGAACATCGCCGCTTAGATCCACCACGATATCGCTGGTCAGCGGGTCGAGGCGCATGTCCGCCACCAGATTGAGCTCGCGGGCGCGCTCCTGTTTGGCGATGACCACGTTGATGGCCTTGCCGTGCTCGTAATAATCCTCCTGAACCACCATGCCATCGAAGCTTTTGATCGAAACGACGGCAAAGGTGGTGCTGACAATAATCGACGAGAACAGCAGGCCGAGAAGAAACCACGGCCAGAACTGCTTGTACCACGGTGTCACCGGAGTGGATGACATTGCACTATCTCCTGAGTTCGCCAATAAAGCGTGTGTCCCGGTCCAATCGGATGCTGTCATCCCGCTCGGATTCGATCGTTAGCACGATGTCATGACTGGGCTGTTGAATGGCATCACCATCGACGGTGACAGTCACCACCTCTGAGCGTGACTCGCCTGCAGGAACACTGATGCTGTGCTGGTCAAGCGTTAGCCCATCCAGGCCGGAAGCGCTTAGCTGGTAGGTATGATCGCGCTGGTCAAGGTTGCGCACCATCAGGTTGTAGACATTACTGATCTGGCCGTCGCGGGTCACCTGATAAAGGTCGTTGCGCTCGCGCTCAGCTTCGAAATTGAGCGGCATGCGATCATTCACTGCCCAGGCAAAGGCACTTACCATCACCAGCAGGGCCGCCAGGTAGCCGATCAGGCGCGGGCGCAGAATGTGGGTAGGCTTGCCTTCCAGGGCATTCTCTGTGGTGTAGCGAATCAGACCACGTGGATAGCCCATTTTGTCCATGACGCTGTCGCAGGCGTCAATGCAGGCAGCGCAGGAAATGCACTCATACTGTAAACCATCGCGGATATCGATACCCGTCGGGCAAACCTGTACGCACAGGTCGCAGTCGATGCAGTCGCCGTGACCTTCTGCTCTGGCCTCTTCATGACTGAGGCTACGCTTACGCCGTCCGCGTGGTTCGCCCCGATTCTCATCATAGGAAACAATCAGTGTATCACGGTCAAACATCACGGACTGAAAGCGTGCATAAGGGCACATGTAGATGCACACCTGCTCGCG
>JBNJGW010000043.1:0-22081 GCA_051748005.1 Pseudomonadota bacterium | reverse complement strand
TAAGCTTGCTGCCGGTGAGATCGATATACTGCCGGATGTTGCCTGGAGTGTCAGCCGTGCAGGCTGGATGGAGTTTCATCAGGAACCGGCCCTGCACAGCTGGTCACAGATCTATCAGCGTGAGGGGCTTGGACTGGATGCCATTCTCGATCTGGATGGCAGGCGCCTTGCCGTGGTGAATGGCTCCATCCAGCAGCGTTATCTGGCGGAGCTGTCCGGGCGTTTTGCCATTGAAGTCGACTGGCTGAGTGTAGAGAGCTTTGCCGATGGTTTTGATGCGGTCAAGGAAGGCAGGGCCGATGCTGCCGTTGCCAATCATCTTTTTGGTGGCTGGCGTGCCGCTGAAATGGGCCTGCAGGAAACGCCGATCATTTTTCAACCCGTACGCCTTTATTACGCTGTGTCTGTTCAGGCGCCGCAAGGCGTGTTGGCTCGTATTGATGAGTATCTGACAGCCTGGAAGGCACAGACGGGTTCTGTCTACTACACCACGCTGCGCGAGTGGCGCGCTGACCCGGGCGTACCTCGCACACCTCTGTGGTTGCCCTGGACGCTGGCAGCTTTGCTGATGATGCTGTTGGCGGCACTTGCCGGTTACTGGCTGCAGCGCCAGCGCAGTGCCCATAGCGCTGCGCGCCTTGAAGCTCAGCGCGAAATGCTGGAAACCATCCTGGACAGCCTTGAAGCCCACGTCTACATCAAATCTCCGACCCTTGAGTACCGCTACGTCAATAATAAACTGTGCCACCTGCTCAAGCTCTCTTCCCGTGAGGTTCTGGGGCATCGTGACTGTGAGTTTTTTGATGCCGCAACGGCGGCTGAATGGGCCGATATTGATCGTCGTGTGCTGGCCAGTGGCAAGAAGATCACCACGGAAGAAAGTCTGACTCTGAAAGGTGATTCACAGGTGCGTACCTTTCTGTCTATCAAGATGCCATTGATCATGGCACCAGGGGAGGCGCCATCGCTGTGTGGCATCTCCACTGACTTGACTGACTACCTTGAAATGCAGTCACGCACCCATTACCTGGCGTTTTACGATGCCCTGACAGGCTTGCCTAACCGTCGTCTGCTGCTTGAGTCGTTGGCATCCGTATTAGAGAAAAGAGAGCCTGATGGTAGTTTTACAGCCCTTTTGGTGGTTGATCTGGACAGTTTCAGGCTCGTCAATGATATTCATGGCCATGACAGCGGCGACCGTCTGTTGAGGCGGGTGGCGGAATGCCTGGATCAATGTCTGGCCTCGATATTCAATGACTATAAAGCCGCAATGACAGGTGACGATACTGCTCCTCTCTCATTGGAAACCTTAGAACCAGGTGGTGAACCCCATAATCGCCTGATGCTTTCACGCTTTAGTAGTGATGAATTTGTGCTGTTGGTTGACGATCTCGATGGCAGCCCTCAGGGCATTGCCCATCAGGTTGAGCGCCTGGGGCGTCAGCTGATAGAGGCCGTCGGTCAGCTCAGCGTGCAGGATGCCTTACCGATCAGTGCCAGTGTGGGTATTACTCTCTTCCAGGAAGCGGTGGAACAGGTGGATGTGGTGTTGCAGCAGGCCGATATGGCACTTCAGCAAGCCAAGGCGGCGGGTGGCAACACACTGCGGTTTTTCAATGCCGACATGCAGACCAGCGTGTTGGAAAGGGCGAGTCTCGAAGCGGACTTATATCAGGCACTTGAACGCGATGAATTGAGGCTGTTCTATCAGCGCCAGGTCAATGAGCAGGGAGTGACGGTAGGTGTAGAGGCGCTGTTGCGCTGGGAGCACCCTGAGCGTGGTATGGTTTCACCGGGTCTTTTCATCCCGCTGGCTGAAGACAATGGATTGATTGTGCCGATTGGCCGCTGGGTGCTGGAAAAAGCCGCTCGCCAACTGGCTCTCTGGACTCAGAATGCCGCCTATTCAACCCTTACCATTTCCGTCAATGTCAGCTCCGTCCAGTTTCAGCAGTCCGAATTTGTCAGTGACGTCGAGAAAATTCTGCTCTGCACCAAGGCACCGCCCGGACGGCTGGTGCTGGAGGTTACCGAGAGCCTTCTGATGCGCGACCCGGCTCGAGTCCGACTGACCATGTTGCAACTGCGTGAGCATGGCGTGCGTTTTGCCCTGGATGATTTTGGTACCGGGTATTCGTCATTAAGCTATCTCAAGCGTTTGCCGCTGGATGAGTTGAAGATCGATCAATCCTTTGTCCGTGAACTGCTGGCCGATAAAGCCGATGCGGCGATTGTCGAGACCACGATTCTGCTGGCAAGCAGTCTTGGCTTGAAAGTGGTGGCAGAAGGGGTTGAAGAGCCGGAGCAGCTTGCCTGGCTGAAAGCCCATGGCTGCAGCCTTTACCAGGGTTTTCTGTTTGGCCGCCCCGCTCCGATAGAGGTGGCCTTTGACGGCGACACGACACATGCCTAACCGCTGGCAAGCCCGGCTGACAGGTGATAGACTATGCCATCCTCTCAGACAAGACCCGTGAGCGGGCAGTTTTCAACGCTGCCAGTTGCACATTTTGGTAAGGCAAAATGCCAACCCAATTAAGCGGTTACCGCATTACTTACTGAGCGGTAACTGAGTGTCGGAAACGTCGCGGCATATGTTGGCTGATAGACAGCCAATGCCAAGCGATGAATATACAGTTAATCCGTTGCCATTAACGGCAACCTTTTTCTCCAAGGAGATACCCTGTGGCGAACAGCAAGCAAGCTCGCAAGCGCGCCCGCCAGGCCGAGAAGCGTCGCGTCCTGAAATCCAGCCAGCGCAGCATGGTCCGTACTTATATCAAGCACGTGATCAAGGCGATCAACACTGGTGACCACGCCAAGTCAATGGAAGCCTTCCACGCCATGCAGCCGGTCATCGACCGCATTGCTGACAAGGATGTGCTGTCCAAGAAGAAGGCCGCTCGTCTGAAGAGCCGCTTGAACAAGCGTATCAAGGCTCTGGCGGCGTAAGCCGGCAAGCGCCTTAAAAAAACCGGCCAAGGCCGGTTTTTTTGTGTCTGTCAGCTGTGTTGTTTGTCATAACGATGTCAACACGATTGGATCAACGCCCGTCTTAATGGATGAGACGCAGAGAGGCTAGCATGAAACCACCAATGCCTGAGCGCACCCATCAGCCGCCCGCCCGCCGTGGGCTGATGGGGTCGGGGCTGATTGTCAGTACGATGACAATGCTTTCCCGTGTCATGGGGCTGGCGCGGGATGTGGTGATTGCCACCCTTTTAGGGGCCGGTACCGGTGCAGATGCCTTTTTTGTGGCGTTCAAGATTCCCAACTTTTTACGCCGTCTGTTTGCTGAAGGGGCCTTCAATCAGGCCTTCGTTCCGGTGTTGTCTGAGTACTCCACGACGCGTAGCCGTGAGGAAATCCGCGAGTTGCTCAACGCAGTTGCCGGTAGTCTGGCCGCCGTGCTGGCGCTGATCACCGCATTGGCCATGCTCGCAGCCCCTTGGCTGGTATGGGTGTTTGCACCCGGTTTCGGGCGTGACCCGGAAAAGCTGGCGTTGACGGCTGATATGCTGCAGTTGACTTTCCCGTACCTGCTGTTGATCTCATTAACCGCGTTTTCAGGTAGCGTGCTGAATACCTGGAACCGTTTTGCAGTGCCCGCCTTTACACCCGTGCTGCTTAACCTCTCGCTGATTGGTGCCGCGCTTTTACTGGTGCCCCTGATGGATACTCCGGCCATGGCGCTGGCCTGGGGGGTGCTGATTGCCGGTGCCGCCCAGCTGGCTTTTCAGGTGCCGTTTCTTTTGCGCCTGGGGCTTTTGCCCAAGCCCTGGCCGAATTTTGCCCACGAGGGGGTGCGGCGCATTATGAAACTGATGGCGCCGGCGCTGTTCGGGGTCTCGGTATCGCAAATCAACCTCTTGCTGGATACCGTCCTGGCTTCATTTCTGGTCGCGGGCAGCGTTTCCTGGCTGTATTACTCAGACCGTCTGGTTGAACTGCCGTTAGGGGTTTTTGGGGTGGCGATTGGCACCGTGATTCTGCCGGCGCTTTCCAAGCGCCACGCCAGCCAGTCTCGGGAGCATTTTTCAGCCATGCTGGATTGGGCAATACGCATGGTGTTGCTGCTGGGTCTGCCTGCAGCGCTGGCGCTGGCGGTGCTGGCCGAGCCGCTGTTGATTACCCTGTTCCATTATGGCGCCATGACCGATCACGATATCCAGATGGCCGCGATGAGCCTGCGCGCCTATGCGTTTGGCCTCTTGGCCTTCATGCTGATCAAGGTGTTGGCGCCGGGCTTCTTCGCCCGCCAGGACACCAAGACGCCGGTCAAGATCGGTATCATCGCCATGCTGGCGAATATGGTCTTCAACCTGATTCTGATCTGGCCGCTGGCCCATGCCGGGCTGGCGCTGGCGACGGCTTTGTCGGCCTTTATGAATGCGGGCATGCTGGGCTATCTATTGCGTAAGCAGGGCATTCTGGTGTTTCAGCCAGGCTGGCCGCGTTTTGCGCTCCAGCTGGTGGGGGGCAGTGCGGTGATGAGCATTGGCCTTTACTGGCTGGCGCCGGAATGGCAGGCCTGGCTTGAGTTTTCGCTTTTCCAGCGGGTTGGTTGGGTGAGCCTGCTGGTAGGGTTGGGCGCCGGTGTCTACTTTGCCTGGCTGGCGGCCTTTGGTCTGCGCCTTAAACAACTTAAAATGCACAGTTAAGGTTACAATACAGAGCCAGGCATACATTGACGCGGGCAGGTTGGTTATAATCGCCTGATGTTACAGGTTTCACACAGTTGAGGTGCCATGCGCGTTATTCGAGGGCTGCACAATCTGACCGATGCACACCGGGGTTGCGTGGCAACTATCGGTAATTTTGATGGTGTGCACCGTGGGCATCAGGCCATTTTGCAGCAGTGCCGCGAACACGCGGCCAGCCATGATGTGCCGCTGACGGTGGTGGTGTTCGAGCCTCAGCCGCGTGAGTTCTTCGCTGGCGAGCAGGCACCGCCACGGCTGACCCGCCTGCGTGAAAAAGTCCGCCTTTTGATGGCCCATGGCGCTGAGCAGGTGCTGTGTCTGCCGTTCAATGATGCGCTACGCAGCCTCACCGGGCGTGAATTTATTGATCAGGTGCTGATCAAGGGCCTGGACGTTCGTCATCTGGTGGTGGGGGATGATTTCCGCTTTGGCTGCGACCGGCGCGGTGACTTTAACCTCTTGGAAGCGGTAGGCCGCGAGCAGGGGTTTGGCGTCGAACATACCCGTACGTTCACCGTGGACGACGAGCGGGTTTCCAGCACACGGGTGAGAACCCTGCTGGCCAGCGGTAATTTTCACGCCTCAGCGCGTCTATTGGGGCGTCCTTATTCACTAAGCGGGCGCGTAGTGCGCGACCAGCAGCTGGGGCGCACGATTGGCGTGCCCACCGCTAACCTGCCGCTGCTACCGCAACCGCTGACTTTGCGTGGGGTGTTTGCAACCGTAGCAGAGCTTGAAGACGGGTGCTGTTACCCGAGCGTGGCCAATATTGGTTATCGCCCTACCGTCGGCGCGCAGCGCCCGACGCTGGAAGTGCACCTGTTTGACTTTGACCGTAATATCTATGGCCAGCGCTGCACGGTTTACCCCTGCGCCAGGCTGCGGGGCGAAACCCGCTTTGATGATTTCAATACCCTGAAAGCACAGATTTACGCGGATCAGGCGCGCGCGCGGCGCTATCTGGCCAATTATCAGGGCGCAAACCAGGCCTTGCCACTTGCCTCGGCGCCGGCCCCTTTATCTGATATTTCTGTCGCTGATATTCCCGCAGCGGCAGCTACTTTCTCTGACACAAGGTCAGCGGACGATTCCGCTGACGCTAACGACGGCTGACCGGACTATGGATTACAAGCACACGCTGAACCTGCCTGAAACAGACTTTCCGATGCGCGGCATGCTGCCCAAGCAGGAGCCTGGCCGGGTTTCCAAATGGCAGGATATGAACCTGTATCAGCGCCTGCGCGAGGCGCGCGCGGGCAGGCCACAGTTTGTTCTGCACGATGGCCCTCCCTACGCCAATGGCAGCATTCATATCGGTCACGCCGTCAACAAGATTCTCAAGGATATTATTGTCAAGTCCAAGAACCTGGCCGGTTTTGATGCCCCTTACGTGCCGGGCTGGGACTGCCATGGTTTGCCGATCGAGCATAAGGTGGAAACTACCCACGGCAAGCATCTCGGGGCGGATAAAGCTCGCGAGCTGTGCCGTGACTATGCCACTTCCCAGATTGAAACCCAGCTGACGGACTTTGTACGCCTGGGTATTATCGGCGACTGGGAGCATCCCTACCGCTCGATGGATTACGCCAACGAAGCGGGCGAGATGCGTGCCCTGGCCGATATGGTCGATGCGGGCTACGTGTTCAAGGGGCTAAAGCCGGTTAACTGGTGCTTTGACTGCGGCTCGGCGCTGGCCGAGGCTGAAGTTGAATATGCCGACAAGACATCCGATGCCATTGATGTGGCTTTTCCGGTGGAAGACGCCGACAAGCTGGCGGCGGCGTTCAGCCTTGATGCCTTGCCCAAGCCGACCTCCATCGTGATCTGGACCACCACCCCCTGGACGATTCCAGCCAACCAGGCGCTTAACGTTCACCCTGAGTTTACCTATGCGCTGGTCGATGTGGGTGACAGGCTGCTGCTACTGGCAGAAGAGCTGGTGGAAAGCTGCCTGGAACGCTATGAGCTGAGCGGCGAGGTGATCGCCACGACTCAGGGCAAGCAGCTGGATCTGATCAACTTCCGGCATCCTTTCTATGAGCGCCTCTCGCCAGTGTATCTGGCCGACTATGTAGAATCCGAGGTGGGTAGTACCGGTATTGTTCACTCCTCGCCGTCCTACGGGGTTGATGACTTCAATACCTGCCGTGAGCACGGCATGAGCTTTGATGACATGCTTAACCCAGTACAGGGCAACGGCGTGTATGCTGATGATCTGCCCTTCTTTGGCGGCCAGATGATCTGGAAAGCCAACCCGCAGATCGTCGAAAAGCTGCGCGAAGTGGGTGCGCTGATGAATCATAAGCGCTATCAGCACAGCTATATGCACTGCTGGCGCCATAAGACGCCGGTTATCTACCGGGCCACAGCGCAGTGGTTTGTGGGCATGGATATTCAGGGCAAAGACGGCCAGACCCTGCGTGACAAGGCGCTCAAGGGGATCGAGGATACCGTCTTTACACCTGCCTGGGGGCAGGCGCGGCTGCATAGCATGATCGCCAATCGCCCGGACTGGTGTATTTCCCGCCAGCGTAACTGGGGCGTGCCGATTCCGTTCTTCCTTCACAAGCAGACGGGTGAACTGCATCCCAGAACGCTTGAACTGATGGAGGAAGCGGCCAAGCGCGTCGAGCAGGAAGGCATTGAGGCGTGGTTCAAGCTCGACCCTGCCGAACTGCTGGGGGCAGAAGCCGCCGAGTACGATAAGGTCACCGATACTCTGGATGTGTGGTTTGACTCCGGCACCACCCACCGCCACGTGCTGCGCGGTTCTCACCCGCATGGGCATGCCAGCGGCCCGCAGGCAGACCTGTATCTGGAAGGTTCCGACCAGCATCGCGGCTGGTTCCATTCGTCACTGCTGACCGGCTGTGCGATTGACGGCCACCCGCCTTACCGTGGCCTGCTGACCCACGGCTTTACCGTCGATGCCCAGGGTCGCAAGATGTCAAAATCTGTAGGCAATGTGGTAGCGCCCCAGGAAGTGATGGACAAGCTGGGGGCTGACATCCTGCGTTTATGGGTGGCCTCAACGGATTACTCCGGTGAAATGGCGGTTTCCGATGAAATCCTCAAGCGCACCGCAGATGTATATCGGCGTATTCGCAACACGGCGCGTTTCCTGCTTTCCAATCTTAATGGCTTTGATCCGGCGCGTGACCAGGTGGCCTTTGGCGATATGCTGGCGTTGGATCAATGGGTGGTCGACCGTGCTGCCCAACTTCAGGGGCGAATTGAAACAGCTTATGAGGAATACCGTTTCCTGGATGTCTACCAGCAGGTTCATGGGTTCTGCGCCCGCGAGCTGGGCGGCTTCTATCTGGATGTGATCAAGGATCGCCAGTACACCACCCAGGCAGATTCGCTGGCCCGGCGTAGTGCGCAAACTGCGCTTTACCATGTGGTGGAAGCGCTTTCCCGTTGGGTCGCACCGATTCTGTCGTTCACCGCTGAAGAAATCTACACCCATATTCCGGGTGAGCGGGGCGATAGCGTTCTGCTGGAAGAGTATTATCAGGGGCTTGGCACCCTGGATGATCAGGCAGAGCTGGGGCGTGATTTCTGGGAGCAGGTGCTGGAAGTCAAGCATGCGGTCAACAAGTGTCTGGAAGATGCACGCAATGCCAAGGTGATCAAGGGCAGCCTGGCCGCCGAGGTGACCCTGTATGTAGATGACAGCCTGCAGCAGACGCTGACCAAACTGGGCGATGAGCTGCGTTTTGTGATGTTGACCAGTGAGGTACATCTGGCGCCGCTTGCTGAAGGAGATCAGGCCGAAGCCACCGAGCTTGCCAACCTCAAGGTGGCGGTAGCAGCCAGCGAACATACCAAGTGTGAGCGCTGCTGGCACCACCGTGAAGATGTTGGCACCCACGCAGATCATCCGGATCTGTGCGGGCGCTGTATCAGTAACCTGCCGGAAGGCCCGGGCGAGACGCGCCGCTATGCCTGATCAGGCGGGTTTGCAGACGCCGCTGGCGCCCATGCACCGACCGCTGCGATGGCTGTGGCTGGCGCTGGTCGTCGTCATGCTTGATCTGGCGACCAAGTATGCTGCCAGCCACTGGCTGAATTATGCCCAGCCGGTAGAGGTGCTGCCGTTCTTTAACCTGACGCTGTTGCACAATACCGGCGCAGCCTTCAGCTTTCTGGCTGGGCACCCGGGTTGGCAGCGCTGGTTCTTTGCGGCGGTGGCTATCGGGGCAAGTATTGCCCTGACCGTCTGGCTGTCGCGCTTGAAGGCAGATGAAAAGCTGTTGGCGATCGCGCTGCCGCTGATCATTGGCGGCGCCCTGGGTAACCTTTATGATCGGCTGGTACATGGCTATGTGGTGGATTTTCTGTCGTTCCATGTGGCGGGCTGGTATTACCCGGCCTTCAACATCGCGGATATCGGCATTACCCTGGGTGCTGCAGGTATGATCTGGGAATCACTCTTTGCCGACCGTCGGCGCAAACAACGCAAGGCTTGATGCCTGCTTTTACTTTTCAAGGGCACGGATTACCGATGAGCGATTATCTGATTGACGATGGTATGGAAATTACCCTGCACTTCACCTTGACGCTTGAAGATGGCACGGTAGTGGATTCAACCCGTGAAAAAGCCCCGGCCACTTTCCAGTTTGGTGATGGCAACCTGCCGCCGGGCTTTGAAAACCCGATCAAGGGTCTGGGGGTTGGCCAGGGCGGGCGCTACACCATTACGCCTGAGCATGCCTTTGGCCAGCATAACCCGCAGAATATCCAGACCCTCAAGCGCGACGACTTTGGTGACCAGGAGCCCGAGATCGGCATGGTGATGTCGTTTGCCGACAAAGCGGGAACCGAACTGCCTGGTGTGGTCAAAAGCATTGATGACGAGCGGGTCGAGGTGGATTTCAATCATCCGCTGGCGGGGCGTACGCTGACCTTTGAAGTCGAAGTGCTGAATGTGACGCCGGTCACCAAACACTAGTTTTATTTATTAACCGATGCGTGAGGCATCAAGGCGCTTTTATGCAGTCACCAGAGCTTTCATCACAAGGTGCAACAGAGCTTGCCGAGCCGACTCAGCCGGTGGAGATCAAGCTGGCCAACCCGCGCGGGTTCTGCGCGGGCGTCGACCGGGCAATTGATATCGTCAACCGTGCGCTGGATGTATTTGGCGCACCGGTCTATGTGCGTCATGAAGTGGTACATAATCGCTACGTGGTCGATACCCTGCGTGAACGTGGGGCGGTATTTGTTGAGGAACTCGATGAAGTACCAGATGACGTCATCGTGATTTTCTCGGCCCATGGCGTTTCCCGGGCGGTGCAGCAGGATGCCGAGCGCCGCGGTCTCAAGGTATTTGATGCCACCTGCCCACTGGTTACCAAGGTACACATGGAAGTGCTGCGCTACGCCAAGCGCGGTCAGGAATGTATTCTGATCGGCCATGAGGGCCACCCTGAAGTGGAAGGCACCATGGGTCGCTACGATGACTCGAAAGGGGGGCGCATCTATCTGGTCGAAGACGAAGAGGATGTGGCCCGCTTGACAGTCAAGGACCCGGCAACTCTTGCATTTGTTACCCAGACCACGCTATCCATGGATGACACTGCCCGGGTTATAGATGCCCTGCGTGACAAGTTTCCCGAGATCCAGGGGCCACGCAAGGACGATATCTGCTACGCCACCCAGAATCGTCAGGACGCGGTGCGAGAACTGGCTGCAGATAGTGATCTGGTGTTGGTTGTTGGTAGTGCCAACAGCTCCAACTCCAACCGCTTGCGTGAGCTGTCCGAACGTATGGGCACGGCCGCCTATCTGGTGGATGACGCTGCGCAGATTGACGAAAGCTGGCTGAAAGGTGTCAGCCGTATCGGTATCACCGCCGGTGCCAGTGCCCCTGAAGTACTGGTAAAAGGCGTGATTGAACGCCTGCAGTCATTGGGCGCGACGGCGCCGCAGGAGTTGGTGGGTCGTGAGGAAACCGTGACATTTTCAATGCCCAGCGAACTGCGCGAACGAGTCATTGCCAGCAGCTAGCGCTTTCTCTCTAATGCAATCATCCGGGGCTTGCGACATACTGCCTGTAAACCCACGCAGCTTATGGAGCGCCCCGTGTCATCTTACTCCCCCTACGTTTTACATCTGCGTGCTGGACGCTTTCAGCACGGTTTTACACTGATCGAAATGCTGATTGTGGTGGCCGTCATTGGGATACTGACAGCCATTGGCTACCCGCGTTATACCGCCTATGTGGAACGTTCACTGCGCAGCGATGCCCACGCGGGACTGCTTCAGGCCGCCTCGGAAATGGAACGCTGCTATTCGCGTGAATATTCCTACGAGGATTGCATACCGGATACAGCACGATCCCCGGATGGCAACTATACTATTACTAATTCAGAAAAAGACGATGATGGCGGGTTTACGCTAACAGCAAAAACGGATCGTAATGATGGCTGTAGTGACAGCGATGGCGATGCGGATATCATGCTGAATGCCTTGGGCGAACGTGCGCCAGAAAGCTGTTGGTAATTCCATTTATTGAGCAGCGCTATGTGCAGGGAGGCACGATGGCGAAAAGACAGGGGCTAAACAGTCAGGGGCGTAACAGACAAACGGGTTTCGGGCTGATAGAAGCGCTGGTGGGGCTTGTGGTACTGGCGTTCGGTCTTTTAGGGATGGCAGCACTTCAGTTGAATGCACTGAAAAATGCCACCCAAAGCTATCAGCGCAGTGTCGCTACCCTGGCGGCGATTGATGCCCAGGAGCGTCTCTGGGCAGCGCTGGCAAGCTCCCCGGATGGCCGTTGCAGTGGACTTGCTGCCAGCGTCAATACTGATTGGCAGACTACCTGGTTTGCTGATAGTCAGACCCCACTTGCGGCTCTAAGTGGTCATCTTAGTAGTTCCGGTTGCACCTTTGAGGTGGAGGTTATCCTTAATGATGGTAACCCTGCCTATTTCTATATCTTCCGTTTACCCGATCTTAGCGGTGCCTGACCATGCAACGCCAGGTTGGAGTTTCCCTGGTGGAGCTGATGGTTGCTCTTGTCATAGGGACGACCATCATTCTTGGGGCAGGGTGGCTTTATCTATCAGCGCTGACCACATTCAAACAGGTAGACGCATTAAGCCGCCGCCAGGATACCCTGATTTTTGTGGCAGAAACGCTGATCCGCGATATCCGTAATGCTCACACAATCTCGCCGGAAAGTGGTGCTATCAGGCTGACGGTGCCCAGAGATGCGCTATCCAGCTGCGCAACACCTGACCTGGATAAACGTTATTACCTCAATCCGGCCCCATCAGGCGGTTATTCACTGACCCTCAGCGAGTGCAGGGAGTCTGTGGGATGGAAAACCAGCCAGCCGTTGATCAGCGGCTTTCATGATGATGATGCGTTTTCTGTCGAGGCTAAAGGTAGCGGTCATTATCAGCTGACTCTGGAGCTTGGCGCTGATAACAGTCAAGGTTATGAAATTATTGTATTCAACGTGCAGAATAGAGCCGCAGCACTGGCCCGGCATGATACGAGTACAGCATTTGCAGGAGGTGAGTGATGCAGGCGCAGCGCGGGGTGGCTCTGGTAATTGTTATGGTGCTGCTTGCCAGCACTGCCATGATCGGTATTTCGGCCATGCATGCAAGCTTACTGGAAAATAAGCAGGCTACCAGCTATCGCGCGACGACGCTGGTGCAGATGGCCAGCGAAGGTGTCGCCGTCATGCTGCTGGAAGATCCGTCGATTTCAGCGCTTGTCAGCTGTACTGGTGATCACAATTGGCGTGTTTTTAATGCGTTCAGTAGTATGCATCCAGCCGTGCAGCTTGAATGTCGTCAGTGTGTTGGCAGTTTGGCCGGTCGTTGTCCGCGCGACGGGGATAAGCTTGACGTTGTGATAGATGGTGTAACCGTTGAGCATAGTGTCACGGCCACGGTGTTGCTGCGTGCACAGATGTTCGATCAGGTCAGAGCACGCGCGATTGCCAGTCGAACCCTGTTGATTACCCGCCTGTATGACGAGATTGATGAAGCCTCGACGCTTCGCTGGCATGCGTTATAGTCTGTTGTATTCATGGAGGATGCGTCGGGGTGGGATGACGGCGATATGGGTGATGGTCGCCTTGGCGCAGGCGTCGCGTTATCATTGGCGCATTTGACCAAGAGCCTTAACGACATGCAGCCAATTAGCAAAACTCGCGTTCTTACCGGTATTACCACCACAGGTACGCCGCATTTGGGCAATTATGTCGGGGCGATCAAGCCGGCCATCGACGCCAGCCAGGACCCTAATGTCCAGTCGTTCTATTTTCTGGCCGATTACCACGCCCTGATCAAGTGCCAGGATCCTAAACGCGTCCAGCAATCTCGACTGGAAATCGCGGCTACCTGGCTGGCGCTGGGGCTCGATACTGATAACGCTATCTTCTACCGGCAGTCAGATATCATCGAGATTCCTGAGTTGACCTGGATGCTCTCCTGCGTGTGCGCCAAGGGGCTGATGAATCGAGCCCATGCCTATAAAGCCGCCGTGGCTGAAAATGAAGAGGCTGGCAGCCAGGATCCGGATAAGGGCATTACCATGGGGCTGTTTGGCTACCCGGTGCTGATGGCGGCGGATATTCTGATGTTCAATGCCAACAAGGTGCCGGTAGGGCGCGATCAGATTCAGCATATTGAGATGGCGCGGGACATCGCCGGGCGCTTCAACCATCTTTATAAAGGCCAGTACTTTACCCTGCCGGAAGCGGTGGTGGATGAAAAAGTGGAAGTGCTGGGCGGCCTGGATGGCCGCAAGATGTCGAAAAGCTATAATAATACTATCCCGCTGTTTGTCAGCGAGAAAAAACTGCTGAAGCTGGTGCGCAAGATCAAGACCAACTCACTGGAACCTGGCGAACCAAAAGATCCAGAGACCTGCACGCTATTTCAGATCTATTCAGCTTTTGCCACAGCGTCGGACGTAGCCGCCATGCGCGAGCAATATGCCCAGGGCATTGGGTGGGGCGATGCCAAAAATCAGCTGTTTGAATACCTTAACGCCCATCTGGAAGCACCCCGTGAGCGCTACAATGCGCTAATGGAAGACCCAGCGCATATTGAAGCGATCCTGCAAAAAGGCGCCGAGCGTGCCCGTGAAGAAGCTGCCATAACCATGGACAAATTGCGCAGTGCTGCTGGGCTTGGGCGCTTTATCTGATCTGATATTCTTGTTTTGTCTATTAACCTTTAAATAAGTAATTTTACGCTATTTCACCCTCACGGTACCCTGAGCGCATTCGTCAACAGACCCTGAACGCCGGTTATTCAACCGGCGCTTTTACTTCGAGTTGCTCAAGGTGATTACCATGTCGACCGCTTCCTCCCCTGTTTCTTCATCCCTGACGGCATCGCCACCTTCACGCCTAGCCCTTGCTGCTGGCGCCCTGATCATTCTTGGCTCCCTCTTGGTCGGCATGGTGTTTGATGCCAGTAACGGCCTTCTGATGCTGGTAGGCGGCCTGCTGGGCTTGGTGCTTTATCATGCAGCTTTTGGCTTTACTGCCGCCTGGCGAGTGTTTATTACTGAACGTAAAGGGCGCGGTCTGCGTGCCCAGATGGTGATGCTGGCTATTGCGGTTGTGCTGTTCTTCCCGGCGCTGGATGCCGGCTCGCTGTTTGGTACCTCTGTTTATGGCTTTGTTGCACCGATTGGGCTCTCAGTGATTGTGGGCGCCTTTATCTTTGGGGTGGGCATGCAGTTAGGGGGTGGCTGCGCATCAGGGACACTGTTTACTGCCGGTGGTGGTAATGCTCGCATGCTGATCACACTGGTGTTCTTTATTGTCGGTTCAGTGATTGGGTCAGCACATTTCACCTGGTGGCAAAGTTTGCCGGCCTTTGAGCCGGTGTCGCTTGTCAAACTTGCTGGTGCATGGGGAGGGATCGCCATCAGCCTGACGCTGTTCATCGCTATTGCGGCTTTTACGGTAGTGATGGAGAAACGTCGCCATGGACAGCTGGAAGTTGCCAGTGTCGCCAACAGGCAGGGAGCTGAACGTTGGCTGAGTGGCCCTTGGCCGTTGCTGTTCGGGGCAGTGGCTCTGGCGCTGTTGAACTTTGCCACATTGGCACTGGCAGGCCGCCCCTGGGGCATTACGTCGGCCTTTGCGTTGTGGGGAGCCAAGGCGTATCAACTGGTCGGCGGTGATGTTACCCAGTGGGGGTATTGGCAGTCTTCATGGAATGCAGCCGCATTGAATTCCAGCATCTGGGGCGATATCACCACCGTCATGAACGTGGGTATCATGCTGGGTGCCTTGATGGCAGCCAGCCTGGCAGGACGCTTCGCGCCTAACTTCAGGATACCTTTACGTTCAGTTGCAGCCGCAGTGATCGGTGGCATCATGCTGGGCTACGGGGCTCGCCTGGCATTTGGCTGTAATATCGGCGCCTATTTCAGTGGTATTGCATCAGGCAGTCTGCATGGCTGGATATGGCTGATTGCCGCTTTTGCCGGCAATATGGCAGGCGTCCGGCTACGACCATTGTTCTTCCCAGGCGAGCGCCAATCTTCTCCAATCGCCAAAGGGTGCTAGCCCACATTGAAAACCCTGATCACTGATCAGGGTTTTTTATGCAATTCGAATAGTTATAGTCAATTAAACTGAGTTAGCAGCAATATATTAGAAATTTATTTGTATATAAAGTGCTTATATAGCCGGTGGCTGTGAGTCATGAAATGCTTGGCGGATGCTTATGATAGAAGGTAAAAAATATCGGTATCAGTAGCGCTGAGTGGAAGTCGTCGTCTGATAGCAGGTGCTATGGTAAGAGGATATGAGTGTTCTAAAGCGCGCTTAGGAATAAGACAGGACGTAACCCTCTTTTCATATGAATTTATCAGATTTTTAGGCGAAATTTTTTTGCGTGGATTGGAATGTTAAATCGGGTTACGTTATATTGCATATAACACTGCAATGCTCCAGCAGCACTTAAATAAAATCTATCTATTTCATACGAAAAATTTGTGCCGCGCGACTGGGTCATTTTGCTCTTGATGGACGTAGAGGCAATGTCTGAAGCGGTTGGCTACACATCGTCCAAAAGCTTGATGCTGGTAGAAAATAATTAAAAAATGTATCTCCAGGCACGGCGTGCACTCACCACATCGTCTTCATCAACAGTCCTGCTGAAACAGCCCGACTGAGTGACACATAAGGGATCACAAATGGATATGAAACCAATGTACACACTAGGTAAGTCAGCAGTTCGCAAGGTGACTCTGCTTTCTACAGTGGCTTTTGTAGGAGGAGGGCTGGCGCTTTTACCGTTGACACAGGCTGTTGCCCAGTCGCTACCCAGTGGCATGTCGGCAGCGGGGTCTGCCGATCTACGCTCTGTGGTTCAGCAAACAATCACTCAGAACCCTGAAGTTCTGGCTGCCTTTCAGGCGTTCAGTGCAGCGGGTTTTGATACCGATGAAGCGCGCGGAGGTTTCTTGCCCACGCTTGATGCGACAGCAGGTATCGGGCGTGAAAGTGTGGAAGGTGATGGCAGGGGCAGTTTTGATAGCGATTTTGTGCAGCTTGAACTCAATCAGATGGTGTTTGATGGTTTTGCGACGGCCAATGAAGTTGAGCGTCTGAACAAGGCACGTCTGGTGCGTTACTACGAACTGCTGGATGCCAGTGAACAGGTCGCCCTTGAGGCATCGCGCGCCTACGCAGATGTCAAGCGTCACCGGGAGCTGGTGCGCCTGGCGCAGGATAACTATGCCGAGCACCTGCGGGTTTATAATCAGATTGAAGAGCGTGCGCTCTCAGGGGCAGGGCGAGGTGTGGATCTTGAGCAGATCTCCGGCCGACTGGCACTGGCGGAATCCAATCTGATGACAGAGGCTTCCAACCTTCATGATGTATCAGCCCGCTATAAGCGCATAGTGGGTGACCTGCCTGCTGAAAACCTTGAACAGGCGCCGGAAATGGCCGGGTTTTTGCCACCTTCGGTTACTGATGCAGTCAATCTGGCCTTTGAAGGTAATCCGGAATTTCATGCCGCCATCGAGAACATTGAAGCAGCCCGCGCTCAGCAGGATATCACTCGTTCCGGCTTTCAGCCGCGCATGGATATTGTTGGACGTACTGGTACCAATAATAACAGCGATGCAGGCCTGCAGGGGCGCCGCGATGAACAAAGTATCGAGCTGGTGGCCAGCGTCAACCTCTTTCGTGGTGGCTCTGATCTTGCCTCTTTCCGCGCAGCCAGCGAACGTATTGACCTCGCGGTGAATGAACGTGAGCTGATCTGTCATAACATTCGTCAGACCACCCAGATTGCCTATAACGACACTCAGCGTCTGCGCGAGCAAATGGAATATCTGAACGAGCACCGCCAGTCAATTGACCGCGTACGCGGCGCCTATCAGCAGCAGTTTGATATTGGTGAACGAACCTTGCTGGATGTGCTAGACAGTGAGAACGAATATTTCGAAGCAAGTCGAGCATACGTTAACGCTGAATATGACGTCATGATTGCGGATGCACGCACGCTGGCCTCAATGGGGCAGCTGTTGCAATCCCTGGAAGTGGCCAATACCGATATCCCAAGTTTGTCTGATCTTAACAGTCAGGGTGTGAATATCGACCCGGAAACCGTGTGCCCGGTTGAGGGCCCTGAAGGCTTTACGTTAGCCGATCTGGTAGGTGATGTGACAGCACAGCCTACACGTGCACCGGATGCTATTCTGTCAGCCGATGCGCTGTTTGCTATTGACAGTGCGGTACTAAGTGCAGAAGCGCGTTCGGAGCTGATGCAGCTGGTCGATCAGATTCGTGGTCGCGAAGATCTTGGACGTATCTATATCGCTGGACATGCGGATACAACAGGGAATGACGCGATTAATGAGCCGTTGTCACGTCGGCGCGCTGAGAGTGTCGCCAATTTCCTTATCCAGCAAGGGGTAAACGGCAGCCTGATTCAAACCGAAGGGTTCGGTTCCCGCCAGCCGGTAGCAAGCAATGACACAGCACAAGGGCGACGCCAGAACCGGCGCGTTGAAGTGACTTTGGAAACCCTGGGTGAAGTCGGCGATTATAGGGTGACTGATACCCGGAGCGCTCAACCCGTTCCCAGCCTATCTGCTGAACAGCAGCAGGGTAGCATGAGTGCGAGTTATGCTACTGCGGAGCGTGCCGAGGCTCAGAGTAATTCAAGTGAGCCAGAGCGTTCACGCTCAACAGCAAATCAGTCAAACGCTAATTTTTACCTTCAGGTGGTGGCGCTGAGTAACGAGGAATCTGCGCGTGAATTGCAGAGCTCTCTTCAACAGCGCCTTGATGGGCCAGTTCGTGTAGTCAATGGTGGGGGCTTCTTCCGCGTCCAGGTGGGTACCAATGGCAGCGCCATGGAGTTGCGTCGTCAGCTCGATTCACTTGGCTACCACGATGCCTTCCCTGTCAGCAGTTAATTAATCGCTTTTAATAAGGCCGGCTACTCCGCATCCTGAACAGGAAGTGGAGTAGCCAGAGTGAGCGTGCTGCTAAATGCTGAGCCTACCCTAGATAGAGGTCTGTGTGCCTAACGAAAGCCACTCAATTCCAGACGAACCAGCGACCCTGGCGGAGACGGATGAGCTGTTGGAATGTCTGCTAAGCATTGCCAGTCAGCATCACCACGAGACCACGCGGGAAGCGCTGCGGGCGGGGTTGCCGTTGGAAGAGGGCAAGCTGACCCCGGGGGTCGTAGGCCGGGCTGCTGCCCGGGCCGACCTGACCGCGCGGATTGTCAAAAGCCCCCTGGGTGAGCTGAACCCGGCGCTGTTGCCGGCCATTCTGCTGCTGGAATCAGGCCGCGCCTGCCTGTTGCAACAGGTGGATATTAACACCGGGCAGGCGACCGTGAGTTTCCCGGAACTCAGTGAAGCCACCACCGATATCAGCCTGCACGGGCTGGAAGAGGCCTACAGCGGCCAGGCCATCTATGTGCGTCCCAAGTTCCGCTTTGATGCCCGTGGGCCGGAAGTCAAACAGTCCCGCGAGCGCCACTGGTTCTGGGGGGTGATCCGCGAAAACCGCAAACTCTATCGGGATGTCATCCTGGGCTCGGTGCTGATCAACCTGTTTGCCGTGGCCATGCCGCTGTTTGTGATGAACGTCTACGACCGGGTGGTGCCCAACGCCGCCACTGAGACCCTCTGGGTGCTGGCAGCAGGCATTCTGATTGTGCTGTGTTTTGACTTGGCCCTGCGCCTGATGCGCAACTTCTTTGTTGATCTCGCCGCCAGTCGGGCGGACGTCAAGCTGACCTCCTCGATCATGCAGCGGGTGCTGGGTATGCGCATGGAAGCCAAGCCGGCCTCCACCGGCTCCTTTACCTCCACCCTACAGTCGTTTGAAGCGGTCAGGGCCTTTATCGGCTCGGCCACTATCGTCGCCCTGGTGGACTTGCCCTTTGTGCTGCTGTTCATGACCATTATTGCCCTGATCGGCGTGCCCCTGGTGATCCCGATTGTGGTCGGCGCGGTGTTTGTGCTGCTCTATGCCATGGCTGCCCAAAGCAAGCTGCACGAACTCTCCGAGACCACCTGGCGGATCAGCGCCCAGCGTAATTCCACCCTGGTGGAAGCGGTGGGCAATCTGGAAACCGTCAAGGCCCTGCGCGGCGAAAGCCGCCTGCAGGGCAGCTGGGAGCGGGCCTCGGCCTTTCTGTCCCGCACCGCTGCCCAATTACGCCTGGTCAGCACCTCGGTGACCAGTGTGGCGCTCTGGGCCCAGCACACCGTCTCGGTCGTGATCATTATTATCGGCGTTTACCTGATTATTGAAGGTGAGTTGACCCAGGGCGGGCTGATCGCCGCCTATCTGCTGTCCTCCCGGGCCATGGCGCCGATCAGCCAGGCCGCCGGCCTGATGGCCCAATACCACCAGTCGGCCACGGCCCTGGAAGCGCTCAACGGCGTGATGGACAAACCCCAGGAACGCACCGACAGCAAGCGCTATATTGACCGCCCCGTGGTGCAGGGCGACCTTCGCTTCGACAGCGTCTCACTGCGCTACCCGGACGAAGAACGCGATGCCCTGCGCGAAGTCAGTTTCCGCGTTAAACCGGGGGAAAAAGTCGCCCTGATCGGGCGGATTGGCTCCGGTAAATCCACCCTCAACAAGCTGCTGCTGGGGTTCTACCAGCCGACCAGCGGTGCCGTGCTGCTCGATGACGTGGACATCCGTCAGTATGACCCCCTGCAGTTGCGCCGCCATATCGGCTATGTGCCCCAGGACATCACCCTGTTCTACGGCACCCTGCGCGACAACATTGTGGCCGGTGGCGGTATTGACGGTGTGGATGATGAAAAGCTGCTCAACGCCATCAACCTCAGCGGCCTGGCCGATCTGGTGCGTTCCCACCCGCAAGGCGTGGATTTACCCGTGGGCGAAGGCGGCAGCCTACTCTCCGGCGGTCAGCGCCAGGCGATTGCGATCGCCCGCGCCGTGGTGCATGCGCCCCAGGTGCTGCTATTGGATGAGCCCTCCAGCGCCATGGATCACGCCAGCGAAGATCGGCTCAAGAAACAGCTGACCCGCTACGCTGCCGACAAAACCCTGATCGTGGTCACCCACCGCACCTCACTGCTCTCCCTGGTCGACCGGATTATCGTCATGGACGGCGGCAAGGTGATGGCCGACGGCCCCCGCGAACAGGTGGTGGAAGCGCTGCGCAAAGGGCAAATCGGGAGGGCCAGCTAATGGCGAAAAAACAGCCGCCAACCGCCGAAGAAAAAAGTTTCGAGAATCTTGGCCGCTTTACTGCCAAGGGCGGCAAGGTCTTCCGCCCCTTTATGGACCGGCTGTTCTCCAAACGGGTGACCTCGGCCCACCTCAATCGCGACTGGGCCAGCGACGCCGATTGGGCACGGCTGCAGCAGAACCCGCTGCGCGCCCGGCTGTTTCTGTACACGGTGGTGCTCGCCGTGGTCGCCCTGATCACCTGGTCGTACTTTGCCGAGATCGACGAAGTCACCCGCGGCCAGGGCCGGGTCATCCCCGCCCAGCAGCTGCAACAGGTGCAATCCTTTGACGGTGGGGTGGTGCAGGCCATCAAGGTACGCGAAGGTCAGATGGTCGAGACCGGGCAGGTGCTGATGGAAATCGATCCGACCCGCTTTGTCTCGGACTTCCGCGAAAACCAGTCCCAGGTGCAGGCCCTGCGCGCCCGGGCCGAACGGCTGCGTGCCCTGGTCACCGACACCCCCTTTGCCCCCGACGAAGACCTGCTCCGCAATGCCCCCTCCGTGGTGGCCCAGGAACGCGAAGCCTATGACAGCCGCCGGGAAGAACTACGCGAACAGGAAACCGTGCTGCGTGATCGTATCCGCCAGCGTGAGGCCGAGCTATTAGAAGCCCGGTTGCGCCGCGATACCGCCTCCCGGGAGCTCAACATGGCCAGCCAGGAACTCCAGCTCACCCGGCCGCTGCTGCAATCCGGCGCCGTCTCCGAGGTGGAAGTGCTGCGCCTGGAACGGGAAGTCTCGCGCAACCGCGGCGAGCGCGACCAGAACAATGCCGCGATCGACCGCTTGCAGGCCGCGGTGGAAGAAAGTCAATCCCAGCTGCGTGAACTCGGCGCCGAACGGCGCAGCGAATGGCGCAATGACCTGGCCAACACCATTGGGGACATCCAGTCGCTCACCGAGGTCAGCACCGGGCTACAGGACCGCGTCCAACTGTCGGAAATCCGCTCGCCGGTCAACGGTGTTGTTCAGCAACTGTATATCAACACCCGCGGTGGGGTCGTCCAGCCCGGCCAGGAAGTGGTCGATATCGTCCCCAGCGACGAACAGCTGCTGGTCGAAGCGCGGATTGCTCCCCAGGACATCGCCTTTTTGCGCCCCGGCCAGCCGGCGACCGTCAAGCTGACCGCCTACGACTATGCCGTCTACGGCGGGCTGGAGGCTGAGCTTGAGCATATCAGCGCCGACACCATTACCGACGAAGAAGGCAACACCTTTTACCAGGTGCGGGTGCGCACCCAGGAAGGCCAGGTCGACACCGACGAAATAGACGTCATCCCCGGCATGACCGCCCAGGTCGACATCATGACCGGCAAGCGCACGGTGATGGAGTTTCTGCTCAAGCCGGTGCTACGGGCCTGGAACAACTCATTGGGAGAACGCTGATGAACCACCTCTTTATCACCCCCGCCGTGCGTTTACAGCCCCGCTGGCAGGCAGCGTTTCCACAGGCCGAGGTCGCCGCCATCGCCCCCGAAGCAGACCGCCTGACACCACCGCCGGATATCGTCTGGGTCGTCTGCGAAGGCGAACAGCAACCCCTGTCAGCGCCCTTGCTGGAGACAGTGACCCGTCTTTCCACTGAGAGCGCCGTGGTCGTGCTGGCCAACGCCCCCCAGCAGGCCGATGCCCTGCAGGCCCTG
>JBNJGW010000042.1:0-22385 GCA_051748005.1 Pseudomonadota bacterium | reverse complement strand
TTTGATAGCGAGCGCCACTGGGCGGCTTCATTGGCGCTGCGCTTTGCTAACCGTGATGAGGTCACCCGTTTGGTGCAGGCGCGCCATCAGGGGCCTTTAAGGGTGCAGCGCGCCTTTTACCCGGAAGGCCGCACCCAGGCCTGCCATGTCTATGTCCTCCATCCCCCTGGGGGCCTGGTCAGCGGTGATGCCCTGACCATACGCGCGGATATCGAACCCGGTGCCCATGCACTGCTGACCACCCCCGCTGCCAACAAGCTTTACAAGGCCGACAGCCAGGGCGTTGCCTGGCATCAGCAGACAACGCTTAACGTTGAGGATGGCGGCATTCTTGAGTGGCTGCCCCAGGAAACCATCGCTTTTGATGGTTCAAAAGGCACCCAGCGTACCCATATTGCCCTGCAAGGCAGCGCCCGCTGCCTGGGCTGGGAAGTCATGGCGCTGGGCCGCCCGGCCAGCCAGCTCCCCTATGCCTCCGGGCGCATTGAGCAGCATTTTCGCCTCACTCTGGATGGCAAGCCGCTATGGCTGGAGCGCCAGCCCCTGGACCCGCTTCACCCGCGTTTCAGCGGGCGCTGGGGGCAAGGCGGTGCGACGGTGCAGGCCACCCTGTGGGCAGTGGGCGTAAGTGATGCGATTAGCGTGATTGATGAACTCAGAAACACCTTGCCAGATAACCCGCGCTGGGCGGTCACCGTTCGTCATGGTGTCTTGCTGCTGCGCTACCTGGGGCACTGCCGCAATGAAGCCTGGGCGCTGTGCGAACAGGCCTGGCAGCTGCTGCGCCCGCACTGGATAGCGCGCGACGCCCATACACCCCGTATCTGGTTAACCTGACCCGATGGACTGCTGGAGACATGCCCGATGGAATTGACCCCACGCGATAAAGACAAGCTGCTGCTGTTTTCGGCCGCCCAGCTTGCCGAGCGCCGCCGTGCCCGTGGCCTCAAGCTTAACTACCCCGAAGCCGTGGCGCTGATCAGCTTTGAGATTATGGAAGGCGCCCGCGACGGCAGAAGTGTCGCTGACCTGATGAGCTACGGCCGCGAGATTTTGGGCCGTGACGATGTGATGGACGGCGTTGCTGAGATGGTCGATGAGGTTCAGGTAGAAGCCACCTTTCCGGATGGCACCAAGCTGGTCACCGTCCATACGCCGATAAGCTAATCATCAACCTTCAGGAGGAGCCGGCATGATTCCCGGAGAGTATCAGTTACAAGACGGTGAGATTGAGCTGTGCGCAGGCCGCGAGCGGATCACGCTGGAGGTGGCCAACACCGGCGACCGGCCGATCCAGGTAGGGTCGCACTACCACTTTGCCGAGGCCAACCCGGCGCTGGTGTTTGAGCGCAGTAAAGCACGTGGCCTGCGCCTGGATGTGGCGGCGGGCACCGCTATCCGCTTTGAGCCAGGCCAGACCCGTGAAGTTACCCTGATTCCCTTTGTCGGCAAGCGCCATATCTACGGGTTTCGCGGGGATGTCATGGGCCCCCTGGACACAGAGGCTCAGCAAGGAGACAGCCAATGAAGCCGGTCAACAAGATCAGCCGTCAGGCCTACGCCGATATGTATGGCCCCACCGTGGGTGATCGGGTGCGCCTGGGCGATACCGAGCTGTGGATTGAAGTCGAGAAAGACGCTACCCACTACGGCGATGAAGTGAAATTTGGCGGCGGCAAGGTGATCCGCGATGGCATGGGCCAAAGCCAGCAGCATAGTGAGGCCGTTATGGATACGGTGATCACCAATGCGCTGATTCTCGACTGGTGGGGTATCGTCAAGGCGGATGTTGGCTTGCAGAAGGGGCGCATTGCGGCCATCGGCAAGGCCGGTAACCCGGATACCCAGCCGGATGTGGAGCTGATTATCGGCCCCGGTACGGAAGTCATCGCCGGGGAAGGCAAGATCCTAACCGCGGGCGGTATTGATGCGCATATCCACTTTATCTGCCCTCAGCAGGTAGAAGAAGCCCTGATGAGCGGCATTACCACCATGCTGGGCGGCGGCACCGGGCCGGCCACCGGCTCCAATGCCACCACCTGTACGCCGGGCGAATGGCATATCGGCAAGATGCTGCAGGCCGTGGATGAAATGCCGATGAATATCGGTTTTCTGGGCAAGGGCAACGCCAGCCTGCCGGAAGCGCTGGAAGCCCAACTGGAAGCGGGTGCCATAGGCCTTAAACTGCACGAGGACTGGGGCACCACCCCGGCGTCGATTGATAACTGCCTGAGCGTGGCCGAGCGTTACGACGTGCAGATTGCCATCCATACTGACACGCTCAATGAATCGGGGTTTGTCGAGGATACCCTGGCGGCTTTCAAGGAACGCTGCATTCACACCTACCACACTGAGGGCGCTGGCGGCGGCCATGCGCCGGATATCATCACCGCCTGTGCCAAGCCCTATGTGTTGCCGTCCTCCACCAATCCGACCCGGCCTTACACGGTCAATACGGTGGATGAACACCTCGACATGTTGATGGTGTGTCACCACCTTGACCCCAATATCCCCGAAGACGTGGCCTTTGCCGACTCGCGCATTCGCCGCGAAACCATTGCCGCCGAGGATATTCTCCATGATCTGGGGGTTATCTCGATGATTGCCTCTGATTCACAGGCCATGGGCCGGGTAGGGGAATCCATCTGCCGAACCTGGCAAACCGCCCACAAGATGAAGGTGCAGCGTGGCCTTCTGCCGCAAGATGAAACTCTGGGCGCCGATAATTTCCGCGCCAGGCGTTATATCGCCAAATACACCATCAACCAGGCGCTGACCCACGGTATTGCCCACGAGGTCGGCTCGGTAGAAGTCGGCAAGCTGGCGGATCTGGTGCTGTGGAAGCCGGCCTTCTTTGGCACCAAGCCGGCAATGATTATCAAGGGTGGGATGATTGCCGCTGCCCCCATGGGCGACCCCAATGCCTCTATCCCCACGCCGCAGCCGGTGCACTACCGCCCTATGTTCGGCGCTTTTGGCCGGGCAGCCAGCCAGACGCGGCTGAGCTTTGTCAGCCAGGCCGCGCTGGATGCAGGCGTCAAAGAAAGGTTGGGGCTGGAAAGTTCCCTGGCCGCCTGCAGGAACGTGCGCCAGGTACGCAAGCAGGACATGAAACTCAACGATGCCTGCCCCGAACTCAGCGTCGACCCCCAGACCTATGAAGTCCGCTGTGACGGTGAGCTGCTGACCTGTGAGCCGGCCACGGAGCTGCCGCTGGCCCAGCGCTATCACCTGTTCTAGGCCTTTTTTATTCCACCCCGTTTTGTGCGAGGAGCCGCTATGTTGAAACTGATAGAACGCCTGGGGCCAATAGACGCCAGTGCTGCCAGCGATACCCTGACACTGGCGTTTGAGCTGCGTATTCGCGGTCGCCTGAAAGCGCAAAGCGACAGCGGCCAGTCGCTGGGGCTGTTTCTTGACCGTGGCCCGGTGCTGCGCGATGGCGAGGGCTTGAAGGCTGAAAGCGGCGAGGTGATCAGGGTGCGTGCGGCCGTTGAGCCGGTGGTTACGGCAAGGGTCAGTGCCGGCCTGCCGCTGGCACGGCTGGCCTACCATCTGGGCAACCGCCATGTGCAGCTGGCCCTGGGGGAGGATGCCGACGGCGGCTGGGTACGCTTCCCCCCGGACCACGTCCTGGAAGAGCTGGCGGTGTTACTAGGCGCCCAGCTTGAACACCATGAGGCCACCTTCGACCCCGAGTCAGGCGCCTACCAGGGCATCGGCGGACATGCTCATCATGAACACAGCCATGAGCACGCACACGCACACAGCCACCCTCATGAGCACCATCATGAACATGCTCACTGAACCGGGCGTGCCTGCCCACCAGGATGATCAGCTGGCGCTGCTCGGCCTGATGCAGCTGGTCAGCCCGGCGTTGCCGATTGGCGCCTTTGCGTTTTCCCAGGGGCTGGAAAGCGCCTTTGAACTCGGCTGGGTCGAGGACGAAACCAGCCTGGCCGAGTGGCTTTCCGGCGTGCTGGAAGATGGCCTGACCCGCTGCGAACTGCCGCTGATTGCGCGCTTGTACAGTGCCTTTGAGCGTGGCGACCACGCTGCGGTTGCTGAATGGGACGATTGGCTGGCGGCGACTCGCGAAACGGCCGAGCTGGCAGCCGAAGACAGCCGTCTGGGGGCTTCTCTCAAACGCCTGTTGGGCAGCCTGGCATTGCTGCCGGATAACAATCTGCTGCCTGAGCAGGCGGGGTACGTCATCTGGTTTGCCTATACCGCCTACCTCCGTGGGGTGCCGGTACATCAGGCCCAGCTGGGGTTTGGCTGGGCCTGGCTGGAAAACCAGCTGGCCGTGGCCTGTAAGGCCCTGCCGCTGGGGCATACCGCCGCCCAGCGGGTGCTGGAAGCGTTGCGCCTTGAACTGGTGGGCGCTGTGGATCTGGCCCAACAGCTTGACGATGAAGACCTTGGCCCCGCCCTGCCCGGTGTCGCCCTGGCCAGCGCCCTGCACGAAACCCAGTATTCACGTTTATTCAGAAGCTAGACGTTTAACAAGCCGTTTTAAGAAGGAGAACACCATGACCCACTGTTTACGCGTTGGCGTCGGCGGCCCGGTTGGTTCGGGGAAGACCGCATTGCTCAAACAGCTCTGCCTGGCGCTGCGGGAGTACTACGATATTGCCGTGGTCACCAATGACATCTACACCCGTGAAGACGCTGACTTTCTGCTCAAGCACGATGCCCTGCCAGCGGATCGTATTCTCGGGGTGGAAACCGGCGGCTGCCCGCATACCGCCATCCGTGAAGATGCCTCGATGAACCTGGCCGCGATTGATGACCTTCAGGCGCGTCACCCCAAGCTGGAGCTGGTGCTGGTGGAGTCCGGCGGCGATAACCTGTCGGCCACCTTCAGCCCTGAGCTTTCCGACCTGACCCTTTATGTGATCGACGTGTCCGCGGGCGACAAGATCCCCCGCAAGGGCGGGCCGGGTATCACCAAGTCAGATCTGTTGATTATCAACAAGATTGATATTGCCGAGCAGGTACACGCCTCCCTTGAGGTGATGGAGCGCGACTCGAAAAAGATGCGCGGCGAGCGCCCCTTTGTGTTTACCAACCTCTACGACGGCGTCGGGCTTGAAGAGATCATCCGTTTCATCCTCGATAAAGGCATGCTGGATGAGCGTCGTCCATCCGCCGCCAGTGCTTGAACCTTGAAATCATGAATAACGTTCAGGAGAAAGAAAATGCTGATAACCCGTAAGCATACCGTGACTACTCTGGTTAGCCTGGCAGGCTTTATTACTGTGCTATTGATGAACAGCGCCCAGGCGCATTCAGGTCATGCACCGACCCAGGTACACAGTCATCTGGGTAGCCCGATGATGTGGTTGGTGCTGGGCGTTGCCGCTCTGGGGCTCACCGCCGCTGCCCTGCTCGGACGCAAACTGTGGCGTCAGGGGCGTGATGCCAGAGCGGCACAGAAAAGCCGCTAAGGCCATTTTCTCCAGGGGGCGGGGTTAATCCACGAGCTCCAGGCGATAGCCGTACTGATAAATGCTCTTGAGACGTAAACCATGCTGGCCATTAAAGGCCAGCTTTTTGCGTAGCCGGCTAAGGTGGGTATCAATTGTCCGGGTGGTAATGTCAGCGCTGATCCCCCAGACAATTTTCAGGATATGTTCGCGAGAGAACAGCTGGCCAATATGCGATAAAAACAGCGCCGCCAGGTCATATTCCCGCGGGGTCAGCGAGATAGCCTGGCCGTTCAATACAATACTATGGTTATACGGTGCCAGGGTGTAGGCACCAAAAGACAGGGTTTCAGCGCTTATGCCCTTGTTGATATCAGCGCGGCGCGCCAGTGCAGACAGGCGGGCACGCAGCTCGGCGGGGCGGATAGGCTTGGTAAGAAAGTCGTCTGCACCACTTTCCAGTGCCATTACCACATCGTTTTCACCCTGGCTTGCGGTAATAAAGAGTATCGGGCCTGGCCAACCAAAATCCTGGCGTAATCGCTGCACAAGGCGCATGCCGTCAGCATCTGGCAGGTACCAGTCAACAATCAACAGGTCAAATGTCTGTTTCTGCAACGCTGTCAACAGCTCGCTGGCGCGTTCAAAGGCGTCAACGCGGGTGTCTTCGTCACCCCAGTCTTTGAGCGATGCGTTGAGAAAGCGGCGTTGCAGCGGATCGTCTTCGAGTATACCGATATGCATTGATCTGCTCGTTACCCCGAAAGGGAATGATGATGTTTAACCTTGGTTGGTCATTCGAGCGTGCCGGAGGCTGATAACGCTTCGCTCAGAAGGCAGCATTATCAGGTCAGCGCCGTCAATTCATGGTTGGCGGCCAGCAGCGAGGCCTGCAGGGCATCTACCAGTTGGTTGTCAGGCACCTTGCCGGCCTTGAAACCCTGATCAATCTCCCTCGCTACGGCTTCAATACGCGTTGCGCCTACAGAGCCCGCCGACCCCTTGAGGGTGTGAACCTGGCGTGCCAGAGTGTCACCGCTATCTTTACGGAGTTGCTCGGGTAACTGGGCAAATTCATCGGTCAGCTGCTCGTGAAACATGGCCAGCACCTCACGATAAAGTTCTTCGTCGCCATCGGCATAGGCAAGCCCGGCGCTGGTGTCAAATTCTTGCAGGGTGTCGAGTGTCAGGGTCATAAGTGCTCTCTTCTAGCTGCACGTCTTGAAAAATGTACGTGAAGGCTAATGAATACAACGGTATTAATCGCTATAATATTAACAAACATTAACAAATGCCGCTTCAAGAAAGTTTACACTAATCGCAACTATTAATATTACCCCCATTTGCGATAACAGTATTGAGGTAACCGCATGGCGCCAGCACAGACGCTTCTTGTCGTGGATGATGATCCGACCGTGCGCCTGTTGACATCGTCGGGCCTGAAAAAGCGTGGCTATCAGGTCATTCAGGCAGTGGATGCTGAGCAGGCGCTGCGCCTGATGCAAGAAAATAGCCCCGACCTTGCCCTGGTGGATGTCAGCATGCCCGGACGTAACGGTTTTGAGTTTGTTCAGGCGGTACGTAATGGCGAGGCGGGCACTGCTCACAGGGAGCGGCCGCTACTGATGCTGACCGGCTCTGACGATGTCAAATCGATTGATCAGGCATTTACCTCGGGTGCGACCGACTTTATTACCAAGCCGATCAATCTGCCGCTGCTGGTAGAACGGGTGAAATATGCCCTGCGCGGGGCCGAGCGCGAAAAAGCTCTGCGCGAGGCGCAGATGGAGCAGGCCAGTGCCTGCAAGCTGGCTCGCTTGGGGTTCTGGCAGCTGAATTTCAGCAATGATGCGCTGACATGGTCCGAAGATGCCGCTGAGGTGTTGAACTGTGCTGCGCTGCCGGAAAGTCGCCAGGCCTTGTTGGGGCTGCTGAATGACACCGACGCTCTACGCCTGAATACCGCACTGGAAGCTGCCCGGGAAGGGCAGGACGGCCTGAATCTGGAAGTCACCCTGTATCTGGGCCATTCCGAACGTGTTGTGCGCCTGCAAAGCGATCCTGAAACCCAGGAAGGCCATCTGATTGGTGCTTTTCAGGATGTCACCGCTCTGCGGGCATTTGAGGACAAGGCACTCTACCTTGCTGAATATGATGACCTGACCGATTTACCCAAGCGGCGTCTGTTTCTGAACCTGCTGGATGAGCAGCTGACGGATAGGAAGCATATGATCTGGTCGATCGGCGTGATTGATATCAGCCGCCTGCACCGGATCAATGATGCGCTGGGCATTGAAGCCGGTGATCAGGTGCTGGCCATTTTTGCCCAGCGTCTCAAGCAAAGCCTGGGTCATGAGGCGCTGATGTGCCGTCTGGAAGCAGATACTTTTGCGGTGGCAATTCCTCATGCCGATAACCAGCAGATGCAGGCTTATCATCATCACTGGATGCAGCCCCTGGCCCGCGCTCAAAAGGTAAAGGGAGAAGAGATCTTCGTTGACTTTACCGCTGGCGTCAGCCTGTACCCTCAGGATGGCGGTAACAGCGATGAGCTGTTGCGAACGGCGCTGCTGGCCCAGCGTTTCTGCCGCTATCACGCAGCCAATCAGAAAGTGATGTTCTATCAGGATGTTGAATCTTTCGATGATAGCAATGCGCTAAGTCTTGAAAATGATTTGCGTAAGGCGCTGGGTAATCAGGAATTCTTTCTGGTTTACCAGCCGCAACAACAGCTTTCCAATAGCCGCTTTATTGGCGTTGAGGCACTGCTACGTTGGCGCCACCCTGCACGTGGCGTGGTGTCGCCCGGTGATTTCATCCCTCTGCTGGAAGAAAGCGGCCTGATTATTGATGTGGGCGACTGGGTTGCCGAAGAGGCCTGTCGTCAGCTGGCACAGTGGCAGGCTGAAGGCGTTGAGGTTGCCATGGCCATCAATATTTCGGCGCGCCAGTTCGAGCAGGCCGGGCTTGCCAAGCGCATTGCCCGACATGTCACCCGATATGGTATAAAACCTCAGCAGCTGGAGTTGGAAATTACTGAAAGCACCGCTATGAGTAACCCGGAAGCAACGCTTGCCACCCTTCACGAACTCAAGAAGCTGGGGTTCAAGCTTGCCATTGACGACTTTGGCACCGGTCACTCATCTTACGAATACTTGCTGCGCTTTCCGCTTGATACGCTAAAGATTGACCGTAGCTTCATTATTGATGTCGCTGAAGCGCGTCAGAATCGTGCCATTGTGCGCTCACTGACGGCTCTGAGCCAGGGACTGGGGCTCAAGACAGTGGCTGAAGGAGTAGAGACCCAGCGCCAGCGCGACTATCTTGATGCACTTGATGTGGATGATGTTCAGGGTTTTCTGCTGGCCAGGCCCATGGAGCCACAAGCCTGCCTGGCTTTTCTGCACGAGCATGCCAAGGCAGGCGTGGCCAACTGATACCGTCAGTCAGCGTGAACCAGCGTTTACTTGCACCTGGATAACGAGCACATAGTGACAGATCAGCAGCATTAACAACCACTATCCTAAGTTTTGGCTTACCAACAGGAAATCACTATGCAATTACAATTTGATTCCAGTGGAACTGTGGAGGGGTTTGCTGCATCACTGCAGGCATTGGCATCCAGGGCCAACGTCGCGGCCATACTGGTGTTGGCTTGCGATGAAAACGGCTGGCAGCCGGAAGACGTTGACCCTATTTTGCAGGCGGCTGAAGTGCCGATATCCGGCGGCATCTTTCCGCAGATTGCCTATCAGGGCAGCAATCATGTCAAAGGGACGCTGTTGGTAGGGCTTGCAGTTGCGCCTGAGTTTGGGGTGATAGAGGGGCTCAGCGATGCGCACGCCGAGTATGAAGAGGCCTTGCTACCACTGGCCGAGCAATGGCCTGAGCCCTGCGGTGAGCAGACCTACCTGGTGATTGTTGATGGGCTGGCATCGCGAATCAGCGCCCTGATTGAAAGCCTGTTTTACACCTTTGGGCTGGAAAACAACTTTATTGGCGGCGGCGCCGGTTCGCTGAGCTTTGAAAAGCGCCCCTGTGTGATAACGCCACAGGGCCTGAAAAAAGATGCTGCGCTGATTGCGCTGCTGCCGGTACCCAGCAGCATTGGCGTTACTCACGGTTGGGAGCCGGTCAGTGAGGCATTTACTGTCACCTCCAGCGAGCGCAATGTAGTAAAAAGCATTGATTGGGAGCCTGCGGCTACCTTTTACGCGCGGATGATTCATGCCCACAGCGGCCAGGACATCAGCATCGAAAACTTCTTTTCAGTGGCTAAATCCTACCCGCTGGGCATTTCCCGCCTTGGGGCCGAAATGGTGGTACGCGACCCCTTGATGATGAATGAGCAGGGCGAGTTGACCTGCGTGGGTGAAGTGCCTGAAGGCTGTATGGTCAAGCTGCTGAATGGTAACCCGGATACCTTGATTGCCGCGGCATCCCATGCCCGCGAGCAGGCAATGGCCAAGTACCAGGGAGCAGCGCGTGCGCCAACGGACTGGCTGCTGATTGACTGTATCTCGCGCGTGCTTTTTCTGGGTGACGACATGACCAGGGAGTTGCAAGCCGTCGCGCAGGGCAAGGCAGTATTCGGTGCTTTCACGCTGGGAGAAATCGCCAACAGTGGCAGCGATTACCTGGAATTTTATAACAAGACGATTGTACTGAGCGTGCTGGGCTGATTATCCGCTCAGGGGAGATTTCGGCACAGTCAGATACTGAGTGGGCCCACCCGTCATCATATTAATCAGTGTGGAGTAACAGGTTGGATACGGCGTGAACAAGCTGGCAGAAACCGAGCTATTGTACGAAATTTCTTTGTCGATCGGACAAAGCCTTAACCTTGCGCCCATGCTGACCCAGAGCGTTGGCACCATGGTGCGTTCGCTGAACTGTGTCAGTGCCAGTGTGCTGCAGTTCACAGCCTCCAAGACGCAGGAATCAGGACAAAGGTTGGTTTCAGGCATGACCGGGCAGGAGCGTCTGAACTGGGATTATGCGCTATGTATTCCCCGTACGCTCAACAGGCGCCCTGAACATCAGGCGTTTATTGCCAGCCTGCAGCTGCCTGAAAATCGCCAGCAGTTCGCGGGTTTCTCGGATAGCCTGCCCATGCGTATTGCTGACTTGAACGGGAAAGGTGAGCGCTATGTGTTCTCGCTGCCGGAATTCGGTGTACTGCTGCTGCATCGCAAAGGCGAAGGGTTTTCACACAGCCTGCTGATGTCGCTTGCCAAGCTGATGGAAAAACTCGCCGTTGCCGCCCGTGCCTGCCTGTATGAAAGCGAGCTGCAGCACCAGATTGAGCAGGCCAGGGCCGCCAATATGGCCAAGAGCCAGTTTCTGGCCAATATGAGCCATGAAATCCGCACGCCGATGAATGGTGTTATGGGCATGCTGGAGCTGGTGCTGGAAACGTCTCTGGAAAAAGAACAGCAGGAATACCTCAACCTGGCCCGAGTCAGCGCCGAGCATCTGTTGGAAATCATCAATCTGCTATTGGATATTTCCAAAATTGAAGCCAACAAGCTGGATCTGCGCCTTGAGAGTACTGATCTCTATCATTACCTGGGGCAGGTGATCAAGGCTCAGGCACCCAGAGCCATGGTCAAGAACGTCAAGCTCTTCTATCATCTGGATGATTCCCTGCCACGTTACGTATGGGTAGATCCGGTGCGTTTTCAGCAGGTGCTTAATAACCTGCTGGGTAATGCGCTCAAGTTTACTGACAGGGGGCATGTTCGTCTGGATGTTAAGCTGACCCCCCAAGCGCCGGCAGAACATGCCGACCAGCCGGCCTGGCTGACGTTCAGCGTGACAGATACCGGTATTGGCATTCCTGAAGGTCAGGTAGACAGCATCTTTGAAGCCTTTGAACAGGTTGACAGTAAAGCCAATCGACGCTTTGAAGGTACCGGCCTTGGGTTAGCGATTACCCGCCAGCTGGTAGAACTGATGGGCGGCAGGATTTCTGCCACCAGCCGTCTGGGTCAGGGTACCTGTGTGACCTTTGACGTTCCCTTGACGTTATCGCAGCCTCCCATCAAGGCCACACAGGTCATTTTTGATGCTCAGCGCCACCGGATTCTGTTTGTGGAAGATGAACCTGTGGATCGCGATGTCTTCAGCGCCATGATGAAGGCGCTTGGTGTGGAGTTCGAGCTTTGCAGCAGCGGACCGGAGGCGCTGTTCCGCCTGCGTCATGCCCATGACGATAACCGCCCTTTCAGCGTTGTACTGGTGGATGTACATATGCCGGGGATGAGTGGCTATGAACTGGCCGTCAAGCTGCTTGATGAATCCCTGGTGGCGCCATCCTCTTTGTATCTGGCAACCTCATCAGCCCTGGCGGGAGATGCCCAGCGCTGCACGGAACTGGGTATCCCGGGGTATCTTACCAAGCCGCTGACACTTGGAGACCTGCAGCAGATACTTTCCGAGAGTGATGCCGCCCAGACCCGTGCAGAGTCACCCAGGGTGGAAGGAGGTGAAGGCAGCGAAACAAAGGTGCCACTGGATGTTCTGCTGGTGGAAGATAACCTGATCAACCAGAAGCTGGCCTTAAGGCTATTGGACAAGCTCAACGCAAAATGCGAGCTGGCCTCGAATGGCCAGGAAGCGGTGGCGAAGGTTCGTCACCGTCGTTTTGATATTGTTCTGATGGATATCATGATGCCGGTGATGGACGGCGTGCAGGCGACCCATGCTATTCGTGAGTTTGAACGCCTTAATGAGCTGCCGCAGACACCGATTATTGCCCTGACGGCCAATGCCATGAAGGGTGATCAGGAACGTTATCTGGCGGATGGCATGCAAGGTTATGTCACCAAGCCAATCAATGTCCAGCGTCTGAAAAGCGAGATTCTGCGGGTCTACCAACCCCGTTCGCAGCGTTTGCCACTGCCCGTGCCTGACGCCATGACGTTGAACGAATTTCTGGCTTTGGCAGAGCCGCCTGTGGATCCTGCTGCCTTAAAACCATCTTCCCAGCGTAATACTGATAAAAAATCATCAGGCCCGGGATGGGTGTGAGCACCCAACTTTGCAAAAATTTGCATTTTCGCGTTAAAAATCGCGTAGGATTTAACGTTGAAAATTGTTAAGCAGTGTTGCTTTGTGGTTTCATTACACTTTGATCAATGCCGTTGTCGCCACCTTTTTAAAACAACCTGAAGCATCTTGCCAAACGAGGAAACCTTTATGTCTTTTTCACGGCCTTTCCAGCGCACAGCGCTATGCATGTTGTGTAGTGCTGCCGTATGGGCAGCCATGATGTCGACCAGTTATGCACTGGAAGCGCCCACTGGCCAGGTGGTTCTCACCGTCAGCGGTGATATCGGTGTTACCAATCAGGGCGAGCAGGCCGTGTTTGACCATGAGATGTTCTCTGAACTGGGTATGCATACAACAGTTACGGCAACCCCCTGGCATGACGAAACGATGACCTTTAGCGGCCCGCTGGCCAGATCAGTGCTTGAAGCCGTGGATGCCGGGGGGGATAGCGTGATTGCAATTGCCCTGAATGATTATGAAGCCGAAATTCCGGTAGCGGATTTTTACGAACATGACGTTATTCTGGCCACCCATGCCAACGGCGAGCCAATGAGCGTGCGCGAACATGGTCCGGTATTTGTCATTTATCCTTTTGACAGTGACGCTGATCTGCATAAGGAAACGATCTATTCGCGTTCTGTCTGGCAGGTCAATCGGTTGCTGGTGCCCTGAACTGACGTGCTGAGTGCAATACCGGATGGCTTGGATGAGTATAAGTCGTATAAAGACATTTTTGTGTTCCGTGATTCGCGAGCGGTTCTGGTCAGTACTGGGAATCAGCGTGCTTTTCATTGCGTCCATGACCTTGGGAGGCATTGCCCTATACAAGCATCAGGCATCGGACAAGCGCCTGCTGGAAGATGCTTTGTGGGCGTCCTATCAGCTTGACCGCGAATTGAGGGATGTCCGTCTTGCTCTTCTAAAGGCAACCCCTGATTCGCTGGAAGAGCTAAAGCTTGCCTACGATATTCTCTATAGCCGCTTGAGAGTAATTGAACGAGGGCAAGTGGCCGAGCTGATACGCAGGGTAGAATTGCGCAACCATAGCATTGATACCATGCTGGCCGACATCAGGGCACTGGATGAGCTGGTGCAAGCGCTGACGCCGGAGTCATTGCCTGCCCAGCGTGAAACACTTGACCAAATGTTTGCTGCAGTACAGAAGGCAACCAGCGCACTGGTAGTACGCACCAATCTATATTTTGCCGGACAGCGCCAACGCGATCGTGAAGCCCTGTATACCCTGATCCGCTCATCGCTGGTGCTGGTGGCCCTGACCATGCTGGCTGGTCTGATTCTTCTCTTTCAGCTGCGTCATCAGCGGCTATCGCTGGAATCGCGTCAGCGTGCGCTGAGTGAAACCAACGTCAAGTTGCAAAAAGCCAAGCAGCAGGCGGAACAAGCCAGCCAGGCCAAATCCGACTTCATGGCCGTGGTCAGTCATGAAGTGCGCACGCCGCTGAATGGTATTGTCGGCCTGACGGACCTGCTCGAAGAAGAAGTTGTGCGTACAGACAAAGGCCGCGATTATCTGAGCACTCTGCGCGCCAGCACTGACGCACTCTCCACCGTGATCAACGACATTCTTGATTATTCGCGTATTGCGGCGGGTAAGCTGGCATTGGAGCCACGCCCGTTCTCACTGGACGAGTGTCTGCATACGCTCTGCTACAGTTACCACCTGCGCGCTGAAAATACCTCGGTGACGTTCTACTGCGACCGACCTGAAGGGTTGGGGATGGTGGTGGCCGACCCGGACCGTTTGCGCCAGGTGTTGATGAACCTGCTTAACAACGCCTTCAAATTTACCGATGAAGGCAGTGTGGCGCTGGATGTGATTGCCCAGCGCAATGATGAACAAATGCGTGTTTTCTTCTGCGTCACCGATACGGGTTGCGGCATGAGTAAGGAGCAGCAATCAAAACTGTTCCAGCCCTTCTCACAGGTAGACAGCTCATTGTCCCGGCGCCGCCAAGGCTCCGGTCTTGGGCTGGTGATCAGCCAGCAGCTGGTCGAAGCCATGGGTGGCCATATCGAACTGCAAAGTGAGCCGGGCTACGGCAGCCGGTTTTCTTTCCGGCTCACTTTCGCGACTGCCCAGCCCGTGGAGTCCGTAGCTTCCAAGGAACCTGAAGCCCCCAGCCTGTGTGGCAACATTCTGGTTGTGGAAGACAACCCGGTTAACCAGATGTTGGCGCGCAAGCAGCTTACCAAGCTTGGTCACTTCGTCAGCGTGGCGGAGAACGGCCAGGAAGCGCTTGATATCCTGGCATGCCAACGTTTTGACCTGGTGCTGATGGATATGCAGATGCCGGTAATGGATGGTACTGAAGCCACCCGGCAGCTACGTGCCCGGGGGGAAACCCTGCCGATACTGGCGATGACCGCCAACGCCATGCCGGAAGATGCCCAGCGCTGCCTCGATTCAGGTATGCAGGCGGTGATCACCAAGCCTGTCAAAGTCGCTGAGCTGCGTAATACCATTAACCATTACCTGACGGTTGCAAGGTCGTGAGTACACACCAAACCGAGGAGTCCGTGTTGATCCGCCACTGCGTGGAAGGCGTACCCAATGCCGCTTTTGCCTACTCTGCAAGCGGCCAATGCTGGGCAGCCAACGCCCGGGCGTGTGCGCTGATGAAGGTCGAAACACCGCCACGGACGCTGGCACAAACGCTGTCGAGTCTGCCTGCTGCACTGGCTGAACAGCTGCAGGTGCTATGGCAGCGTTACCAGCAGGGGATGACGCCTGGCGTGCTGGATGCCTCCTTTAAAGGGCTGCATTATCGGGTGCATGGGGCAAGCCTAGGGGAGGCTGGAAGCCGCCAGCAGGGCATCATGTTCAGCCTGGAAGAAGTCACCCAGCAGGTGCGTCAGGAAATCCAGCTGGAGGTGTTTCGTCAAGGGGTGGCCAATTATCGCGACATGCAGGGCAAGGATGCGCGCTGGCACTTCATGCTGGATGCTCTTAAACGCTTGACCAACAGCGAATATGCCCTGATCGGTGAAACGGTAGATCGTTTTGGAAGCTTACCCAGCCTGCGTATTCATGCCATCTCTGATTTATCCTGGAGCGCCGAGTCGCGCTGCCTGATGGAGCGGCTACGCAGTGGCGAAATGACGCTGTCCAATGCCGATAGCCTGTTGGGCAGAGTCTTTGCGCACGGCGAGACTGTACTGACCGACGATCTGGCACACCACCCGCAGCGTGGTGGTTTTCCGCCCGGCCACCCGACTATCTACAACTTTCTGGGTATACCGATTCATGACGGTGGTAAGACGATCGGTATGCTGGGTGTTGCCAACACAAGTCAGGGATATACCTCGACGTTGGCGGAAGAGCTGGCACCGTTCGTGGCGACCTGTGGGCTGCTGATCAACCTTTATCGCGACAGCCGTAGCCGTGAGGAAATGCTGCTGCACCTTGAATCAGCCCGGGACCAGGCGGAACGGGCCAATCGCGCCAAGGATGATTTTCTGGCGTCAATGAGTCATGAGCTGCGCACACCACTTAACAGTATCCTTGGTTATGGCCAGTTACTCGAAAGCAGCTCGCTGCCAGCTAAAGGTGAAGAATTCACCGCATGCATTCTGCATAGCGGCCAACAACTGCTGGCACTGATTGATAACCTGCTTGATTTTGCCAATCTTGACCATGAACCATCGCCTGCCATGCAGGTACCCGTATCGCTGCAAGACATTTTCAAGGAGCTGCACCAATACTTCCAGCCGCTTGCCAAAAGGCGTGATATCACCTTGCTACCCTGGCATGCCGATAACCTCTGGGTCAGCGGCGACAGTCTGCGTATCCGGCGAATTCTGAGTCAGCTGATCAGCAATGCTATCAAGTTTCAGCCCGCTGGCGGTCAGGTGGGTGTCGAGACGATCCGCCAGTCAGGCCAGGTAGGCGTCACAGTGGTTGACCAGGGCAAGGGAATTGATCCGGCGAATCATGCGGATGTTTTTGTGCCTTTTAATCGCCTGGATGCCGGAATGAGCGCGGTGGAAGGCACCGGTGTCGGGTTAAGCCTGGCCGCCAAACTGGCCAAGAGCCTGGAGGGCGATATTACTCTGGAAAGCCAGCTGGGGCAGGGTGCGCGGTTCACGCTATGGCTCGCAGAAACCACGCCACAAGCTTCTATCAGCACGCTACCCACCGACCAGAATGCCGTCTCCCCTGGTTACCGCCTGATTTATGTTGAAGATAACAAGATCAATCAGCGCCTGATGGGCAGGGTGCTGGAAAAATGGCACAACCTTCAGGTGGATATGACGGAAACCGCTGAGGAGGGGCTTAGACAGATTCAACAGCACGCCTATGACCTGGTGCTGATGGATATCAGCCTGCCGGGTATGGACGGCTATGAAGCACTACGCCGCTTGAAAGCCGACCCTGATACGGCGCACCTTCCCGTCATTGCCGTATCGGCTCATGCCAGCGATAACGATGTACAACGTGGCTTGGCACAAGGTTTCAGGCACTACCTGACCAAACCCATCAATGTTGCCAGGCTAGGTGATGCGCTGAGCACCTGCCTGCTGCTGCAAGACGTTGATGCGACGCCCTCCGGTGATTGACGACAGAGTAAGTGACAAGGAGGTGTTTTTGAAAAAGACTGCTGAATCCGGTTATAGCGTAGCGATTCAGCCTATCTGCGACAGACAGTTTCACCATGTGGCAGATGAGCTTTTATATCGTGCGTATCCCGGGGCGGATAGTGCCCGGATTGATGACCCCCTGCTGGCAACGGCCAGGGCCTGTGCCACGGCCTTCTACGAGGTGGGGCTGCAGGCGCTGGTCGGTGAGCGCTGCCTGTTTTTCAATGCCACCGCCGAGTGGGTCGCCAATCCGGACATCATGCCCTTGCCCACCCAGCGCCTGGTGGCAGAAATTCCGCGCCATCTGCTGAGCGAGCAGGATATGTTGGCGCGCTTTGCAACGTTGCGTGCTCAAGGCTACCGCATCTGTGTTGACGATGCCCTGCTGCTTAGCGACGGTGATGCCGTGCTGCAAGCCGCCGATTTTCTCAAGGTTGATATCCGCAACGAGGGCGCGAATGATTGGCCTGCCCGCTATCGTCGCGACGGCTTGCAGCTGATAGCCACCTTTGTTGAAAGCCGTGACCAGTTGGAGCAGGCGCGTCTGGCAGGCTTTGATATGTTTCAGGGTTATGTGTTCTCACCCCCTAACCATGTGCAGCCGTTCAACCGGCGGCGCTCCAGCAATCCGGCGGCAGAAATGCAGCTGCTGGCTGAACTGGCCCTGACGGAACCGGACTATGCCCGGCTTGAAAGCCTCCTGGCCCAGCACCCACACTTATGCAACCTGGTATTTCGCCAGCTGAATTCCGCCGCCCACGCCAACCTGGTACGGCCGATCAGCAGTCTGCGAGAGGCGATCCAACTGCTTGGCACCCAGCGTTTGACATCCATGGCCGCAGCGCTGTCGCTATCGCGCAACGATCCGGTACAGGGTCTGCAACTCAGGCAGGTAGTAATTCGCGCCGGCGTCTGTCGCCAGATTGCCAGGCGCCTCAAGGATATCGACGAGAGCACCGCCTTTACGCTCGGCCTGCTGTCGTTGATCGGGCAGGTAGAAGGCGAAAGCATGCAGTCACTGATCGGGTCGATTCCCCTGACCGATGACGTTAAACAGGCGCTTCTCACTCGTGAAGGCAGCCTTGGAAAGCTGCTTTTGCTGGTGGAGCGCTTCGAACGTGGAGAGCTTGAACGGCTCAGCACCAGGATCATTGCCCTGTTGAATGAAGACTACCTGGCTGCGGTTGCCTGGGCCGAGGCGCTACTGAACAAAACGCGCTAACAGCTGAAGATATGGGGGCAGCCAGGATGGACCAAGAGCTGGCCATTGGAACGCCTAAGGAGCATGACGGTGAAAGCTATATGGATGCGGTGGTTGATACCTGCGGTCTTAGGTAAAAAATTGCGCACCGCCTGTGTCGGCCTGGTGATGTTAGTGGTCGTCCATCCTTGGCATGCTGCCAGTGATGAACCGTCACCGTTACGCTTTGCGCCTATCCCGATGTCCAGCAAGGCACATATGACCCAGCAGTATCTGCCGTTTCTGGATGATCTTGAAACACACACCGGGCAGCGTTATGAACTCGCCTACCATGCCCGCTACACTGATCTGCTTGATAGCTTTGCCGCCGATGAGATTGACTTTGCCTATCTTGGCCCGTTGCCATACGTGGCTCTGACTGAGCGCGTCAACCACGCCACTCCTGTAGCACAGTTCCTGGATAGCGCAGGTGAGGTCTCCTATACCTGTTCCCTGGTGGCGTTCGCAGGTCATCAAGGCACTCTGGCGACACTGCGTCGAGGTGCAGGTCGGATAGCGTTAACCCAGCCGCTTTCCACCTGCGGCTATCTGATGGTTAACCGTGAGATTGAGCGCCGCATCGGGCAATCCCTGGAAAGCTACCCCTATGCCTATACCGGCAGCCACGACGCGGTTGCCCTGGGGGTTATCATGGATGATTTCGCACTGGGTGGCATGAAAACCCTGACCGCTGAAAAGTATCACCACCTGGGGCTGCGAGTGCTGGCGGAATCAGCGCCGGTGCCGGGGTTTCTGCTGGTCGCTAATGCGCGCACTGTCAGCCCCGCCACCATTGAGGCCATCAAAACACGCCTGATCAGTCTCGACCCCAAGGCAAGCCGGCAAGACCGTGAGACGATGCGCGCCTGGCCTGCCAACCTGTGTTGCGGTGCCGTAGAGGTACAGCAAGGGGCCTATGATGAGATCCGCGCCCATTGGCGCGAGCTAGGCGTTGACCTGCTGGAGACATCGCCATGAACCGGCGTTTGCTGCTCTCTACCCTGGTGCTGTTCGGCGCGATGATAATGGCTGGTGCCTGGGGGATCTCAGCATGGGTTGACAATGAAGCCCGCAAACAGCTGGATAAACGCCTCTCTCTGGAGAGTATTGCCTATCGTTCAGTCATTCAGGCCCAGCAGCAGGTCTCGGACACCCTTTTTGAAGAAGTGCTAGCGCAACCAGAGGTTACCGCTCAGGTGCAGGCGGTGATCTCTCAGTCAGGTGATGCTCAGGACATTGCCCGAGGCCAGCTGCTGCGTAAGCTTTACCCCTCTTACCTGCGGTTGAGCGAGCGTGGCACTCGCCAGCTACATTTTCACACTCCGGATGGCCGCAGCCTGCTGCGCTTTCACAATCCGGTGCGTTACGGCGACCCTCTGTTTGAAGTCCGTGAATCCGTGCGTCTGGCCAATACCCGGCGTGAACCGGTGCAAGGCTATGAAGCCGGGCGTCTCTTTCACGGCTTTCGCTATGTGTATCCGCTCTTCCATCAGGGGCAGCATATTGGCAGCGTTGAAGCCAGCGTGGCTTTCCGGACCGTTGAACGCCAGCTACAGGAACTGGTGCCCAATGAGCAGTTCATGTTTGTGCTGGAGCGTGACCAGGTGTTTGAGCTGCTATACCCCAGCGAGCGCTCTATCTATAGCCCTTTTGCACTGAATGAAGCCTTTCTGGTTGAAGATGTGGGCGCTCGGTTAGGCCGCCCCCGTGAGGTGCCCGAACTGCAGCGGGCCCTGGTCAGTGCGTTGGAGAAAAAGCGCGGTACGATTCGTGAACAGATGTCGCAGGGTAAGTCTTTCGGCCTGCTTCAGCCTCTGGATGACGTCTATTACGCCGCCATGTTTTTGCCCATCGATAACGTCTCAGGTGACGTAGGCGGCTATATCGTGACCTTTGCCGATGTCCCCGGGATCGGCCTGCTGTACCGCAACGGCAGCTGGTTTCAATGGTTGTTTATCGTTGCCATGGTGCTGCTGGGAATTGGCTATTACCGCCGAAAACACGGCCAGCACCTGATCAGGCAGGAGCGCCGTAAGCTACAGGCCATTACGGACCGCATGGCCGAAGGGCTCTTGGTCCAGGACCCCCAAGGGCGGATCAGCTACCTTAATCGCGCCGCTGAGCAGATACTTGGCGTCAAAGCCAATGCAATGCTTGGCAGGTTGGCCCATGATCTGTTTCATGTGCACTATGATGCCGAAGGCAGGCTTGCCCCGATCAGCCAATGTCCGATTCGTCTCAAGACAGAAGCAGGCGAGGTTTATCAAAGTGAAGATGAATACTTTCGTCGACTCAGCGATCACGAACTGATCCCTGTTCAGCTAACCAGCGCCCCCTTTGTGGTTGATGTCGAGCAGGCGGGGTCCATCACCATCTTCCGCGATATCACCGAGCGCAAGCGTTACGAACAGGAGCTTAAGCGTGCCCGTTCAGATGCCGAAGCCAGTGCCAGGGTAAAAGCGGATTTTCTGGCCAACATGAGTCATGAGATCCGTACCCCGATGAACGGTGTGATCGGCATGCTCGACCTGGCGCTGGAAACTCCGCTGTCAGCCGAACAGCGTGACTTTCTGCAGGTGGCACACAGCTCCAGCCAGACGTTGATGTCGCTATTGAATGGCATTCTTGATCTGGCCAAGCTGGAAGCCGGGCAGGTAGAACCTGAACAGATTGTGTTCGCGCTCTGCGATACGCTGGAAGACACCGTCAAACTGTTTGCCACCCAGGCGCAAGGCAAGGGGCTGGAAATTGCCGTACAGCTGGATGCCCAGGTGCCGGTTAACGCCGTGGGTGACCCGACGCGGCTGCGCCAGGTTATTTCCAATCTGTTGGGTAACGCCATCAAGTTTACCCATCAAGGTGACGTTACTCTTTACGCCCGATTGGCATCGCCACCAGCTTCAGCTCTTGAAACCACGGGCTTCTGGCTGGAAATCAGGGTCACTGATACCGGCATGGGAATCGCCCCCGAAGCGCAAGCGAAAATTTTTGACAGTTTCCAGCAAGCCGATAACTCCACTACCCGCCACTTTGGCGGTACCGGGCTTGGCCTGGCGCTTAGTCGCGAAATTGCCGCCGCCATGGGAGGCTCACTCAGCCTGACGTCGGTGCCGGGAGAAGGCAGTACCTTCAGCGTGCACCTGCCCTTTGGTGAGGCACCACCGCAGGCCGACACCCATGAAGCGTTTTTGCCGCTGGGCGGCCAGCGTGTCCTGATCGCCGTTGGCCATCCTGTTCAGCGCCAGCTGGTCAGCCACTACTGCGAGCGTTTTGGCACTCGCCCCCAGGCGGTTGAATCCTGCGAGGCGGTGCTGCCCTGTCTGCTGAAGGCAGATCAGGAAGATGACCCCTTTGCGGTGCTGATTGTGGACAGAAAGGTGTCACAGCAGCCCAATGCCACCAGGCTCTGCGACACCCTGCATCAGTATCCACGTTTTGCCGCCTTGCCTGTCTGGCATCTGGTCACCTATACCGAGCGCCTGAATGAAACGCCTGCGCTGCCGATTGCCGGCACCCTGGTCAAACCCGTCAGCCGACAGGCGCTCTACGCCGCCCTGGTTGACTCGTTGGAATCTTCCAGAAGTCCGGGCAATAGCGCACCAGCAGCGCTGCCAGCGGAGGAGCATTCTGCAGGTAATACCGTACCTCGCCAGGCGGCATTTGATGGCTTGCAGGTGTTGCTGGTCGAGGACAATCCTGTCAACCGCAAGGTGGCCATGGCCAACCTCACCAAGCTGGGCTGCCAGGTCATTTCAGCTCTCAACGGCGCTGAGGCGTTGGCATACCTGCAGGACGACAACCCGGTGGATATCGTGCTGATGGACTGCATGATGCCCGTCATGGATGGGCTGGAAGCCACACAGCGCTGGCGTGAACATGAACACCAGCATGGCGCTGCTGCCAATGCAAGAGTACCGATTATCGCCATGACCGCCTATGCCAGCGATAACGAAATCGCTGCCTGCTATACCGCGGGCATGGATGCCTACCTAAGTAAGCCCTTCAAGCCTGAAGCACTGGCCAGTGTTCTGCGTCAGTATGGATTGCCAAAGTAATGCATTGAT
>JBNJGW010000041.1:0-22897 GCA_051748005.1 Pseudomonadota bacterium | reverse complement strand
TTCTGTCAGTGTCTCGAAGCCTGCTTTGACCAGCTCAACGGCACCACCACACAGAACCGCCTGCTCACCGAACAGGTCTGTTTCGGTTTCGTCCTTAAAGGTGGTTTCAATGATACCGCTGCGGCCACCGCCAACGCCTGCCGCGTAAGAAAGGGCAAGCTCCTTGGCATTACCAGAGGCATCCTGATGAATAGCGATCAGATCAGGAATACCGCCGCCTTTGACGAACTCTGAACGCACGGTATGACCCGGCGCTTTCGGCGCAATCATGATGACATCCAGATCTTTACGTGGCTCGATCTGGTTGTAATGAATATTGAAACCATGAGCAAACGCCAGGGTTGCACCCTCTTTCAGATTAGGCTCAACTTCCTGCTCATAAATGGCTTTCTGGTTTTCATCTGGCGCCAGGATCATCACTACGTCAGCGGTTTTGCACGCTTCCGGCACGCTTGCCACCTTCAGACCGGCAGCTTCGGCTTTTGATGCAGAGGAAGAACCGGTACGCAGAGCGACTGTGACATCAACACCTGATTCTTTCAGATTATTGGCGTGAGCATGGCCCTGTGAGCCATAACCCACGATAGTCACTTTTTTAGCCTGAATAAGGGACAGATCACAGTCTTTGTCGTAATAAACGTGCATGAAGAACTCCAGGTGTCGGGTTAATGAAAAATTGTGTATCCAGCATTAATGACCACCTGCGCCGTCTTGTGCGGCACTAGGTCTAGCAATGCAATCACTTTACGCTAGCGCTTCTGTTGCGTAAAACGCTATATTTGCAACACACTATTTCTTAAAAAGAAACATAGCATCAGGTGTTCAATGGATTTCCGCTTGTTAAAACACATGGCAACCTTGGCGGAGACGCTTCACTTTGGTCGCGCCAGCGAGCTGTGCCACGTCAGCCCATCAACGTTGAGCCGTTCCATTCAACAGATAGAAGCGGAACTGGGAACCACGCTGTTTGAACGGGATAACCGCCACGTCACACTGACCCCTCAGGGGCTGGCATTTCAGCACTATGCCAGGGAAACGCTGGAACAGTGGTACGCCCAAAAGCGCACTCTGGCCGCCACGATGGAGCAGCTCAGTGGTGAAATCAGTATTTATTGTTCCGTTACGGCCAGCTATAGCTTTTTATACGAGTTATTGAGTGATGTGCGCATCCGTCATCCTGGCATTGAGCTAAAGCTGCATACCGGGGATCCTGCCGAAGCAATGTCTCGGGTACTGGAAGGAACTGACGACATGGCCATTACACCGCGCCCGCGAATTCCGCCTGGCGCACTGGCGTTTAAATCGCTCACCCGTTCACCGCTGCTGTTCATTGCCCCTACGCAGACACATGAATGGCTGCCACTCAAGCCAGAAAGCTCAACGGCAGCCCAGTGGAAACAGGTTCCCATGATTCTATCGGAAGCAGGACTTTCCCGGGAATACGCCAACACCTGGTTCAAGGCCATCGGCGTAACCCCGCGCATCTATGCGCAGGTCTCTGGCCATGAAGCCATTGTCAGCATGGTCGGCCTGGGGTTTGGAATAGGGGTAGTACCCAAAATAGTATTGGATAACAGCCCACTGGCTGACCGGGTGCGCATTTTGAATGTCAAACCCGAGCTCCCTCACTACGATGTGGGACTGTGTGTGCTGAATCGTCGTCTGAACAACCCTATCGTCGATGCTTTATGGGCTACTGTTGCAGAGTACCGTCCTTGATAAAAGCAGAAATGCCGATTTGCAAAAGGCAGAATCGGCATTTCGGGAGCGTTCAAAAAGAGTGGCTGTTAACGCTTGTTCATCCCATGCTTGGGAAGAACACTGTTATCTGGACGAACTGCCTTCGAACCTTTGGGGCGGACATATAATACCAGTGCATGGTCCACCAGTTCGTAGCCATGCTCTTCAGCGATTTCCTGCTGCCGACGCTCTATGATTTCATCAACAAATTCAATGATTTCACCACTATCAAGACACACCATATGATCATGATGGTCTTCCTGGGTGAGCTCAAAAACAGCATGCCCACCATCAAAGTTATGGCGGATGACAAGCCCTGCTGACTCAAACTGCGTGAGCACTCGGTAAACAGTTGCCAGCCCAACATCTTCGCCCGCGTCAATAAGTGTCTTGTACACTTCTTCAGCGCTCAAATGATGCTGACCCGTAGCATTTTCAAGGATTTGCAGAATCTTCACGCGTGGCAAGGTCACTTTCAACCCTGCTTTACGTAGTTCATGGTTTTGATCGGCCATGGTTGCTCTTCGCAGTTACAGGTTAGGTCGGTTATCATCGACCAAAACCACGATAGTGAAGAACAGGATCAAATGCAAAAATTAACTCGAATTATCGCACTCTCCGCCGCTGTTGCCCTGATGGGTGGCTGTGTTTATAAACGCGACATCCCACAAGGCAATCTGGTCAACCAGACAATGGTCAGCCAGTTGCAAACCGGCATGTCACAACAACAGGTTGTCTCGATCATGGGACGCCCATTACTCGAAGCCCCCTTTGATGCCCGCGAGTGGGATTATGTTTTTCAGCTGGATAAGGCCTACGGCGATGTCGAGACACGCCGAGCCACCCTGACATTCGATCGTCAAGGGCGCCTTGCCGACATTCAAACGGAAGGCGAATTAGACAGCACGCTTCCTCTGGAAGGTGATACAGAGCTTGGCCCAGCCAGTGAAGGCTCCGACGACTTTCAGGCACAACCGCTGAACCTTGGCGTGGGCACACAGGAACAGTAAACAGTGGCTTGAAAGCAACGTTACGCACAGCAACAGCAGCAACGCTCACTGCTGTTGCTGTTTCTGGGCCCGAGCCAGGCGTGCTGCTTTCGGGTCAATTTCCAGCGGACGATATACTTCCACTCGCTCACCGCCGGATAGACGATGCTGTGCAGGTGCTTTCAAGACTTTTCCGAAGATCCCAAGCGACCCCTGCTCGAAAATCTCCTCCCCTACCTCAGGGAAAAGCGATGGAAGATCCGCCAGCCGTACGGCATCAGCGGCGGTTGTCCCTTGAAGCACTTCAAGCACCACAACGCGCTGTTTTGAAGGCAAGGCAAACGCCACCTCAACGCATATCAGGTTAGGCGACTTACCGACCATATAGTTGATCTGCCCGCTTGGTAAATGAATCCACAAGCTGTCCGGCAATTTGCTGAAATAATTTTCCGAACGCCATTCCCAGCAGACGACTGGAAAATTCAAAATCCATTTCCAGGCTGACCTTGCAGGCGTCTGTTCCCATTGGAGTGAACGACCAGCGCCCCCTGAGGTGCTTGAAAGGCCCATTGACCAGCGACATTTCAATCCGCTCAGGCGTAAAAAGGTCATTTCGCGTTGTTATGGTTTGTTCGATACCGGCACGACCCAGCGTCATTTCGCCAATCAGGTGCTTATCATCGCTCTCCACAAGGCGCGCATGACGACATCCAGGCAAAAATTCCGGGTAACGTTCAAAATCGTTGACCAGATCAAACATTTTCTGAGGTGTGTGCCGCACTAAAGCGGAACGATTCACGGTTGGCATTGACCTCTCCGCTGACTTCACAGTGCCCAAGGCGTATCATAGGCAATAATCGTAGTACATAAATGGTATCACGCCTCTCTGCCAAGCGAAGAGGCAACTAACAGATCAATGACGAGGTTTCATGGCCACGAAGAAAGGGAAAACGCAAAAAGGCCCCGGTAGCAGCGTCATCGCCCAGAACAAGAAGGCTCGTTTTGAGTATCATATTGACGAAACCTTCGAGGCGGGATTGGCACTGGCAGGATGGGAAGTTAAAAGCATGCGCGCCGGCAAGGCACAGCTGACCGACACCTATATCCTTGTGCGTAATGGAGAGGCGTGGCTGCTGGGCAGCCATATTACACCTCTGAACACCACCAGTACGCACGAGCTGGCTGACCCGACGCGAACACGTAAATTGCTGCTGCATCGCAAGGAAATTGCCAGGATTTTTTCAAAAACCCAGGATAAGGGCCACACCTGCGTGCCCCTGAAGCTGTATTGGAAGCGCAACCTGGTAAAATGCGAGCTGGCACTGGTAACCGGCAAAAAGCTGCATGACAAACGCGCTACCGAGAAGGACCGCGACTGGAATCGTCAGAAAGGGCGCATCATGCGTGAACACAACAAAGCATGACTGGCCAAAAAGTGTTAATCGCGTTATGCTATCCAGCTGAAGTTAAGGGGGCGACATGGTCTCGACGCCGATGACAAACCCTGCGGTGCATGCCGAGAGTGTGATGTATCTCGTAAATCCAACATCACGAATAATAGTCGCAAACGACGAAAACTACGCTCAGGGCGCGCTGGCAGCTTAAACACTGCTAGCTTCTTGTCCGGCTCCAAGGTGATGTGCCTATTCATCACCGAGGAGATACGAGCTAAAAATGATAGGACCGCGGTTGGTGGTGTCTTCTCGCCAATCGTTAAACTTCAGAAGACTCGCGTTGCTGGATCCTGATCGTCGGAGCCAGTCGCGTTAAAGCAAAAGACGAAATCTAAGCATGTAGAGCCAATGGGCGAGTGTCGGCGGACGCGGGTTCAATTCCCGCCGCCTCCACCACCTTATCAAGCAAATCAAGCACCTACGGGTGCTTTTTTTGTTTGGCAATGATGTAAAGGCCTATGCCTTGACGCGAGCCAGCTCTTTCCAGCAGGTGGTATAGCGGGGGGTGCGCTGTTCTGAGCGTAGCGCCCAGGCATTATTCTGGCGCGGCAGGCCCAACCGCACAGTGCCTTTACCCAGCTCACGGTTGATTTTATCCAGGGTGGCCATCAGGCGTTCACTGCGCCGGGCGTCTGCTTGGGTTTGTGGGGTTTCCGTCAGGCTCAGCTGGCGATGAGCTCTTGGAGACAGGTCCAGCAGCATCACCCCGGCCTTGTGGTAGTGGTAACCATTGCGCCACAGGCATCTTAGTCCTTGCATGGTTGCTGCAATAAGATCTCGGCTGTCGTCGCTGGGCCTTGAGAGTGCCACTACCACACGGCGACGATACTGAGGCAGATCGCTGCGAAAGGGGTTGGTGCGAATAAACACCATAACGGCACTGGTCACACTGTTCTGCTGGCGTAATTTCTCACCGGCTCTGGCCGTATGATGACGCAGCGCCTCACGCACATCCTGCAGGTCACTGGTCAATCGGCCAAAAGAGCGTGACACCATGACCTGCTGTTTGGGCTGGGCCATATCATCAAGCGTAATGGCGGGCTGGCCGCGTAGTTCCCAGACGATGCGCTCCTGTACCACGCTGAAATGGCGACGAATATGCTTGGGGTCGGCCTGGCGCAGCTGCCAGGCGGTTTCAATCCCCAGCTTCTTCAGGCGTTCACCGGTTCGCCAGGCAATCCCCCATAGTTCAGTGACCGGCCACTGTTCAAGTACCCTTTGGGTCATCAGGCTATCGGCTTCCAGCAGGCAGACGCCAGCTTCTTTAAAGTAAGGATGTTTCTTGGCCAGGTGATTGGCAATCTTGGCCAAGACCCGGGTCGACGCAAAACCCACCGAGACAGGGATGCCGGTCCATTTCCTGACGGTCATCCGTAGCTGCCGGCCACGCACTTCAAGCGCCTCAAGATCAAACCCCTGAAAGCCCACAAAGCTCTCATCAATCGAGTACACCTCAACATGCGGTGAAAACCTGGACAGCACTTCGGTCACCCGGTGAGACATGTCACCATATAGCGCATAGTTGCTCGACAGCAGGATCACCTGACGGCGCAGGGCTGGTGACAGCAGGTGTCGGGCTGTGCCCATCTCGACGCCCAGCGCCTTCAGCTCATTGGAACGGGCGACAATACAACCATCGTTATTGGACAGCACCCCCACGGGGCGCCCTTCCAGTGCCGGGTTGAAGACCCGCTCACAGGAAACGTAGAAGTTGTTGCAGTCCACTAAAGCCATCATAGCGGTATGGCACCGGGCAGGCTGTGAAGCACATGAGTTACCACGCCCCAGACGTGGGACTCACGCCCCTCCAGCGGGATGGGCCGATACGCCGGGTTGCTGGCTCTCAGGTAGGCGCGCTGCCCCACCAGCTCCAGCCGCTTGACAGTCAGGTCTCCGTCAACGGCAATCACGATCACGCGCCCGGGTAAGGCTTCCAGGCTGCGGTCCACCACCAGCAGATCGCCATGGTGGATGCCGTCACCGGTCATGGAGTCGCCTTCTGCACGCACGAAGTAGGTCGCGGCAGGATGCCTGACCACATGTTGGTGCAGGTCAAGGTCATTATCCAGATGATCATCGGCCGGGCTGGGAAACCCGGCACGCACCGCGCTGGATAAAAGCGGCAACGGGCAAGGTGCAGGGGCCGGTTCAGCACGGCCAATCAGGAAGACAGGTAACGACATGGGGTGACTCGCTCATATACTGATAATATATACAGTATATGCAGACAAGGCGTAAGTACAAGTAGCTTTACCGGCTCGTGAGTCAACAACCCTGTCCACAGCCAGTCAGGATGGGGGCACGCACCGCTGTATGAATAGAAAGCGAAAACACCACCCTAGACTCGAGAGATATCTAATGCACACATAAAAGGTGATGCAAAGCAGTATGTTAGAGGGCACACTCAAACCCACGGTAAAAGCGTCCGTTCTTGACTGTTAATCATTTCTACAGGAGACAGTATGTCCGTCATATTACAGGTTCACTTCCCCTTTGATGGTCCTTTCGGTGACGAGATGGCCAACGCCATGGCCGCGCTGGCCGAAAATATCAACCAGGAACCAGGCTTTATCTGGAAAATCTGGACAGAGAATGCAGACCAGAAACTGGCAGGTGGTATCTATCTGTTCGACACCCGCGCCAATGCCAAAGCCTATTGCAAAATGCATACTGCACGGCTGGAAGCAATGGGAGTGACCGGCATCAGTGCAGCAATCCTGGACACAAACGCGGCCCTATCAGCCATCAATAAAGGGCCTTTCGATAGCACTACGGCCTGACAGGATGCCGCCTCACGCCGCTGGAATAACAGCAGCACAACTCGGAAGTGGTCAATCTGAGGCCTGAGGCGGCATTATGGACAATCAGGCGGAAGATCAGCTCGCTTTATCTAGTTCCAGAAACCGCCTGACTCGCTCACTGGCGGGATTATTGAAAAAAACGTCAGGAGCTGACTTTTCAATAAGGATTCCTTTGTCCAGAAATACCACCTGATCTGACACATTACGGGCAAAGTCCATTTCATGCGTCACAATGATCATGGTGTAGCCTTCCTGTGAAAGATCGCGCATCACTGACAGCACTTCCCCTACCAGTTCCGGGTCCAGTGCAGACGTTGGCTCGTCAAACAACATGACCTTCGGCTGCATGGCAAGTGCACGCGCGATGGCCACTCGCTGTTTCTGGCCACCTGATAAAGTACATGGATAGCTGTCAGCCTTTTCTGCCATACCCACTTTTTGCAAAAAACCCATGCCACGCTCTCGGGCATCCTCTTTCTTCAGTCCCTGAACATGAACCAGTGCTTCTGTCACATTCTTGAGTACGGAGAGGTGTGGCCATAAGTTAAATCCTTGAAAGACCATGCCCAGCTGGGTTCTTACCCTGGCCAACTCTCGCCTGGACATAGGTTTATTAGAACCTTCCTTAAAACCAATGCGCTCACCATTGATCCGCACCTCACCTCTGTCAGGCACTTCCAGCCAGTTGATACACCTTAGCAGCGTTGACTTACCAGAGCCGGAAGACCCCAGAATACTTATAACCTCACCACTGCTGACATCAAGGCTGACATCTCTCAGTACTTCGATACCATCAAAACTTTTGGATAGGTTATTAATACTGACTTCAGAATACTCAGGCATTACTGAACCCTCTCTTTTCGCCCAGACGCCCCAGCAAGCGGATGCTTTGCTCAAGCATTAAACTGATTATCCAATAGAAACCAATCACCACAATAAAGGCCTCCATAGGAATGAAATAAGTGCTCGACAGACTATTGGCCGCAGCGGTTAACTCCCTTACCGTAATGATCACCAGAAAAGCTGTATCCTTGAGCAGAATAATCAACTGGTTGCCCATCACACCTCTGGTACGCAGTACCAATTGCGGCAGTATGATGCGTATGAACATCCTCGGGCGGGAAAAACCTAGTGCCGTTGCTGCTTCTTCCTGCCCGCCGGACAAGGTCACCCGGCTGCCCCGCAGGATTTCAGCAAAATAGGCACCGTGGTAAAGAATCAGGGCAGATACACCGGCTTGCCAGGCACTTAGGCGTATCTCCAGGCTCGGCAGACCATAATAGAAAAGGTACGCCAGAATCAGAAAAGGCAGCAGGCGCATACCATCAATGAAAATGCGTAATGGGGTCTTCAGCCGAGGCCTGGCGCCTTCCATCATAAAGACGAGCAGACTGCCCAATAAGAAGGCAGCAATCGCGGAAATAACGAAGATGGTGACGGTATTTCCAAACCCCTGCCAGAAAACATCGCGGGACGACCATAGGATTTCCCAGTTACTCATACTCCCCCCCTGATATATCAGGCGTTAATACAGTGGCTTACATAGCCAACCGGTTGGCCTTGTGCTCAGCAATCCGCTGACCCCATACCAGAAACCCGATAATCGCCATATACAATAGGGCGGCCGCCAGAATGGGCGGCAAAGGATCATAGGTCACCGCTGAAATACGGTTGGTCACACGTGTCAGGTCAACAATCCCGATCACCGCAATCGCTGGGCTACCTTTAACCAGAAAAGACATTTCGTTAACCAGGTTGGGCAAACTGGTGATAACAGACTGGGGCAACATGATGCGCCGAAAATAGGTCCAGGGTGTCATCCCTACCGCCATCGCGGCTTCACGCTGGTCATTGGAGAAATTGTTAAAGGCTGAACGCCAGATCTCTGCATTAAACGCCGTGGTATTGAGCGTCAGGGCCATGATAGCCGCCACATTACGATCCAGATTAATACCGAAGGTCGGGCCTGACAGAAAGATAAACAGAACCAGGGTGACCAGCGGGGTAGCTCTTGCAATACTGATATAGGTACCCAGGAGTTGATGTATGAAAGGCAGCCTTGCCAAACGTATCAGGGCAATAACCAGGCCCAGTACCACACCAAATGCAATAGAGACCGCAGATATCCAGGCTGTTGTCCACGCTCCCTGAAACAACAGCGCCCAGGCGCTACTATCCATGATCGAGACCCCTCATTGTGTCGCAGGAACCCGGCCTTAAGCCGGGTAGCCTGCTTGTCATTGGCGTTAAAGACTCGTTCATTAATGACACGGCGGTTACATATCAGCCATTTGGTGAAACTCTTCAACACTCATTATCGGGGTAGTAGGAAGCTCCTCGAACGACTCACCAAACCAGGTTTCCTGTAGTTCATACAAGCGGCCTGATTCCCTAAGGTGGGCCATGAAGTCAGTCAGGTAAGCAAGAAGTTCGGGGCTGTTCTTGGGTACCGGCCAAGCAACAAATCCCGGCCCGGATACTGCCTGTCCCGCCTCGAATACATCACCACGCGTGCTGATAAGATCATTGACTGGTACTGCCGAATTGATGACGTAATCCAGTCGACCATTGGCAAGATCTGCATAGATTTCCGGGTAGGCCTCATATTCCATGACATCCCCCAGCTCGCCGCCGGTTTCTTCGAGCATGGTCTCCAGCTCAGGCAAGCGGCTTAGCAGAACACTGCCGGCCTGCACGCCAACCGTCATGCCATCAAGGTCCGCCACGCTGTTGATACGCTCATCACCTGCACGCTTAATGTAAAAATGCTGTGCCGAGGCAAAAGGTGGTGCGTAATTGAAGACCCGCAGGCGTTCATCCGAGACCGATGCACCAGTAATCGCCACGTCATACTGGCCGTTCGATACAGCAGCCAACAAGCCTGTCCAGGGTAGAATTTCCTGACGAATTTCAAAGTCAGCATACATTTCAAGCTCGGTCAGTACATCTTCGATAAAGCCATCCGGGTCACTACCACTCATGAAATTGAAGGGCGCATAGTTATCCTCGGTGGCAACGCGCATGTAGCCACGCTCTTCGATTTCCGGAAGGTCTGCCGCAAGCACGCTTACGGAGGCACTCATGGCCAGACCTCCCAAGGCCAGTACGGCACCCTTTTTCAACGCCTCCGGCGTCGTAGATGCGACGAGCTGACGGGTCATACAAAGTGATTTATCAATAAAAAGATTAAAGGGCTGCATGATGAGTTCTCCGCAAAAAACCTGCTAAAGGGATTGTTCAATCGAGCCGCCAGCCGCCATGGGCACGCTGACCGTGTCACCACCTTAGAATTTTCATCACCACCTGCTTAGAGCCAGTTGTCCGATAAGACAGGGACAGTTTGATGGCACGCATAATGCATGCATAGACATTAAAGGCTGTCCACAAGAAGGTTTGTTTTGCTGCCTGCAACCGCGTTACAGAAAAGGAGTGAACCAATGATTCTCGGTTTGACACTGCACAAAGACGCAGACCGTTGCTTGCAGGAACAACTGAGGTCGGCACTGCTCGATGCTATTCATTCTGGTAGCCTGCCTGACAACGAGGCCTTACCCTCATGCCGCAAGCTCTCGCGACAGCTCGGTGTATCCCGCAATACGGTTGCTATCGTGTATGAAACGCTTGCTGATGACGGCTACATCATCAGCCGGCCGCGCAGTGGCTATTACCTGCACCCGGACTATCATTTCGATCACTCAGGTCAACAGGTACCTCACCTGACGCCGCCCTCTTCTCACCGGAACAGCACACAGCATCACGTCAATGCGAATACACCAGTTCATGCACCACAATGGGACACTAGGCTCAAACAGCGGCCCAGCCGCTTTGAAGGGGTATTAAAGCCAAGCAATTGGAATGACTATCCATATCCTTTTATATACGGTCAGCTGGACCCAACACAGTTCCCTCTGTCTCAGTGGCGCGGCATTACCCGGCGACTCCTTGGGGGCACCCGTGAAAAAAGTTGGCTGAATGATCGTATCGACCAGGATGACCCGCTATTGATAGAGCAGTTGCGTCAGCGCGTCCTCCCTCGTCGGGGCATCTTTGCCAAGGAGGATGAGATCCTGATCACTCTTGGGTCGCAGAACGCGCTTTTTTTGCTGTCTCAACTGTTGCTGGACCCACACAGCCGCGTCGGGATGGAAAATCCAGGGTACAAGGAGGCTGCCAATATCTTTCAGCATTGCGGTGCGCAACTGGTGTTTCATCATATTGACAGTGAAGGCATGGTGCTCGATCAACCATCAAGCCAGTGTGACTATCTCTATGTGACCCCCAGCCATCAGGTGCCTACCGGCGTCAGAATGACACTTGCTCGCCGCCGAGCACTTGAGGAGCAGGCCGTGCGTCATGACCAGATCATCCTCGAAGATGACTATGATGCCGAACTGCACGGCGACAAACAGGCATTGCCAGCCATGAAAGCCGGCTCTATGGGCCATCGCATCATCTATTTCAGCAGCCTCTCCAAGGCTTTTGCACCGGGTCTGCGTCTGGGTTATATCATTGCTGATGCTGAACTTATTGATGAAATGCGTGCCCTCAGGCGCCTGATGTACCGCCATCCGCCAGCCAATATTCAGCACCAGGTCGCTCAATTCATGGCTCAAGGGCATTACGAGCGTCACCTGAAAACACACATCGACGACACCGACCGGCGCCGGGATATAGTGCACGAAGCGCTGCAGCGTCACATTCCAACCCTTGCGTGTTCCAGCCACGCCAGAGCCAGCGCCTTCTGGCTGAAGGCTGGCCCTGATATGGATACCCAGCGGCTTGCCTGGCAGGCTGCCCAGCAGGGTGTATTGATTGAACCCGGCTTTCAGCACTTCTTTGATGCGGCTCCACCGCGCCACTTCCTGCGACTTGGGTTCCATGCCATTGCACAACGCCAGATCGTGCCAGGCATTACCACTCTGGCCAAAGTGCTGGAGCGTTAACCTTTCCCTCCCGGAACCTATTCAGTCATCGTCATGCGGTCCTGTTCGTTGAACGGGAAGATGTCACATCGGTCTCGCCTAACTGGCCCTAAACCCCAAGCACTATTCCCCGCTAAGGTCATGGACCACGACACTGAGGGGAATCGCATCATGACAGACGCCCACTGGCTGCTACCCGGAACACTGCTGGCACTTCTTGCAGGCGGGATTCGCGGCTATACCGGCTTTGGTTTTGCCATGACGTTGGCACTGGGGCTGCTCTGGTTCCTCCCCCCACTGCAAGTCATCGTAGTGGTACTGATGCTGGATATCCTGGGCGCTCTAGGGCTGGCCCGGCGCGCCTGGAAAGCGGCAGACAGAACATTGCTGGCCCGCCTGGTACCCGCCATGTTTGGCATGTCATTGCTGGGCACCCTGGTGATGACATCGCTGCCTTATCACGCTGCCAAACTGCTTATTGCAGGGCTTTGCCTGATCGGGGCAGTGGCAACGTTTTTACCTCCGGGCCTGTCAAGCCTCTCTCGCAGGCGCGACAGGGCCATGGCTGTGCCTGCCGGGGCGGCTTCAGGGTTAGCCATGGCAGTGGCGTCTGCCGGTGGGCCTCCTCTGATGCTTTATCTGATGCACACCACGCTGAGCGCCATCCAGGCCAGAGCTACTGCCATCGTGTTTTTTATCGCGGCCAGCAGTACAGCACTGTTCGGTTACAGCCTTAATGGTGCTGTTTCCCTGTCAGCCTTTGTCATCACTGTTGCTTTACTGCCTGCTGCACTGATCGGTGCCTGGCTGGGGCAATATTTTTTCCAACGTTTCACTCCCGTTTCCTACCGTAAAAGCGTCAGCCCGATACTGATCGTGATGGCGCTGTGGATTCTGGTGAGTGAACTGTGGCCAGGCATTTTCACACCGGCAGTGCCTTAATGCGCGCCACCGAACCGAAAGGCATCACTCAGACGCTTACCTGCAGGACCGGACGTGTATCAAGCGTTCCACAACATATTGTTTCATAACGCCAGGGAGATATTCATGCCTGTTATTTTTATTACCGGTGCAACATCCGGGTTTGGCTTGGCAACGGCTCGACGCTTTGCAAAGGCGGGTTGGTCACTGGTGCTGACCGGACGCCGGGAAGCACGCCTGGAAGCATTGGCCGAGGAGCTGGCCAAGCAGTGTGCCGTACACACCCTGACACTGGATGTGTGCGACAGCCAGGCCGTCCAGGAGGCGGTGACAACCTTGCCAGCTTCTTTCCAGTCCGTGCAGGTGCTGGTCAACAATGCCGGGCTGGCGCTTGGTACCGAACCGGCCCAGGCCTGTAACTTCGATGACTGGAAACAGATGATTGATACCAATATCGCAGGGCTGGCCAGCGTCACCCATGCCCTTCTGCCTACCCTGATCGACCACGGCCGGGGCGCTAGCATCATCAATCTCGGCTCGATTGCCGGGCGCTGGCCCTACCCTGGTGGCAATGTCTACTGTGGCACCAAGGCGTTCGTGGATCAGTTCTCTCACGCACTACGCTGCGATCTCTCTGGCACCGGTGTGCGTGTCACCAACCTGGCGCCAGGCCTTTCGGAAAGTGAGTTTACGCTGGTGCGCACAGGGGGTGATCAGCAGGCTTATCAACAACTCTATGACGGCGCCGAAGCCATTCAGCCAGAAGACATTGCAGACACCATTTTCTGGATTGCCAGTCTGCCCTCTCACCTCAATATCAACCACCTTGAAGTCATGCCAGTCACCCAATCCTGGTCACCTTTTTCTGTTTATCGCCACACAAAAGATGCTTAACAAGGAGCACACCATGATGACGCTTATAGATAACAAGCCCACCATGCAGCCAGAAGGCGACGCGCTGGCAGACCTGCAAAGCCAGGATCGACAGCATGTCTGGCACCACCTGACGCCAGGAACAGCTGCAGCCACTGGAGTAACCATGTTCGTGCGCGGGGAAGGCATGCACCTTTGGGACAGTGACGACAAGCAATACCTCGATGCCTCAGCCGGCGGTGTGTGGGTGACCAACGTCGGTTATGGACGGCGTGAAATTGCTGATGCCATGTATCAGCAATTGATGGAGCTCAACTATTTTGCTGGCTCCATGGCCAGCAAACCGGCCACACAGTTTGCCACCCGCCTGTTGGAAAAGATGCCTGGTTTCAGCCGGGTGTATTACTCAAGCTCAGGGTCTGAGGCCAATGAAAAAGCCTTCAAGATGGTGCGCCAGATCAGCCAGAAGCATTATAAAGGCAAGAAACACAAGATTCTGTATCGTGACCGTGACTATCACGGAACCACTATTGCCACCCTGAGTGCGTCAGGGCAGAACGAAAGACGCGACCACTACGGCCCCTTCGTACCTGATTTTGTTTCATTCCCGCACTGTTGCGAGTATCGCAGCCAGTATCCGGAAGCCGAACATTATGGGCTACGTGCCGCCCAAGCCATGGAAGACGTTATCCTGCGCGAAGGCCCTGATACTGTCGGTGCAGTGATTCTGGAGCCAATTACCGCTGGTGGTGGCATTATCACGCCTCCTGAAGGCTACTGGCAGCGCATCAGTGACATCTGCCAACGCCATAATATCCTGATGATCATGGACGAAGTTGTCTGTGGACTAGGGCGCACAGGCGCCTGGTTTGGTTATCAGCACTTTGGCATTCAACCGGATATTGTCACCATGGCCAAAGGGGTTGCGTCAGGATATGCAGCCATTTCGTGCACCGTCACCAGCGAGCAGGTGTATGCACTGCTGCAGGAAAATGAGGGTGATACCCTGGGCTACTTTCGTGATATCTCCACCTTCGGCGGCTGCCTGGCCGGCCAGGCAGCCGCACTGGCCAACCTGGAAATCATCGAGCGCGAAAACCTGGTGGATAACAGCGCCCGTATGGGCAAGAAGCTACTGGACGGTTTCCGCACATTGGCCGAGCACTATCCAATGATAGGCGAAGTCAGGGGCATGGGGCTTTTTGCAGGCATTGAGCTGGTGGAAGACAAAGTCACCAGAATACCTGTTCATGAGCGTATTCCCACCGCCATTGCCGCTGAATGCAAACAGCGCGGACTACTGATTGGACGCACCAACCGCAGCATGAGCGGCTATAACAACATTCTCAACTTCAGCCCTGCGCTCATTGCCAGTGAAACGGATATTGACCAGATTGTGCGCATTCTGGATCAAGCGATGTCCCAGGTATTTAATCAGCAGCCTGCATGGACAACCTGAAGCTTTCATCACGCACCTGGCCAACCTCGTACTGCCCCTGAAGGGCTGGAACGACAGCGGCCAGATTCAGACCGTTTACTGCTGACTGAAGACACGGCTGCCCGTGCACCGGACACGCATCACCTCGTTCTACTGCGTCTTCCTGCCCAACAGGCTCTGCAGCCTTACAACCTCTCGATCCTGGTCTGCTATAATCTTGCAATGACTTTTATTGCGTTTTCCACCAATGACTTCACCGTGAGTGAGCGTCTGGAGGCTGCACAGGAGGTTTACAGTGCAATCTCGCAGGTGACACTAATGACGGATAGAAATCAGGTGCCGCATGTTGAAACACGTATCAGGCTTCTGCCTGGGGTATCAATTGCCAACGTGACTTCGTCATCCTTGCGGGCAGCACGTGAGTCACCGCAAGTGGTTGATGGCAACGATGATATTACCTTTCTGATTCACCCTGGCGGTGAAGGCGGCTGGCTTTCTCATCTGAAGTCCCACGATTCGCTGGCGCTGAAGCCAGGCAGTGCGCGGCTTGTGTTCAATCACCAGTCTGGCAGCGTCGATTTTTTTGGCGAAAGAGCCAACTTTCTTAGCATTGCCTTTCCGCGGGCACAGCTCGGCCCGCTGATCAAGCAGATGGAACATTTGCCTAAAAACCTTCTGCCGCCCAGTGAACCCTTACATCACCTGACCCGCCTTGCCCTCTCGTTGACATCTTGCCCGGATGCGCTGGAAGTATCGTCAACGCTATCGTGTAGCCGCCAAATGCTGGACCTGGCCTGCCTGGCACTGGTGGCCAAACGTGATGCCGCCATACATGCCCAGCGTGGCAGCTTGAGGGAAGCGCGGCTGAGAGCCATCAAGTCGGATATCAAGCTACATGCGCGGTCATCGCTGTCGTTGAATCACCTGGCATCTCGGCATGGTGTCTCTCCCAGCTATATTCGCGCCCTGTTTAGCAGCCAGGGCACGTCTTTTACCGATTACCTTCTTGAACAGCGACTACAACTTGCCTTTACCATGCTGACCAACCCTCAGACCAGACGTCGATCAATCAGCGAAATTGCCTTCCATGCCGGCTTCAATCACCTTTCCTGGTTTTATCGTGCGTTCAGAAAGCGTTTTGGCTGTGCGCCTGGTGAAGCACGTGCAGCGGCTGACTGTCGTTCCTGAACCGCGACAATTAACCTTGCCAATGTAGCGCTGAGTGGAAGTCCTGTTTCAAAACCTGGAGCACACTGGCCTCTTTACGGTTAATGATCCAGGTGGTTAGTGTGGATACTGACTATAGCAGTTCGGACAAAAGCTTCCTGATGAGCATCGAACAGGCATTTGCCGTACTTGAGGCGTTGCCTGACCCGGCTTTTGTGTTGACGCGTCAAGGAAAATACGTGGCTGTCTTTGGCGGTAGAGACGCACGTTACTACCACGATGGCAGTGACCTGGTGGGGCTAACAATTGACGATATCATCACCCCTGAAAAAGCCGGCTGGTTTCTGGAACAGATTGAACAGGCGCTGGCGTCTAGGCAGTTATTGATCACTGAATACGAACTGGATGGCTATGACGTGAAAGGCTTGCCCGACAAAGGGCCAGCGCAGCCGATCTGGTTTGAAGCGCGTATTCAGGCGCTGGATTTTCGAGTGGATGGTGAGCCGGTTGTTTTATGGGTTGCCAGTAACATCTCGGAGCGCCGCCGCTACGAGCTAAAGTTAAAGGAACTTGGCGAAACCGACCAGCTCACCGGGCTTTATAATCGTCGCAAAATGGAACGCGAACTGACCTTCCAGTTTGAGATTTTCAAACGCCACTCAGTGCCTACCTCCGTTCTTATGATGGATCTGGATAATCTGAAACACGTCAATGACACCCAAGGGCATCATCTGGGCGATGAGATGTTGTTGAGCGTGGCTGACATATGCGACTCAGAATCACGCAAGACAGACACGGTCTGTCGTTTTGGCGGCGACGAGTTTGTTTTTGTACTCGCCAATACAGAGCATGACTATGCTCTGCAATTTGCAAGGCGACTACAACGTTGCCTGAGGCAGAAACTGAAACGGTTCCAGTTGGATGATGTGGCAGTGACGGCCAGTATAGGGGTTGCCACCATAGCGCCAAGCGATAAAAGCCATGAAGAGACACTCAAGCGTGCCGACCGCGCCTTGTACAGAGCAAAGTTCCTGGGCAAAGACAGAATTGTTCCCGCCTGACGATCCTTAACGTCAGCCCTGACGCTGAGCCGTTCAAGTATTCAGGTAGCAGCAGCCACACGGTTTCTGCCCGTCTGCTTGGCCCGATAAAGGGCATCATCTGCTTTTTTGATCAGCTCGAATGCACTGCTGAAACCCTGGGTTGGGTTACCCGCCGCCACGCCAAGACTGGCCGTCACCTTTTTGATTGGGGACCCCGCATGGGCAATATCAAGCGCCTCCAGGCCATAACGGATGCGTTCAGCAATCGCTACGCCTGATGCCTGGTCACTATCCTGAAGAATGATAATGAATTCCTCTCCGCCATAACGCGCGGCTATATCATTGCCCCGCCGAGCATGCTGTTTTAACACCAGCGCCACTTCTCTCAGGCATTGATCACCAACCGGGTGTCCATAGTGATCATTGAACGCCTTGAAGTAATCAACATCCAGCATGATAACGGTCAGGCTGAGGTCATTGCGCTTTGCAGTCAACCATTCCCGCGCCAGAATTTCCTCAAAATAACGTCGGTTGGCCAGGCCCGTCAGGCCATCCGTGCGGGAGAGTTCCTGCAACTGCTGATTGGCTTCTTGCAGCGCCTGGGTACGCTCTTTGACCTTTTCCTCCAGCTCCTCACTGATTTCACGGTAGCGCGCTAGCAGTTGCTGGGTTTCTGCATTCTTTTCGCGAAATACCTCGGAGGCTCTGGATAACTCCTGGAGCTCGTAACCTGCTTCATGACCGGGCCTGATCGGTGCCGTTTCCCCCCGTGCAAGACGCCGGAATACGCCAGCCAGGTTTTCAATCGGCGTAGCAATACTGCGCCCCAGCGCATAAGAGAGTCCCACGATAAGCAGCAGCATTGTGATGCTACCGATGAGCGCCAGCCAAAACACCTGTTGCCTTTTATGGTCGACGCTTTCTTCAATCGTGAGCATTTCCTGGCGCAACTCCTCGGCCAGTTGGTCTGATTGATAGAGGATTTCATAGGTTTCCGCTGCCATGACTACATTGACCAGAAAGAGATAACCCCGCGTACGCTGAACTGCTTCAAGAATCGCCTCCTGGTAAGCGAGTATCGAGGCGTCCATTCCGGGCAAGAGCTCGGCGAAAACATCTTCCTGATGCAACACCTGAAGCTGACGGATCAAAGCCTGGGACTGGCGCACATTCCCCCTGATCTGGCGGATCAGAGCATTATCGAGTGAATCAAAGTAATCGCGAGTAAAGCCTTCTATCTGCAATAGCGAGGTACGTAGACGCTCGACCAGGGCAGCGGATTCCGCACTCAGCGCCCTGTCAGCAAAGCTGTCGATCAGATTGCCATGCAGCTCAGCCTGGGCATGAATCGCATCACTGGCCAGCTGATTCTGGCGCTCACGCTGGCGTTTGACCTCAGCAAAAGCCTGCTGAAAGTTGTCCAGATGGACAGCCATGATACTGGCGCGCTGGCTGATCGTCTCGCTGGCATCATCCTCTAACATGGCGAGTACGGTGTTGGCCTGCTCCAGGGCCAGATCGGTCTGTTCAGCGGAAAAGCGGTCTCCTTCCTGTATAAACTTCTCGGACAAGCGCTGCAGCACTACCATTCTAACAGCCAGGTCATACCCCAGCTCAACGCGTTCGCTGACCAGATTAAAGCGGCGAAAATCAGCATAGATATTGCTGATGGCCAACCCCATGAAAAGTGCCAAGCCTCCCCCCACCAGCCCTATCACCATAAAGCCAGCAAAGAGTCTGTTTTTCAGACGCCAATGAGAAAACCGCCTTATGCCAGCAATAGGTCTCTCCATTTGGTTAAGGAATATTCATAGGTGTCCATGACTGTATTCCAGACCGATACTCTTTCGAACCGGGTCTGATAGCTTCCTCCCCGGCGCATTTCGCCGGGCACTGCCACTTCCAGTCCATCGGTTCCCGATATCGGGTTTTCAGCAGGTTTGCCTTCATACCAGAAGTTCCATTCATCCACACTGAGGTACCGCCTGGCCTGCTGAGGATTAGCTATATAGTAGCCCTGCCTGGCAATAAAGGCACCGGGCCAACCTGAAAGCCACCAGTTCATAAAGGCGTAGGCAAGCTCCTTGCGTTCCTCACTGACGGCGGATGACAGACACATGACGCCGTACCAGGCACGATAGCCTTCTTTCGGGGCGGCATAGGCACAAGGAATACCCATGCCGCGCAGACGAAAGGCCGCTGGAGAAAACATGCTGGCGATATCCACTTCATTTCTTGCCATAAGATCAACAGAGTGAGGCACCGATGACCAGAAACCGCGAAACTGACCTTGGCGCTTGTAATCAATCAGGATTTCAAACAGTTGGTCGACCTCATGCCGGGTCATGTTGCCAATATCAGCAAACTGCATCAGACCTTTGCTCTCGGCGGCCAGTGCCAGGTCGAACAGGCCTATGCTCGGTTCATTGATAATCGCCACTCGGCCACGCTGCTGCCTGTCCAGTAGCCAACTCCAGCTTTCGGTTTCATAGGGAATACCCGCTTCAATGGCATCAGTGCGGTAACCGAAAGAATCTGCATTATGGGCATAGGGCAGAAAGCTGATGGTGTCAGTGGGTGTATGCCCCAGGGTGCCATCCGGCTGGGCATATAGCAGCCGATGCGGAGCATCACCCTGCCCAACCCGCGCAACCGGTGAAATCTTGCCGGTTTTAGGCAGGCTATTGATATCTTTCCAGTAGGTCAGGCGCCGAGTATCAATCGGCTGAATGGTGTTGGCCTGCCACAGTACGCGAATACTGTTTGACCACTGTTCATAGAGATCAAAGGCGCCTGGGTCTGTCGCTGCCTTCAGCAGCACTTCAGCGCTGCCACCGGGATGAAACTCGATGTTGATCCCCAGATCCTGCTCCGCGCGGCGCCTTATTGGCTCCTGAAGAGTTACATGGGTTCCCACAACGCGCAGGGTAGGCGAGCGGTTCAACGCTTTCACAATGGCAGGGAAACCTGCAGAGCCCAACAGTAAACCGGCTCCCCCTGCTTTAAGCACATCGCGACGTTTCAACAGGATGCTCCCTTATCATTGTTGTACTGCATCATGCCGGGTTTGAGTTCCTGAATACAAGCCATCAACGCAACATCCAACCACCAAGCACCAAGCACCAAGGCGCCTGCTTTTTAGGAGGAGAAACCATTGCCAGGCAGGTAGAATGCCGATAACACCCGCTGATGTGGAGCTTATTGTCTGATGTTTTTCCGTTCGCTTGCCTTCAAGCTGCCTGCCTACGTGACTGTCATTGTCATTATGGCACTTACCATCAGCGGCTACCTGATTGACCGTAACCTTCTGGCCTACCATCGCAGTGCCGCAGAAAACACCCTGGCGGCCAGTATTCAGCGGATCAAGTCTGCCCTGAGTGATATCAGTGATGATATGCACGAAGAAGCTCAGTGGCTGGAGAGCCAGGCCAGAGTACTCGCGGCCCTCAGCCTGATCCGCGACTTTGAAGACCCGGAAAACTATCAGGCGATTGTCTTCAACCCCGAAAAACAGCGTATTGCCGACGACCTGCAGGCCCTGATCCAGAACGGGCGGGCCAACAGCGCCTACGTATTCAGCCTTGATAACCAGCTGGTCAGCTATGCCCTTCAAGGAAGCCAGGGGCTGGAACAGGGCATTGTCAGTTTTGATCAGGGCACGGCCAAGCTGCTGCAGAATACCCGCCATACTGATGATAGCGACCTGCTGTCATTGGCAGCGATCAAAGACGGTTGGCAGGCCGTCCAGCACCAGAACGGCAACTATCACATTATTCACGGGGTTCCTTACTATATTCATGTCCAACCGCTGACCCGCAAGGATCAAACATTGGGCACCCTGGTACTGGCCTATGCGTTAAACGAAAAGGTTTTCCAGCAGGTGTTGACCGGCGGTGTTCAGGCTCGCCTGATCAATAAGGCCGATGCGCTGAATCAATATAGTGACCAACCTCAACAACTGCTTGAGACGACGTCCTTACTGCGTAACGACAGCGGTTTCTGGCAATATCAAGGGTTCGCCAGCCAGTCCGCCCTTCCCGGTGCGCTTCTTCACTATCCAGCCAGCCAGTATCATGAGGAACAGCGTATCACTCGGGACGGATTAATACTGGCCATGCTGGTGACCGCTCTGCTGGTGGTGCCTCTGTCGCTGTGGCGTATTCGGCGGCTGATCCTGACACCTCTGAATCAGCTGATGCGGGGTATTGCCACTATCGGTGCCGGCCAGCATCAGCCTGTCTCTAGCACCTTTTCTGTCCGAGAGCTGGATCATCTGGCCCAGACCCTTAACCAGATGGCCAGCCAACTGCAGCACCGTGAGCGGCGCCTCAAAGATTATGCCCAGGAAATGGAGCGTCTGACTCAGGTCATGGCACATCATTTTCAGGAGCCTTCCCGACGCCTGATGATGTTTTCCAGTCAGCTCGAACATACTCATCTGGATGACCCACAGGATCGCCAGGCCGTTGAATTTATCAACGCTCAGGCAACCAGGTTAAGCACTCTGGTGGAAGGTGCCAGACAATACCTGGAACTGACCCAGACGCCGCCGGAACTTACTAGCGTCGACCTCAATGATCTGGTCAACAAGCTCCTGAGCACCCCGCCACTGGCAAACCGTCTCCAGCAACTGGATGCGAATTCGACCGTCAGCCCTTTACCGATAGTGATCGGGGATCGTCGGCGGCTGTACCAACTTTTTGAGATACTTTTGGATAATGCCTGCCGCTATCGTCAGGTCAAAAAGTATCTTTATGTTAAGCTATGGGCAGAAGAACGACCCGACCACTGGCAGGTGTTCATTCAGGATAACGGGGTAGGAATCGCTCCGGAGCATCATGATCAGGCATTTTCCCTGTTCACTCGCCTGGTGACCGATAGCGAGCAGCCAGGCATTGGCCTGGGGCTTGCCATGGCCCGCCAGATCATGCGCCAATTGGATGGCGAGCTCAGTATTGATGACAGCTGCTCGGAAGGCACTACCTTCAGGCTTTTATTTGTAAAAGGTATAAGCAATGCACGAGGCGCATAGACAAGGGGAGCACCGAATTCTCCTGGTTGAGGATGATCAGGCCGATGCCTACATCACCCAACGGGTTTTCAGGGACATCACCCAGCATCTACATCAAGGCATTGCTCTTGAGCACAGCGAGACCGGTGAAAGCGCCCTGGCGCTTCTGGAAGCGCGTCTGGATGATAGTCAGCCTCTGCCTGACCTGATCCTGCTTGACCTTAACATGCCTCGCATGGACGGTTTCACGTTTCTGAAACACATCAAGGCTCACCCACGACTACGTCTGATTCCTGTTGTTGTGCTTACTACCTCCAGTGCGCAAAGCGACATTCGCCGCTCCTATGCGCAGGGTGCCGCTGGCTATGTGGTGAAGTCTCCCAGCATGGATGAGTTCACTCACCACATGCAGCGTCTGGCAATCTATTGGTTCGAGCTGGTCAAACGGGCAGCCCCTTGAGTTTCAGGACATCATCATGCAAGCACTTGACATCATTTTGATCGAGGATGAAGACGGCGATGCCGGCCTGATCCGCTA
>JBNJGW010000040.1:0-23072 GCA_051748005.1 Pseudomonadota bacterium | reverse complement strand
ACCATGCCTTCTGACATGCCAAAGCGCATCTTGCGCGGCGCCAGATTGGCGACCATCACGGTCAGGCGGCCTTCCAGGGCTTCCGGCGCATAGGCGCTGCGGATGCCAGAGAAGACATTGCGGGTTTCGCCGCCCAGATCCAGGGTCAGCTGCAACAGCTTGTCCGCGCCTTCCACATACTGGGCCTTGGCAATCCGGGCGATGCGCAGGTCGACCTTGATAAAGTCATCAAAGCTGATCTGCTCGGCAATCGGGTCATCGGCCAGCGGGCCTTTGACGGCATCTTTGAGTTTCTGTTCTTCCACAAGATCTTCCTTTGAGGCTTCAATCATGGCATCAATCCGGTCACGCTCGACGCGGGTCATCAGCGGCTTGAACTTGTTGATGGTATGGCCCAGAAGGGTGGCGTGGCGGCTGTGCCAATCGAGTGTTTCAAGGTTCAGGAACACCTGCGCCTGCTCAGCCATGGCGGGTACCACAGGAGCAAGATAGACCATCAGCTGGCGGAACAGGTTAATGCCGACAGAGCAGATATTCAGCACTTCCTGCTCACGACCTTCCTGTTTGGCCAGCACCCAGGGTTCGGCATCGGCGATGTAGGTGTTGGCTTCGTCGGCGAGTTCCATGATGCGGCGCATGGCGCGGCTGAACTCACGGGCTTCGTAGTCGTCAGCAATCTCATCACCGGCGGCAATAAAGCGCGCCAGCATCTGCGGTTCGGCACAGTTTGCCGAGAGCTGGCTGTCCCCCAGCTTTTTCACAAATCCGGCGCAGCGGCTGGCAATGTTGACCACCTTGCCCACCAGATCGCTATTCACCCGAGCGGCGAAATCATCCAGGTTAAGGTCCAGGTCATCGACCTTGGAAGTCAGTTTGGCGGCAAAGTAATAACGCAGATATTCCGGGTTGAGGAAATCCGCGTAGGTGGCCGCCTTGATGAAGGTGCCGCGGGATTTCGACATCTTGGCGCCGTCGACGGTCACAAAACCGTGGCAGTTAACCGCCGTTGGGGTGCGAAAATCAGCTCCGTGGAGCATGGCGGGCCAGAACAGCGCATGGAAGTAGACGATATCCTTACCGATGAAGTGGTAGATCTCAGCGTCAGAGCCAGGCTGCCAGAAGGCATCGAAATCAATCCCTTCGCGCTCACACAGGTTCTTGAAACTGGCCAGATAGCCAATCGGAGCATCCAGCCAGACGTAGAAATATTTACCCGGTGCGTCAGGAATCTCAAAGCCAAAATAGGGCGCGTCCCGGGAGATGTCCCATTCGTTGAAGCCGGACTCGAACCACTCCATCAGCTTGTTGCGAATCTGCGGCTGGACATGGCCGTCATTGATCCACTGCTGCAGGAACTCAGCAAAATCCGGCAGCTTGAAAAAGTAGTGGGTGGAACTGCGGACTTCGGGTGTGGCCCCGGAAATCGCCGAAACCGGGTTGATCAACTCCGCTGGAGTGTAGGTGGCACCGCACTTTTCACAGTTATCACCGTATTGATCTTCCGCGTGGCACTTCGGGCAGGTGCCTTTTATAAAGCGGTCCGCCAGAAACAGGCCTTTCTGTGGGTCAAACATCTGTTCGATATCACGCGTGGCAATATGGCCCTTGTCGCGCAGGCGCGTGTAGATCAGCTCGCTGAAATAGCGGTTTTCTGCAGAGTGGGTGGAATGATAGTTGTCAAAATTGACACCAAAGCGGGCAAAGTCGGCTTGATGATCGTGGGAAACCCGCTCTATCAGAGCTTCGGAGGTGATGCCTTCCTGCTCGGCGCGCAACATGATGGCGGTGCCGTGGGCATCGTCAGCGCATACGTAGTAGCACGCTTGACCACGGCTTTTCTGAAAACGCACCCAGATGTCCGTCTGGATATATTCCAATAAGTGACCAAGGTGAATATCGCCATTGGCGTAGGGCAGGGCGCTGGTGACCAGAATATTGCGCGTGGCAGTATGTGACATAGGTGAGGACACTTCTATTGAATCAGGCTGAAATAAGCCCGGCGAAGCAGGCCGATGCTTCGCCGGGAACCAGTGCAAGAACAGGCAGTAACAGGGCTAGTAAAGAGCCTGCTCTTCCATGATGACTTCACGTAACAGCGCCAGAAACAGCTTGTCGGCTTCTGAATGCTCGGCAGGGTCTTCAGGAATATGCACGCTGGTGGTATCAGAGATTTCATTGGCAATGCGCGCCATGACATCCTGAGAGCTGCCATTGGCAAATTCCTTGCGTGCTACCTCCAGCGACTGCTCGAGGATTTTTGGGTCCTGAAGCAGTTTGCGGATAAATCCTTGCAGTTCGTTGATGATACGCGTTTTCTGGATTTCTGAAGCAGACATGATAGGTCTCCTTGTTTGGCCCGGCCTGCAGTGCCGCAAAGCGCAGTGATAATAAGCGCGACAATAGCATTTTTTACTTTTCAGGGCATCTCAACGCCAGCTAACGGCGAGTAATCCCGTGTGTCCCATCAGGGCTTACCCCATCAGGCGCCCTGCTTTATGTTTGACCGGATTGGCGTACTGTGCCAGCCAGTAAGGCCTGAGATGTTCAGGCACTCCGGCCAGGCGCGCCTGAAAGCGCTCTTTATCCTGGCGGGTAATCGCCTTGCGAGCTACCAGCTCAGGGGCATCGCCCAAGGTGTCGAGTGCCAGGTAATGGCTTGAAAACAGCCGGTACCCGCCTATGACCTGACGGTCTATTTCTGCCGCCACTTCGTCAGGCGTGGCCATATCGGTGCCGATAGGCGTACCAAAGCGTAGCTGAACCCGGCCTTTATGGCCGGTAATGCCGGCAACAATCGACTGGATATCTTCAAACTCGCTTTTGGCGTAGCTGCCCTGGTGATCAACGTCGTGGAGTTCCTGGGCTTTCTGCAGGTCGCAGGGGTCATACTCATAGCTGATCGATACGGGTACCAGTTTCAGTTCGGCAATCGCATCGCCAAACGCTACCTGGCGTTCGGCATTGCGGCGTGCCATGGTCAGCATCTTGATGATCGCAGGCTCAGTGCGGTCAATGCCATTCTTGGCGCGCCCTTCACGCTGGGCCATCCAGATGGAATGTGCGTCTTCGGTAATCGAATGGCGGATGTAGGCCGAAAGCTGCTGATAAGCCGCCAGCATGGCGCGCTTGCCCCGGGCGCTGCGGGGCACGATAAAACTCTTGTTCAAGCGCATCAGGTCGGTGACATAGGGCTTTTTAAGCAGATTGTCGCCAATCGCAATGCGCACCGTATCGCGGCCCGCCAGATAAAGAGCGTAATTGACAAAGGCCGGATCCAGGGATATATCCCTATGATTGCCAATAAACAGATAGGCGCTGTTGTCATCAAGCTTATCCAGCCCGGACACCTCGAAGCTGTCGGTGGTAGTGCGGATCATGCGCTCCATGTAATGGGCAATTCGCATCTGGAAGTCGTAGACGGTTGAAACGCCTTTTACTTCGCGACGCACCGCATGACTGGCCAGTGCCCGCGCCAGCGGCGGCGCCCAGCGGGCCAGGCGCGGTAGGCGAAAGCGGGTCAGGGCGTTGAGCAGTTCGCTGTCACGGGACAGGCGTGCCAGCACATCAGCCACCTCGTGATCCATATAGGGGCGAATGTCTGCCCAGGGATCTTGCGGCTGACTGACGTGATTGACAGCGTCTGCTTTCATCTTCGATTTTGTATTGGATGTTGGTTTGAAATCAGTCATGCGATCCGTACAAATACTCCCTTGTGTGGCATCGTATTTGCCCTTCGAGACGTTTATGCCTCAAGGGGTGATGCTGTTGCTTCGCCATCCAGCCAGGCCAGCAAGCGTTTGGTATCTTCTGCCAGTGCTTGCGCCATCAGCGTAAAATCTGTTTCCAGACGAACAAGCGCATCGTCTGCGTCATCGGCATTGTCGGCCTCTTCAATCAGGGCATCGCTGAAACGCAGGCCCTTGAGCGTCAGGTCCTCATGCAAGACAAAGCTTAGTCGCCCTTCAATGCTCAGCGCCAGCTTGCTGGCCTGACGGTCACTGGCCAGCAGCTGCTGGATATCGTCGCTATCCAGATCCACCTGGCGTGCGCGCAGAACGCTGTCATCCCCCTTGGCCTTGAGTTCAACCTGATCACCCAGCTGCATATCGTTAGGGCGAGTGCTGGCATCGGTCAGCCAGGCGGTCATGGCGCGCAGCGGCAAGGTCTTGGCCGCCAGTGGCGTGACTTTCAGGCTGCCCAGGGTTTCGCGCAGTAGGTCCAGAATATCTTCGGCCTTTGTGCGTGAACTAACATTGACGCCAATCAACTGATGGCGAGTGTCCCACCAGACATCCACTTTCTGGCTGCGCACAAAGGCCTGGGGCAGCAGAGTTTCCGTTACCTGCTCTTTCAGGGTCGTCTTTTCCTTGCGAGACACCTTGCGTCCCTCGGCCGCTTCAATCTCAGCCACCTGTTCATCAACTTCTTCCTTGACCACTGAGGCGGGCAGCAGGCGTTCCTGGCGCAAGGCGCTAATCAGCCGCTGGCCCTGGATCTCATGCAGCAACTGACCCTGGCCAGCGCGTCCTGCAGGTGCCGTCCAGCCCAGCCTGCGGGCATCAGCATTGCCAAGTGGCGTGGCTTTGTGCGCTTGTAGCGCGTCTTCCAGAGCTTCTTGTGAAAGCTCCTGGTCGCCGTGAAGACGGTATAACAGTAGGTTTTTAAACCACATGACGCCTGGTCCCAAATGAAAAGTGGCTCATTATGGCGAAAGCAGCGCCTGCCTGCCAGCGCGATTCACGACTCTCAGCTGTAAAAGTCTGTTGTACAATGCGAGGATTGCATCGTTTTCAAACATGTGTTTGATTTGTGGCGGTAGTTAACTTTCCAACAAGCCAGAATCTGGAGATCACAATGTCCGACAAACTGTCACACCACGCCTTACGGGTTCGCGGCTATCACCTTGACGGCTATGGCCATGTCAATAACGCCCGCTATCTTGAATTCATGGAAGAGGGGCGCTGGGGGTTCTTTGATGATCACCCTGCCTTGATCAAGGAGCTGCGCCAGTCGGGTAAAGCCTTTGTGGTGGTCAATCTGAATATCGATTATTGCAAGGCGGCGCTGGAGGGTGATGATCTGGAAGTGCTGACCGGGATTATCAGCGTGGGGGAGCGCAGCGCCGTCTGTTATCATCAGGTGGTTCGGCGCCGCGATAACGCTTTGGTTGCTCAGGCAGATCTGACCTTTGTGCTGCTGGATATAAACGCCAACAAAGCCGCATCCATTGAAGGTCAGGTGCGTGAGGCGTTGGAGGCACTGATCCTGGATAAATCAGACTTTAGCGTCTGATCGCATCAAGCGATGTCACCGACTGCCCTTGCTGCTTCTGCAGTGGTATGATGTAGCGGTATTTGCGCACCACCTTGTCATGTCAAGTAAGGTGGTTTTTTTCAGCGCTTTCAACTATCGCAGCGCCAAAGCAGTGCAAAGGATCTGACTTTCATGGGTGACATCGCCAGAGAAATCTTGCCCGTCAATATTGAAGACGAGCTCAAGCAGTCGTACCTCGACTATGCGATGAGTGTCATTATCGGCCGCGCGCTGCCCGACGTGCGTGACGGCCTTAAACCGGTGCATCGGCGCGTACTGTTTGCCATGCACGAGCTGGGTAATGACTGGAACAAACCGTACAAGAAATCAGCGCGTGTCGTGGGTGATGTGATTGGTAAGTATCACCCACACGGTGACAGCGCTGTCTATGACACCATAGTACGTATGGCGCAGCATTTCTCCATGCGCCATGTGCTGGTCGACGGCCAGGGCAACTTTGGTTCCATCGACGGTGATAGCGCTGCCGCCATGCGTTATACCGAGGTCCGCATGTCGCGCCTCGCGCATGAGCTGCTGGCGGATCTGGAAAAGGAAACCGTTGACTGGGTCGATAACTATGATGGCACAGAGCGCATCCCGGATGTTCTGCCCACCAAGGTGCCGAACCTGCTGATCAACGGCTCCTCCGGGATTGCTGTCGGGATGGCGACCAATATTCCGCCGCATAACATGCGTGAAGTCATCGATGCCTGCCTGGCGCTGATTGACGATTACACCCTCACGGTGGATGACCTGATGGAATACGTTCCCGGGCCTGATTTTCCAACCGGGGGCATCATCAACGGCCGTGCAGGGATTCTTGAGGCTTACCGGACAGGGCGTGGGCGCATCTATGTGCGCGCCTGCCACACCATTGAGCACGACGATAAAACCGGCCGTGATCACATCATCATTACCGAGCTGCCGTATCAGGTGAACAAGGCGCGGCTGATCGAGAAAATTGCCGAGCTGGTCAAGGAAAAGCGCATTGAAGGCATTGCCGAGCTGCGCGATGAATCCGACAAGGACGGCTTGCGCGTAGTCATCGAGATCAAGCGCGGCGAGTCCGGCGAGGTGGTGGTCAATAATCTCTTTGCGCAAACCCAGCTGCAGAATGTGTTCGGCATCAACATAGTGGCGCTGGAGAACGGTCAGCCCAAGACGCTGAACCTGAAGCAGCTGCTTGAAGCCTTCATTCGCCACCGCCGCGAAGTGGTCACTCGGCGCACCCTGTTTGAACTCAAGAAAGCCCGGGAACGCGGCCATATTCTTGAAGGCCTGACGGTGGCTATTTCCAATATTGATGAGGTCATTGAGCTGATCAAGGCGTCACCCAATGCGTCGGAAGCCAAGGAAAAGCTGCTGGCGCGCAGCTGGCAGCCAGGCCAGGTGACCGAGATGCTGGAACGCGCAGGTGCTACGTCCTGCAAGCCTGAAGAGCTGGAGGAAGGCTTTGGCCTGAACCCTTCGGCCACCGAGTATCGCCTGTCACCGGCTCAGGCCCAGGCAATTCTTGAGTTGCGTCTGCATCGTCTGACCGGGCTTGAAACCGAGAAGCTGCTTAACGAATACCTCTCGATTCTGGAAAAGATCGCCGAGCTGACGGCCATCCTGGCCTCGCCAGACCGCCTGATGGAAGTAATCCGTGAAGAGCTGCACGCCGTGCGTGAGCAGTTTGGCAACGACAGGCGCACCGAGATTCAGGCCAGCCATCTGGATCTCTCCATGGCTGACCTGATTGCTGAAGAGGATATGGTGGTTACGGTGTCGCGCTCCGGCTATGCCAAGACCCAGCCGTTATCGGATTATCAGGCCCAGCGTCGCGGCGGGCGCGGCAAGTCGGCCACCTCGATGAAAGATGAAGACGTCATCGAGCATCTGCTGGTCGCTTCGACCCATGACACCATCCTGCTGTTCTCCAACCGCGGTAAGGTCTATTGGCTGAAGGTATATGAAATGCCGGTGGCCAGTCGTGGCTCGCGCGGCAAGCCACTGGTTAATCTCTTGCCTCTGGATGAAGGCGAGCAGGTGAGCACCATACTGCCGGTCAGTAACTATGACCCGAGCCACTATATTTTCTTTGCTACGGCCAAGGGCACGGTAAAACGTACCAGTCTTGAGCAGTTCTCCCGTCCGCGCAGCGTCGGCCTGATCGCCATCGATATCGAAGAGAACGATCGCCTGATCGGAGCGGCAATTACCTCTGGTGATGATCACGCCATGCTGCTGTCTTCCAACGGCAAGGCTATCCGCTTTGAAGAAGGCAATGTGCGCGCCATGGGGCGTACCGCCCGAGGCGTGCGTGGTATGCGCCTGACCGGTGATGCGGAAGTCATCAGCCTGATCATTCCCAAGAGTCAGCAGATTGATGCTGAAACGGATGCGGACGCTGATGACGAGGTGGATACATCCGTAGCGTTGGAAGCCCCGCAAGCCACCCAGCCGGATGGTCAGATCTATATCCTCACCGCCAGCGAAAACGGCTTTGGCAAGCGTACTCGGCTGGAAGAGTTCCCGCTGCGAGGTCGCGGTGGCCAGGGCGTTATTGCCATGCAGACCAGTGCGCGCAATGGTCAGATGGTCGCCGGTATGCAGGTGTATGACAGCGACGAAATGATGCTGATCACTGACCGCGGCACTCTGGTCCGCACCCGGGTCGAAGAAGTCTCGACCACTTCCCGTAATACCCAGGGCGTGATGCTGATCCGTCTTGGCAAGGAAGAGAAACTGGTGAAGACCGTGCGTGTCGACGAGCCGGAAGACAGCGTGATTGATGACGCATTGCTGGAAGAAGAAGGTACCCTAAAGGCCAACGGCGAGGAGGCAGCAGGAACCGATGACACGTCACTATAATTTCTGTGCAGGGCCGGCTGCACTGCCGGCGGCTGTTCTGGAGCGTGCCCAGGCGGAAATGCTTGATTACCACGGGCGCGGCCTTTCGGTGATGGAAATGAGCCACCGCAGTGATGACTTCGTGGCCATTGCCGAGCAGGCAGAAAGCGATTTCCGTGAACTGCTTGGCGTGCCGGATAACTACCGGGTGCTGTTTCTCCAGGGCGGTGCCAGCCTGCAGTTTGCCATGTTGCCGATGAATCTTCTGGGCAAGGGGGGCAGTGCCAACTTTATCCAGACCGGTATCTGGGGGAAAAAGGCGCTGGCGGAAATCAAGCGTCTTGGTTTGCCTCATCACGTGGCAGCAGACAGCGAACCAAACGGCTTTACCGCCGTGCCTCGTCCGCAAGATATTCAACTCAGCAGTGACGTCTGCTATGCCCACTACACTGCCAATGAAACCATTGGTGGCCTGGCCTATGACTATACGCCAGCGCTTACCCGTGCTGATGGCAGCGAGGTGCCGCTGGTCTGCGACATGTCGTCAAGCATTCTGTCCGCGCCGCTGGATGTCTCGAAATTCGGGGTGATCTATGCGGGGGCCCAGAAAAATATCGGCCCGGCAGGGCTGACATTGGTGCTGGTGCGTGATGACCTGCTGGATCAGGCGCGTACCGGTATTCCATCGCTATTTGATTACAGGGGGATCAGCGCAGCAGGTTCAATGCTCAACACGCCACCCACCTATGCCTGGTATCTGGCGGGTCTGGTCTTCCAGTGGCTGAAACATGAGATTGGCGGCCTCAAGGCCATGGCCGGGATCAATCAGCGCAAGGCGGAAAAACTCTACGCCGCTATTGATCGCAGCGATTTTTATAGCAACCCCATAAAAGTGGCCAACCGTTCAATCATGAATGTGCCCTTTGTGCTGGCGGATGCGGCGCTGGACAGCGCTTTCCTTGCGGAAGCCGATGCGGCTGGACTGTTGAACCTCAAAGGTCACCGCAGTGTAGGTGGCATGCGCGCGAGTTTGTATAACGCGGTGCCGGAAGAGGGCGTGGATGCGCTGGTGGCCTTCATGGCCGATTTCGAACAAAGAAAGGGCTGACATGATGAGCGATATCTCCATCAAGCTGGAAAACCTGCGCCAGCGTATTGATCAACTTGATAGCGATATATTGCGGCTGATCAGCGAAAGGGCCAGCTGTGCCAAGCAGGTGGCTGATGTCAAGCTTGCTGATGACCCCACGACGGTCTTCTATCGTCCCGAGCGTGAAGCCCAGGTGCTGCGGCGCATTATGGCGCTCAACGATGGCCCGCTGGACGATGAGGAAATGGCGCGGCTGTTCCGTGAGATCATGTCTGCCTGCCTGGCGCTCGAGCAACCCATCAAGGTGGCCTATCTGGGGCCAGAGGGCACCTTTACCCAGCAAGCGGCGCTCAAGCATTTTGGTGAGAGTGCTATCAGCCTGCCCATGGCGGCCATAGATGAAGTGTTTCGCGAAGTGGAAGCCGGTGCTGTCAACTATGGCGTAGTGCCGGTCGAGAACTCCACTGAAGGGGTGGTCAATCACACCCTGGATACGTTCATGGAGTCGTCGATCAATATCTGCGGTGAGGTGGTGCTGCGCATTCACCATCATCTGCTGGTCAGCGAGAACACCCGCCGCGACAAGGTATCCCGAATCTATTCGCATCCCCAGTCATTTGCCCAGTGCCGCAAGTGGTTGGACGCCCATTTCCCCCACGCCGAGCGGGTGCCGGTAGCCTCCAATGCTGAAGCGGCCAAGCTGGTCAAGACAGAATGGCACAGCGCAGCGATTGCCGGTGATATGGCCGGCAAGCTCTACGGTCTTGAGCGGATTGCTGAAAAAATCGAGGATCGCCCGGATAATTCCACCCGCTTCCTGATTATTGGCAGCCAGGATGTGCCTTTGTCTGGTGATGACAAGACGTCTCTGGTGGTGGCAATGCGAAATCAGCCGGGCGCCCTGCATGACCTCCTGGAGCCTTTCCACCGCCACCAGATCGATATGACGCGCCTGGAGACCCGTCCGGCACGTTCCGGCGTGTGGAACTACGTATTCTTTATTGATTTCAAGGGGCATCACGCTGAACCCCAGGTGGCCGCCATGCTTGAAGAAGTACGCCTGCGCGCAGCGGACCTTAAAGTGCTGGGATCCTATCCCCAGGGTGTGCTGTGACGGTGGTAAAACCGGAGCAACGCTGCCTTGACGCTGGTCAGCTCGACGAGCCCTGCATTCTGATAGTGGGCTTGGGGCTGATCGGCGGTTCATTGGCTGCAGCGCTGCGTCAGGGAGGCTTCAACCAGACCATCATTGCCTGTGACCCGGATAACGGGGAAGTTCAGCGCGGCATTGAGATGGGCCTGATTGACGCCGGAGGCAGCTGCCTGGCGGAACTGGCGCCTCAGGCATCCATGATTGTACTGGCGGTTCCGGTATTGGCCATGGAAAGCGTCATGCGCGAACTGGCCGAGACGCTGATAGATTTCTCAGCGGTCGTGATCACCGATGTGGGCAGCACCAAGGCGGCTATTCGTGATTGTGCCCGGCAGGTGTTCGGGCATCTGCCCAGTACCCTGGTGTTGGGTCACCCGATAGCGGGTTCTGAGAAAAGTGGCGTGGCCGCTGCTAACCCAAGGCTCTATGCTGACCACAAGGTCATTCTCACCCCGGAAGCCAACGTCGACGCCGATGCACTCAAGCGCACCCGTCAGCTGTGGCAGGCCTGCGGCGCCGAGGTGATCGAAATGGACGTGGAGCGTCACGATCAGGTGCTGGCAAGAACCAGCCATCTGCCGCATTTGTTGGCGTTCTCGTTGGTGGATACCCTGGCCCGCCAGGATCAGCGTCTGGATATCTTCCGCTATGCCGCGGGCGGCTTCCGTGACTTCACCCGGATTGCCGGCAGCGACCCTGTGATGTGGCGGGATATCTTTATCGCCAATCGCGAGGCGGTACTGGCCTCGCTGGATGACTTTGAAGCCGGACTGCAGCGTTTGCGTAACGCTGTCACCATGGGCGATAGCGACGCCATGCTGGCCACCTTTGATCGTGCCAGCCACGCCCGACACTATTTTGAATCACTACTCAATAAAACCAGCTATCAAGCGGAATACCACATGCAACCACAAGGTCAAGTGACGTATCGAGTTCAGCCAGGTGGCAACGCCCAGGGGCAGCTGCGCGTTCCGGGCGACAAGTCCATTTCCCACCGTTCCATCATGCTGGGCGCCCTGGCGCAGGGCGTTACCGAGGTGAAAGGTTTTCTGGAAGGTGAAGACAGCCTGGCCACCTTGCAGGCGTTTCGCGAAATGGGTGTCGCCATTGAAGGTCCGCATCAGGGTAATGTGACCATCCATGGAGTCGGCATGCACGGTCTGAAAGCCCCTTCCGGGCCGCTTTATGTAGGCAATTCAGGCACGGCCATGCGCCTGTTTGCCGGTTTGCTGGCCGGGCAGGCATTCGACAGTGAACTGACCGGTGATAGCTCCTTGACCAAGCGGCCCATGAACCGGGTGGCTGACCCCTTGCGCAAGATGGGCGCAACAATAGACACGGCTGAAGGTGGACGCCCACCGCTGAAGATACGCGGCGGCGCGTCGCTCAAGGGCATCAACTATCTGATGCCAATGGCCAGCGCCCAGGTCAAGTCCTGCCTGCTGCTGGCCGGGTTGTACGCTGAGGGTGAAACCCGGGTGCGCGAGCCTGCGCCAACCCGCGATCATACTGAACGCATGCTGAATGGCTTTGGCTACCCGGTGGCGCGAGAGGGCGATACCTGCTGGCTGGAAGGCGGTGGTGACCTGACCGCGGGCCCGATTGATGTGCCTTCGGATATTTCCTCGGCCACCTTCTTTCTGGTTGCGGCAGCGATCACGCCAGGGTCGGATATCACCCTTGAACACGTGGGTATCAATCCGACGCGTATCGGGGTGATCAATATCCTTACGCTGATGGGTGCCGACCTTGAGCTTGGCAACCAGGCAGAAGTGGGTGGCGAGCCGGTAGCCGACATCCGTATCCGCTATGCGCCTTTAAAAGGCATTGACATTCCGGTGGATCAGGTCCCCCTGGCGATTGATGAATTCCCGGCCCTGTTTATTGCCGCGGCCAATGCAGAGGGCACTACCCGACTGCGCGGCGCTGAAGAGCTGCGGGTCAAGGAGTCCGACCGTATCCAGGCCATGGCTGACGGCCTGGCGGTGCTGGGCGTTGAACATACGGTGGTCGAGGACGGCATTGATATTATCGGCAACGGTGATGCGGGGACTGCCAGCTATACCGGTGGGCGCATCAACAGCCTGGGGGATCACCGTATCGCCATGGCCTTTGCCATTGCCGCCCTGCGCGCCAGCGATGAAATTGTGATTGATGACTGCGCCAATGTAGCGACGTCTTTCCCTAATTTTATTGAACTGGCCAGCCGCATCGGCATGACGCTGAGCGTGGAGGGCGAACATGACTGATTCAGCTCCGGTCCTGGCCATTGACGGCCCCGGCGGTGCGGGTAAGGGCACTATAAGCTGCCTGATGGCCGAACGCCTGGGCTGGCACCTGCTGGATAGCGGCGCGCTTTACCGGCTGACTGCTTACGCCGCCAACAAACATGCGGTGGCCCTGGATGATGAAGCCCGCCTGGCCGAGCTTGCCAAGGCGCTGGATGTCAGCTTCCCGATTGAACAAGGCCAGCCGCTGACCGTGCTGGAAGGGGAAGACGTCGGCCAGGCGATTCGCAATGAGCAGGTCGGCGAGTGGGCATCCAGGGTAGCGGCCATTCCCGGGGTGCGCACCGCCCTGCTGAAACGCCAGCGGGATTTCTGCCAGCCACCGGGGCTGGTGGCCGACGGGCGGGATATGGGAACAGTGGTATTTCCTGAAGCGCCGCTCAAGGTCTTTCTGACCGCCTCTGCCGAGGAACGGGCACGCAGGCGCCATCTGCAGTTGCAGGAAGCCGGCGTGGATGCTAATCTCTCGAGTCTTTTGAAGGAGATTCAGGCACGCGATGCACGCGACACGCAGCGCAGTGTGGCCCCTCTCAAGCCAGCAGACGATGCTGTCTTGCTAGATACCACGCGCCTGAGTATACCGGAAGTGGTTGAACAACTGACCGACTGGCTGGCCCAGCGAGGCCTTGCCCCCGGCGCTTGATTCTCCCTTGCGGCGCTCTTGATGCGGCGTCATGACGTGGCAGGGCAGTAACCCCAAATGGAAAGCCCCGTCAGGCCTAACCAGTGTTAACGCCCTCAAGAGTAGAATGACATTAGGCCCGCACTTGCTGGTGGTGCGGAGAAGGCACAACTGCCTCAACAACGTTGATCACGTAGGAACATCATGAGCGAAAGCTTTGCTGAACTGTTTGAACAGTCTCTTAACGACATCAATATGGAACCCGGCGCCATTGTCGCCGCCCAGGTTGTCGACATTGACGGTGACTGGGTTACCGTCAACGCAGGTCTGAAATCCGAAGGCCAGATCCCCGCAGCACAATTCCGTGATGACAATGGTGAACTGACGATCGCTATTGGCGATGACGTTCACGTTGCACTGGAAGCGGTTGAAGACGGCTTTGGTGAGACACGTCTGTCTCGCGAGAAGGCGAAACGCGCTGAAGCGTGGAAGATTCTGGAAGCGGCCTTCGAGAAAGAAGAAATCATCAAGGGCGTGATCAACGGCAAGGTCAAGGGCGGCTTCACTGTCGAAGTTGACTCTATCCGTGCCTTCCTGCCTGGTTCTCTGGTTGACGTTCGTCCGGTTCGCGATACCGCGCACCTGGAGAACAAGGAACTGGACTTCAAGGTTATCAAGCTCGATCCCAAGCGCAACAACGTGGTGGTTTCCCGCCGTGCCGTTCTCGAAGCCGAGAACAGTGCCGAGCGCGAAGCACTGCTGGCCACGCTTCAGGAAGGTCAGCAGATCAAGGGTATCGTCAAGAACCTTACCGATTACGGTGCCTTTGTTGATCTGGGCGGCGTTGATGGTCTGCTGCACATCACCGATATGGCCTGGAAGCGTATCAAGCATCCGTCTGAAATCGTGGCCGTTGGTGACGAAATCAACGTCAAGGTGCTGAAGTTTGACCGCGAACGCAACCGCGTATCGCTGGGTCTCAAGCAGCTGGGCGAAGATCCCTGGGTCAACATCAAGGATCGTTACCCGGAAGGCACCAAGGTGCACGCCGTTGTCACCAATCTTACCGACTACGGCTGCTTTGCCGAGCTGGAAGAAGGTGTCGAAGGTCTGGTTCACGTCTCTGAAATGGACTGGACCAACAAGAACATCCACCCGTCCAAAGTTGTTCAGGTCGGTGACGATGTTGACGTCATGATTCTCGATATCGATGAAGAGCGCCGTCGTATTTCTCTGGGTGTCAAGCAGTGTACTGCCAATCCGTGGGAAACCTTCAACGCCGAGCACAACAAGGGCGACCGTGTTTCCGGTACCATCAAGTCGATCACCGATTTCGGTATCTTCATTGGTCTGGAAGGCGGTATCGATGGCCTGGTTCACCTGTCCGACATCTCCTGGACAGAGACTGGCGAAGAAGCGGTTCGTAACTTCAAGAAAGGCGATGAAGCCGAAGCCGTTATCCTGTCGATCGACCCTGAGCGCGAGCGCATCTCCCTGGGTATCAAGCAGATGGATTCCGATCCGGTTGCTGAATACCTGGCCGTCAACGACAAGGGCAGCATCGTAACAGGCCGCATTGTTGAAGTTGACGCCAAGGAAGCGCACGTTGAGCTGGCAACAGACGTTATTGCCGTGCTCAAGGCGTCTGAAATCAGCGCTGATCGCGTCGAAGACGCGCGCAACGTGCTGAACGAAGGCGACAGCGTTGAAGCGCGTATCATCAATGTCGATCGCAAGAGTCGTCAGATCAATCTGTCGATCAAGGCGAAAGAGCAGGATGACACCCGCCAGAACCTGAAGAAGATCCGTGATCAGGAGCCGGAAGCAGCCGGCGGCCCGACCACAATTGGCGATCTCATCAAGCAGCAGATGGGTGGAGGACAAGACTAAGCGTCTTGGCCTGACATGCCTTCAGGGTATCCAAAACGCCGCCTTTAACGGGCGGCGTTTTTTTTGTCTGCCGGTTGGTTGGCAGGTCAGGTGCTGCACTCAGTTTCTGTGGCCAGGGGTTGTATTTATTTTTGTTTACTCTTTTGAAGGCATATATTGCCAATCGTGCAAAGCTGTCTTTTCAAATATAGTTTTGTGTCGCTAACCTGATGTTTTCAAATTTATATTTTACTCATTAGTGACTAGCCCTGGGTTGGCTAATGCTGCAAAGTGATGGTCAGAAAGGTTAAATGTGGCTTGTTAGCTTAATCAGACCAACATATTTAATCAGATGCCCTTTGCAATTGGCTGAAATAGGTTAAACTATTACCAGTTGAGTTAATGAACTCAATCACTTTTCGGCACTCGAACAATAAGTGTAAGTTCATGGCTAAGGCCCAACGGTTGATTCTTAAAAACCTGGCCTCATGATATTTACTTGATGATCTGGTTGTAGTGCACTGACGCCAATGATCAATTGTTAAGCATTTGACGTTAACGAGCAGAAACCGGATAGTAGCGACGCCAGAAATACGAGAGACCGATTCCCGCTTTCTGTGAGAAGTATGCCAAATGGAAAGCTGTAGTAGCCGGAGGCTGTGAAGTTGGTCACTGACCAGGCCTAAAGCAGCTTGTTTTATTGATCTATAGACCTGGTGCTACACATACACTGTGTACTGATTACCAAGGCTTCATTGCTGCCTGGTGCTACTGGCAAGACATTTCTACATCAAAAGGATCCCCTAATATGTCCCTGTTAAACGAATACATCCTCAAAGAGCAGCAACTGAAGCAGCTTCAGGAAGATCTGAGCCGTCTTGAAAACGATCAGCGCCTGAAAAATGAACTGGCTTTCAAGGAAAAGCTTGAATCCTTGATGGAAGAATTCGAAAAGTCGGCTGCAGATGTTATCGCTCTGCTGGATCCCAATGCGGACCAGCGCAGCAACAAGGCGCTTAAAAGCACGGATGGCCGTCGTAAGCGCCGCCTGAAAATCTACAAGAACCCGCATAGCGGTGAAATCATTGAAACTCGCGGTGGCAATCACAAGGGGCTACGCGCCTGGAAAGACCAGTATGGTGATGAAACAGTAGAATCCTGGCTGGATCGTATGGAAGACTGACGTCTTTCGGTCGCGTGCCTAAAGCCCGATACCCGCACATGGTGTCGGGCTTTTAAAAACTGCACTATCATCAGTCCTGCCAGTAGCACATGCATATAGGCAAACTGATAGCCTTGTTGGCGTTGATTACTTAGGGCATGTTGGCTACCCTGCTACTTGACCATTTCAGATGCACTTGCCATACATGATCCGCTGCTTGCCAGACCCAGGATACAGCGCCATGCTCCACAGAATCATAATAAGTTTAAATGTTACTCCTGTGATGCCGACAAGCCGGAATACACAAATTAGTAAGATGCTGGCAGCCAGTTGAGGTCGCCAGTGCCAGATGATGTTTTGTAAGACCCGTATCTTAATAACCGTACTGCAATGATCATATTGCATTTACTGTGCATCTCAAGCCCGAATAGTGCCTGTCTGATAAATCGTCACGACGGTTAGGGCAAAGATGGAAATCTAATGAAATACCAGAAACCACATAAGCCTCTTGATGAGCGCGATAAGTTGCGTCAGTTCCGTGAGCTTGATGATGCCTTTGCCAAGGCACTACGTGAACTGGAAGACCCGAACAACAAGCTGAATATTCCGACTGGCCCACCGGTTCGCTCACTGGCAACCCTAGAAGATGATGAACGCAAGCAGCGTGAAGACCAGCGTCCATCCCGGGAAGAGCAGCAGGCAGAAGAGTTCAGGTTACGTCTGGAGGCCCTGTTGAGCACAGCGCCGTTGAGCCGTGAAGAATTACTGACTGTTATCCATACGCTGGTTGAAATTGGCCAATGGCCATTGGATCGTACGCCCGGAGCGACACCGGATTCACTGCCTGTCAGCAAGCGGGCCTAACGGTAGCGAAAAACTCTCAGGCTAGGTAGAAATACGTCGCTTTCCAGTTTTTCATCACGACGCCGTGCCCGTGTACGCGCTTCTGGCGGTGTTGGCGGTGGCTGGTTGGTATGTGGTAAGCGACCATCACGGCTGGGCACAAATATCGGCATGGCAGCGTTCAGGGCCCTGCGCGTATGACCATCTTCCAGGGGCTCGGTAAAAAACAGGTTGGCGCGCATTAAAGGCGCCTGCGACTGCACCTGAGCGAGTACCTCACCGCTGGGTATACCTGCCAGTTTACGCAGCTGGATGCGAATATGATCCGCTTCACTGTCGAATGCCAGCAGCTTCTGCTCGGCTTCGCGTACGCTCAATTTCTTGATGGAGCGACCGCTGCTATACCAGGCAAAACGCACTCGTGATACCGGTGCCTCGGCAACCGGTAGCTTGCGCCAGCACTGCTTCAGATGCAGCCGGGCCAGGCCAGTCTTTTCCAGCACCTGTTCAACGTCCGGATGACGCCTGGGCAGTTGCGCCTTGATGTCGCCCAGCATGCTGGCTGACTGTTCCTTGATGCGCTGAAGGCAGGCAGCAATCTCGGCTTTGGCCAGATTGGCTTCATCCACGGCCGCCAGCAACGCATCATCAGCGGCAATCAGGCCAATATAGTTGCGTGTTTCGCGCCCGTCCTGCCCGTGCGTATGCCACATATCCAGCAAAGCGCGGCGCAGCCAGACGCTGTTGTCGTCCAGCTTGCCGGATACTCCGGTGTCAGGAGAGTCATCAAATCGCCAGACCGTCTGTGGGCCCTGCTGGAAGCAGCTCACTACCTGCTCAAGCGTCTCAATCAGTTGATCAAAGGCCTGGTCAAGCGTATGGCGCAACTGATAATCAAGTGGGGTTTGGGTATTGACGTCGTCGTTTATCGACATTGGACGGTTTCTTCAGCTGAGAGGGGTGTCACGGTCTGCCTGTTGCAGGAGGGTGTCCAGGTCAGCCTCATCCATGGCGGATTCGCCAACAATGCGGTGCGACTCATCAGCCCAGGCGCCCAGGTCAATCAACTGGCAGCGCTTGCTGCAGAAGGGGCGGTAGGTATTTTCAGTTGACCAGGCGACCTTGCGCGCACACTGTGGGCAGGCGACTTCAAGAGGGGCATCATTGGCAGCTTTTTGCATACAAGGCTCGGTTTGGAAAGTATCAAGTATCAGTGAGTGACGCCGCCTGGCGCCATCTGGCATCCAGCGCCGCGACCTGTTCGCGCATATACGTCTGGTCACGGTGGTTCCTTATTACCTCATCTGCCCGTGCCAGACGCTCGCTACGCGGCATCTGGGCACCCAGAATAGCATGCACCTGCTGTTCGCTCACCCCATCCCGGGCCAGGGTGCGGCTTAATTGCAGCGACTCAGGAATATCGACCACCACAGTAGTGTCCACCAGTGTCTGTTGGCCGGACTCGAACAGTAAGGGTGATACCAGCAGCTCATAGGGTGCGCCTTGCTGTGATAGGCGCTCCAGGTGCTCAAGCAGGCGCTGGCGTACCCTGGGGTGAGTCACGCTTTCCAGCCAGTTGCGCTCTTCTGGGTGGTTGAAGATAATCTCGCGCAGAGCCGCCCGGTTCAGGCTGCCATCCGCGTTGGTGACGGCGTTGCCATGGCGCTTGTAAATAGCCTCCAGCGCAGGTTCGCCCGGGGCGACGATTTCTCGTGCCACGTCGTCGGCATCCACCCAGGGAACACCCAGCTCAGCAAAGGCGCGGGCCACGGTGGATTTCCCTGAGCCGATTCCGCCGGTTAAGCCAACAATCATTGCTATGTCTCCTTTATCAGACACCCACAGCGGTCAGGTAAAGCGCTATCAGAGTATCGCCCATCAACAGGGCGACCCAGCCACCAAGCGCCAGAAAAGGCCCGAAAGGCATTGGCAATCCGCGCTGGTCTTTATGCATAAGCTGCCAGGTAATGCCGAAGAGGGCGCCGATTCCGGCAGAAATAATCAACACCAGCGGCAGGGTCTGCCAGCCGACCCAGGCTCCCAGAGCGGCGAGCAGTTTGAAATCTCCGTAGCCCATGCCTTCCTTGCCGGTGACCAGTTTGAACAGCCAGTAAACACTCCACAGCACCAGATAACCTACCATGGCGCCGATCACGGCTGCGGGCAGCATCAGGGGCTGGAAAAGCAGCTGATAAACTAAACCGGCCCATAATAGCGGCAGCGTCAGGGTGTCGGGTAATAGCTGTGTACGCAGGTCGATCACGGCCATGACCAGCAGGGTATAGCAGGCAGCAGCGATAAACAGCGCCTGCCAGGTCAGCCCGAACAGTGCCACTGTTGCCAGTGCAATGATTCCGCCTGCCAGCTCGACCAGCGGATACTGCGGGCTGATGCGCCCGTGACAGGCCGCGCAGCGTCCACGGCGTTTCAGCCAGCCAATCAGCGGCAGATTATCGTGCCATTTGATCGGCGTGCGGCAGGCGGGGCAGAGGGAGCCTGGCCAGATCAGGTCGAAGCGTTCCTGCACTTCCTCAGGCTGCTCAAGTGCCGCCAACGCCTCGCTACGCCACTGCTGCATCAGCATTACGGGCAGGCGGGTAATCACCACATTCAGAAAACTGCCCACGCACAGCCCAACCATCAGCACCAGCAGCCAGATAAACATAACTCTCCTGTTGAATTTTCAAACATTGAATTCACCACTCACCACTAAAGCGCTGTCCCGATCTCGAAAATAGGCAGGTACATGGAGACAATAACACCGCCGACGAGCACACCCAGCACCACAATCACCAGAGGTTCCATTAATGAGGTCAAGGCATCTACCTTGTTATCAACTTCTTCCTCGAAATAATCCGCCACCCGGCTGAGCATGGCATCCAGGGCGCCGGACTCTTCACCGATGCTGACCATCTGAATGGCCAGCGCTGGAAACTGGTTGGTCATGCGCATGGCAAAGTGCAGCGGCTGACCCGTGGCGACATCATGGCGCACCTGCTCAACGGCGCGTTCATAGACGGCATTGCCGGTTGCCCCGGCCGCCGTGGACAGCCCCTCGATCAAAGGCACGCCAGCAGAGTAGGTGGTAGCCACCGTGCGAGTAAAGCGCGATACGGCGGATTTATGCAGAATATCGCCAAGAATCGGCATACGCAGCATCATGGCGTGAACCTGATAGGTCACCTTGGCAGATCGACGCATGGCCATGCGCAGCAGATAGATAGCGCCTACCACAGCGCCAAGCGCATGCAACCAATATGCCTGGGCAGCCTCGGACATACGAATGGTGGCCTGGGTCATGGCGGGTAACTCGCCGCCAAAACCCGCGAACATGCTTTCAAATTCCGGCACTACCTTGACCAGCAGCAAGGAGGTTACCCCAAGGCCGACCAGCAACACGGCCGCCGGGTACCATAAGGCTTTCTTGACCCGGCCCTTGAGGGATTCGACTTTCTCCTTGTAGCTGGCGACGCGATCCAGCATCTGGTCAAGCGAGCCTGACTGCTCACCTGCATCCACCAGGTTAACGAACAGGCGGTCGAAGTGGCGGGGATGGCGTCGCAGCGCCTCGGAAAAACTCGAACCTGATGACACATCATTGGCCAGATCCTGCAATAGCCTGACCATACTGGGTTTCTTGACGCTTTCCGAGACCACCTCGATAGATTGCAGCATAGGGATGCCGGCGCGAATCATGGTCGCCATCTGGCGGGTAAAGACAGTGATATCCTTGGCATTGACGCGGCCACGGGCTGAAAGCGAGCCTTTCTTGCGTATTTGCCTGACGGTTATTCTATGTTTCTGAAGCTCATCCTTTACCGCGGCCTGGCTGCGGCTGACCACCTCACCGCTCAGCTTGCGGCCGGACTGATCTGCCCCCTTCCACTTGAAGCGGTAGAGCTCAATTTCCGGACGGGCTTTCTTCTTGGTCGCCATGGCGTTGTCTCTTTACGTTATTCACGTGTGATGCGGTTGATTTCTTCAAGGCTGGTGATGCCTTCCATAACCTTTATCAGCCCGCTGGTGCGCAGGTTGAAATGGCCCTCCAGGCGCATCTGGCGGTCAATATCTATCGAGTTGGCATCGCGCATGATCAGCTCACTCAATGCATCGCCGACCGGTACCACTTCATAGATCCCGGTGCGGCCCTTGTAACCCTGCGTGCACTGTTTACAACCATTAGCAGTATAAAGCGTGGCCTTGGCAATCTGTTCATCGTTGAAGCCTTCATGGCGTAGCGCCTGCTCGGGAATTTCGATAGGCGTCTTGCAGTTGTTGCACAGTTTGCGCGCCAGGCGCTGGGCAATAATCAGGCTGACAGCGCTGGCAATATTGAAGGCGGTTACCCCCATATTGGAAAGGCGTGTCAAGGTTTCAGCTGCGGAGTTGGTATGCACCGTTGACAGCACCAGGTGGCCCGTCTGGGAGGCCTTGATGGCAATATCCGCGGTTTCCAGATCGCGTATCTCGCCGACCATGATGACATCCGGGTCCTGGCGAAGAAAGGCGCGCAGTGCATGGGCAAAGTCCAGCCCTATCTTGGGCAGCACATTGACCTGGTTGATACCGGGTACCTTGATTTCCACCGGGTCTTCGGCGGTACAGATATTGCGCTGGGTCTGATTGAGGATATTGATACCCGTGTAGAGAGAAACGGTCTTACCGCTACCCGTCGGCCCCGTCACCAGAATAATACCCTGAGGTTGTGCAAGAGCCTTTTCATAAAACTCTCGCTGGCTGGGTGTAAAGCCCAGGTGTTCAATACCCATCTGTGCGGCGGCCGGATCGAGCAGGCGCATGACGATTTTTTCACCATACACCGTCGGCAAGGTGTTGACGCGGAAATCCAGTGAATGCGAGCGGGACAACTGCAGTTTCATGGCGCCGTCCTGAGGTAGGCGGCGCTCGGAGATATCCATACGCGCCATGATCTTCAAACGCGCGGCAATACGGTTGCGCATGGTGAAAGGCGGCCGGGCGATCTCGATCAGCATGCCGTCAATCCGGAAGCGCACCCGAAGCTGGGATTCGTAGGGTTCGAAATGAATATCCGAGGCGCCGCGGCGAATCGCATCCAGCAATATCTTGTTAACAAACTTGACGACGGGAGCGTCATCATTCTCAGCTTGAAGCTCATCCAGAGGTACATCGGCGGGGTCGTCAGCCTGGGAAAAGTTTAGTTCAGAGACCGCATCATCCACGCCGTCCAGTTCGTCCATCATGCTGGCTTCATTCTGGGCCAGATAGTCTTCGAGCGTGCCTCTTAGCTGGTCAATCGGCGCCAGCACCCCATCAACGCTCAGGCCGGTAGCAAACTGCAGGTCGTCCAGCTCTGTCAGGGTGGCGGGGTAGGGCACGGCGACCGTGAGGCGGTGGCCGTGGCGCACCAGGGGAAGCACGGTGAGCTGGCGCAGCAGGCGCACAGGGTAATCAGCAACCGGGGGCAGCGAGTTGATACGTATCGCATCCAGGTCGATCACCGGCAGGCCGTATTCCCAGCCAGCGGCCGTGGCGGCATCGTTGGGTTTCACCAGGCCGTTATCAATCACATGGCGCAGGATGGAAATATCCTGGCTGACGGCCGCCGCTTCGGCGTTAATCGCCTGGTCGTTACTCAGCAGGCCATGCTTGACCAGACGCTGAGCAATACCCCGCAGGCCACCCCGCGCGGCCGCATGGCTAAGAGTTGATTCCTGATGCTGCTGGCTCATGGCGATTCCATCAAAAGAGGCATAAATCAACCTTTTGTACCATACTCGAAGCGATCACCGCACCTGCACTCAAGTTAAGGCATTTTCGGTCGATACAGGGAAGGAAATCATTTGAAACATTAACGCATCTCAGTTAATGTAACAATTGTTAATACTAAGATGCTCCGCATCCCCATGGAGCCAGGAGAA
>JBNJGW010000039.1:0-23084 GCA_051748005.1 Pseudomonadota bacterium | reverse complement strand
CGTTGGCGTGCCTTGATAACTCGTTTGACTATGCTTATCACTTAGAATTCATACATTTACCCTCTTGAGCCGCATTTGTAACACAAATTGATATTCTTTGTCGTTGTTAGCGTTAAAAGCGTCGTTACTTTTAAAATTGACGTCATTTTTAAAAAGTATCCTGCAAAAGCCAATCCCGCCTCTCAAAGACGGTGGGATTGGCATTGCGGTTGATGAATGTTGCAACGGACAGTCTGTGGCCCGTTATTCAACGTCGGCGCGGCCCAGTGCCCATAAAATAAACGCATCCTGTCGGGCGGCTTCGCGCCATGCCTTAAAGCGACCCGAAGCGCCGCCATGGCCGCTGCTCATATCGGTGTGCAGCAGGATGGGGGCGTCGCCCTGTTGGCATTGGCGCAATCTGGCGTAGTACTTGGCAGGTTCCCAGTAGCTGACGCGTGTATCGAACCAGCTGCCTTCGATCCAGATGGCGGGGTAATGGCGAGGCGCAATATTATCAATTGGTGAGTAGCCCTTAATACGTTCGGCGACGCTTGCGTCAGCCGGGTTGCCCCATTCGCTATATTCTGCAGTGGTCAGCGGTAACTCGGGGTTTTGCATGGTGCGCAGAACATCGACAAAGGGTACATCAAGCACGGCGCCACAAAACGCCTGCGGGGAACGATTCAGGCAGGTACCTACCAACAAGCCACCTGCACTGGCGCCACAAGCCAGGATGCGATCTGCCAGGCTCACTCCTTCACTGACCAGAGCGTTACGGGCAGCCAGAAAATCATGAAAGCTGTTTTCCTTGTTGGCCTTCTTGCCATCCAGATACCAAGGCTCGCCGCGTTCGCCGCCACCGCGTACATGGGCAACCGCAAAGGCGATGCCGCGCGATAGCAACTCCAGTCGGGCAATCGAAAACCAGGGGTCAAGCGGCTCGCCGTAGGCCCCATAACCGTACAGCAGGGTGGGCAGGGCTTGCCCTGCCAGGTCAGCGCGCATCACGATGGATACCGGCACTTTTTCGCCATCATGGCTGGTGGCCCAGATGCGCTGGCTGATCAGGTGCTCCGGCTGGAGATCACCGTGAAGCGGCTGTGTCTTGATCACGCGGCGCTCAAGGGTGGCAAGGTCCAGTTCGACCCAGCGGGGTAGCTGAGTGAAGGATTCTTCGCGTAAGCGCAGTTGGGTGGTATCAAAATGCGGAGCATCTTCAAGTAACTGTGAGCAGGGTGTTTCCGGCAGAGCAAGGCGTTGATCCACTGTCGCCCTGTGCTGCTGGTCTAACACCAGGCGGCGGAGATAGACCTGCGCCTGTTGGTGGTCACGTTCAGCGATCACCATGCCCCAGCTAAAGGCATCGACACCTTCCAGAGTGATGTCATTACGATGTTCAATCAGAGTATGCCAAGCATCTGTTTGGTTAATGTGAGCTTCTTCGATAGCGTCCAGCTGAAAATGTGCGCCGTGCTGATTATGCAGGCGATAGAAGAAACCAGGGCGATGCTCAATGCTGGCTTCAACGCCTGGCTGGCGCGGGTGCAGGCAATCAAGCGGCGAGTCCGGAGCGTCGGCAGCCAGTAGCAGTACTTCGCTGGTGTCCTTGGAGGCTGATTCAATCAGCAGCCATTGGCGTGAGCGGGTCTTGCCGACGCCCACCCAGAACTCCGGATCAGCTTCCCGGTAGACCAGTGCTTCGGGCAGCGCCGTGGCCGTGTCCTGATCAAAGGCCAGCGGTAGCCGCCATACGCTGTCTGGCCGCTGGGTGGCATCAAAGCGGGTAAATAGTAGGGTGGCTCCGGTGTCAGTCTGATCTTCTGCCCAGCACAGGCCGGGGCCAATATCATTGAGCAGGCATTGTGCTGAACCCTTGGGTAAACGTTTGATCCATAGTGAAAAGCGCTCATCGCCCTGGGTATCTTCGGTCCATGCCAGCCATTGTTCATCAGCGGGCAGGGCCATGTCGCCAATATCAAAAAAATCATGTCGGGCGGCACGTTCCGGCAGATTGAAAAAACACTCGCGCTGCCCGGGCTGGCCGTTGGGATAACGCCACCAGCAGGGATAATCCTGATCAGCGTCGGTTACCGTCCAGAACGTAAAGTGGTCAAGCGCTGTCTCAAGACCGGTAACCGCCAACTCCCTGCGGGCCAGATGGCCTTGAAAGAGCTTTTCAGCCAGCGGCTCTAATGGGCTAAACCATTCGGCGTGTTGCGCGTTGGCAGTCATCAGGAAATCACTCACCTTGGGGTTCTTGGCTTTCTCAAGCCAGTGCCAGTCTGGATCATCTGGGTGATAATAATGGTTAAAATCCTGGTTGATCGCTGAACTGGGCTTGTGTTGCGGCTGTGCTTTGGTCAATTGATAGGTACCATAGAAAGAGTGAATGTTGGGTGAGGGCACCCTGATAAGGAGCATTATGCTGGTTGAAGAATCAATGTCACTGCTTTGGGCGAGTTACTATGCAATCTCGCTATTGGTTTTTGTTGCGGTCTATCTGACTTTTATCATTCTGCCGCGTTTTTTGCGCCTGCTGTTGACCTGGATAGTTGCAGGTGCCATGTGGGCGCCCGCACGTTTCAGCCTGCCGCTGGTGGAGGAGGGCGAGTTTTACACCGGTTGGGCGCCCGCTGCCATGGTCGCAGCGGTAGGATTTCTGGAAAACAACACCTCCGCATTCAGGGAAGGCCTTTTGTGGTTATTGATGGGAGTAACGCTGGGCGCCTTGATCGGGCTTGCCATCTGGTGGCTGCGCCGTCCGTTACCTGATGCCAGGGCGGGTGCTGCCTCAAAAGCACCCGCTCAGGCCGAGGAAGATACCAAAGGGGCCCAGCGCCAGGAGCCGGTCTTATAAGCATGCTGGATTTCATAAGAAACGTCAGTTTATACACACCTTGAGTCAGTAAGGGAAAACAGGATGCCGCCGCATGTGTGAGCTCATGGGCATGAGTGCCAATGTGCCAACCGATATCTGCTTCAGTTTTGCCGGGTTTCTACACCGTGGTGGTGGGACAGGCCCCCATCGGGATGGTTGGGGAATCGCCTTCTACGAGGAAGGTGGCTATCGGGAATTCCGCGACCCCCATCCGTCGGTGAATTCTCCAATTGCTCGTCTGATCTGCGATTATCCGATCAAATCCAATGTGGTCATTAGCCATATACGCCAAGCCAATGTGGGTGGGGTCAAGCTGGCCAATACCCACCCGTTTACTCGTGAAATGTGGGGAAGTCCCTGGTGTTACGCCCACAACGGCCAGCTCAGCAATGATTGGGCAAGCCTGCCTCTCAATGGCTTCACGCCGGTTGGCACCACCGACAGTGAATATGCTTTCTGCTTCATTATGGGGCAGTTGCGTGAGCATTTTCCGCAGCCGCCAGATGACCCTGAAAGGCTCTGGGCGCTTTTGCATCGCTTATGTGAACAGCTGCGTGGGCTAGGAGTTTTCAACATGCTGCTTTCCGATGGCAATTATCTGTATACCTACTGTTCAACGAAGCTGGCGCATATTACCCGCCGCGCGCCCTTTGGCGAGGCGGAACTGTCTGATGCGGAAATGACCGTCAATTTTGTGGAGCACACCACACCGGATGATATTGTGTCGGTTATTGCGACCGAGCCGCTCACCCATAATGAGTGTTGGCAACGCCTACAGCCAGGTGAACTGGTTGTCTGGAAGTCGGGAGAAATATGCGCGCGTTACTTGTCAAACTAGTCGATGCTCGATGTTGGTGTACTTATTACTGTGCTGGATGGATAAGCAGGTGCGGTTGAAAAGTGGCTTTTAAACGATGGTTTCAATCACTCGTTTTACAGCTTGTTCAGCATCGTATATTGTTAATGCATCGGTGACGCCATGGTCACCGTCAACAATAATAACGTCGGTGCCCAGCACCGACTCTGACAGTGGAGATTGCCGATGAGTGAACATGCCAATGCCCCTATTCTCGCAGGGCCAGCGCTGGAAGGTCTCGATCAGTACAGCTCGGTCACCGATATCTTTCATGCTGCGGTCAAACGCTTTGCCACCAAGCCTGCTTTTACCTGTATGGGGCAGACGCTAAGCTTTGCTGACCTTGACCGCCTGTCAGGCGACTTTGCCGCCTGGCTTCAGCACGAAACCGACCTTGAGCCGGGAGACCGCATCGCCATACAGTTGCCTAACCTGCTGCAGTTTCCTGTAGCGGTGTTTGGTGCGCTGCGGGCGGGTTTGGTGGTGGTCAATACCAATCCGCTGTATACCGAGCGGGAAATGGCCCACCAGTTCAAGGATTCCAACGCCAAGGCCATCGTGATTTTGGCCAATATGGCTAGCAAGCTTGAAAAGGTGCTCGATAAAACCGATATCAAACATGTGCTTGTGACTCAGTTGGCCGATCTGCATGGGGTGCCCAAGCGCTGGCTGATCAATAGCGTGGTCAAACACGTGAAAAAAATGGTGCCTGCCTATTCACTTCCCAGGTCATTGAGCTTTCGCAGCGCCTTGCAAAAAGGTTCTAAGCTGTCGCATCAGGATGTACATCGCGACCTGGATGATCTGGCAGCCCTGCAATATACGGGTGGAACCACAGGTAAACCAAAAGGGGCCATGCTGACTCACCGCAACCTGGTGGCGAATATGTTGCAGGCCCGGGAGGCAATTGGCAGTACTCTGAAAAATGGCGAAGAGCTGATTATTGCGCCGTTACCGGTGTACCATATTTATACCTTTACGGTTAACTGTCTGTTCTTGATGGAAACCGGCAATCACTCATTGCTGATCACCAATCCTCGCGATCTGGATGCTTTCGTCAAGGAACTCAAGGGTCTGCCATTCACCGCCTTTATCGGGCTGAATACGCTTTTCAATGCGCTATGTAATCGCGAAGATTTCAAACAGCTGGATTTTTCCAGGCTGCATTTGACGATTTCCGGTGGGATGGCATTGACCAGCGCCTCAGCCAAACGCTGGAAAGAGGTGACCGGCTGTGATGTGGCCGAAGGCTATGGGCTCACTGAGACGTCTCCTATCGTAAGCTTCAATCCGGTTAATGCCAGCAAGCTGGGCAGTATTGGCAAGCCGGTGGCTGGCACGGCAGTCAAGGTGGTGGACGGTGATGGCAACGACCTTGAATTTGGCCAGCCGGGCGAGCTTTGTGTCCAAGGGCCACAGGTCATGAAGGGCTACTGGCAGCGTAAAGAAGAAACGTCTAATGCCATTGATGCCGAGGGCTGGTTTCATACTGGGGATATTGCGGTGATTGACGATGATGGTTACATCCGCATCGTTGATCGTAAAAAGGATATGATTCTGGTCTCGGGTTTCAACGTTTATCCCAACGAAGTGGAAGATGTGATTGCTGGCCACCCGGATGTTCTGGAAGCGGCCGCCGTGGGTGTCGCGGATGAGGAGAGTGGAGAAGCCATCAAGCTGTTTGTTGTCTCCAAAAATGACCAGTTAAGCGTTGAAGACGTGCGCAAGTGGTGCAAGAAAGACCTCACGGGCTATAAAGTGCCCCGATATGTGGAGTTCCGTGATGAACTGCCCAAGACCAATGTGGGCAAGGTGCTGAGACGTCAGCTGCGCGATGAGCCAACAGCTTGACGCTGGCAAACTCGCATTGGCTTTTTAGCCATCATTTGTTGTGCAAAGCCGTACGCCGTTAGCCGTCTTTTGCACAAAGGCGTTACAATAGATGGCCCGTTCATATAGAGCGGGCCATCTTGGTATAAGTTGTAAACCACCGTGGCCCGACCTGACAGGAAAATACGCTGATTGTGACTTCAGAAACGCCGGTAAGCAGTAGTGATGCGCAGCGCCTTGAGCAGCTGCGTCAAGCAAGCTCCCGCGTGATGGTGCGCGAGGCTGAGCAGCTGGAAAAGCGTCTGGCGGGGTTGCAGCGCCGGTTGCATAACCGCCAGCCGATTGACCGTGGGCTTGATAAGGTCGAGCACGAATTACAGCGCGCCCAGGCAACGCTGGCCAAGCGTGAGGCGCTCAAGGTGGCGTTGAATTACCCGGCTGAACTGCCGGTTGTCGAGCGCCGCGAAGACATCATGCAGGCGCTTGAAGCCCATCAGGTGGTGGTGGTGGCCGGGGAAACCGGGTCAGGTAAAACCACTCAGCTACCCAAGATATGCCTGGAGCTGGGGCGCGGGCGGCGTGGTCTGATTGGCCATACCCAGCCGCGCCGCCTGGCCGCGCGCAGTGTTGCCACTCGCCTGGCGGAAGAGCTGGAAGTGCCCCTGGGCGATCAGGTCGGTTATCAGGTGCGTTTTCATGACCAGAGCAGTGCCACTACCCTTGTCAAGCTGATGACCGACGGTATCCTGCTGGCGGAAACCCAGCATGATCCTCTGCTGCTACGCTACGACACCATCATTATTGACGAGGCCCACGAGCGTAGCCTCAATATTGATTTCCTGTTGGGCTACCTCAAGCGTCTGCTGCCCAAACGGCCAGACCTGAAAATCATCATTACCTCGGCGACCATTGATGTTGAGCGCTTTGCTGCGCATTTCGGCAGCACTCATGCACCTGCTCCTGTCGTGGAAGTGTCCGGACGCACCTATCCGGTTGAGGTGCACTACCGGCCACTGGTACGCGATACCGACGATGAAGAAGATCGCACCCTGCAGGAAGGGATTGTGCACGCGGTTGAAGAAATCGAGCAGATAGAACGCGAAAAAGGCTGGCTACACGGCCCGCGAGACGTGCTGATCTTTCTGCCTGGTGAGCGCGAGATTCGTGAAACAGCAGACTCCCTGCGCCGCGCAGAGCTGCGAGGCACGGAAATCCTGCCGTTGTATGCGCGCCTTTCCAACGCTGAACAGAACCGGGTGTTTTCCCCCCACAGTGGGCGGCGCATTGTGCTTGCCACCAACGTTGCGGAAACTTCGCTGACCGTGCCGGGCATTCGCTACGTGATAGACCCTGGGCTGGTGCGCATCAGCCGCTACAGTTATCGCTCGAAAATCCAGCGCCTGCCGGTGGAGCCGGTCAGTCAGGCGAGTGCCAATCAGCGTAAAGGGCGCTGTGGCCGGGTGGCAGAAGGGGTTTGCCTGCGCCTGTATGATGAAGAGGATTTTCTCTCACGGCCCGCCTTTACCGACCCGGAGATACAGCGTACCAATCTGGCCTCGGTAATTCTTTCCATGCTGGCACTGAAGCTGGGCAATATCGAGGCGTTTCCTTTTGTTGACCCGCCGGACAGCCGCTTTGTTACTGATGGGTTTCGATTACTTTTCGAACTGGGCGCGGTGACCGAGCAGCAGCACCTGACGCCTCTTGGGCGCAAGCTGGCGCGACTGCCTATCGACCCTCGTCTGGCGCGGATGGTGCTGGAAGGCGCTGAACGCGGCAGCCTGCGGGATGTGTTGATTGTTGTCTCAGCGCTGGCCATTCAGGATCCTCGCGATCGCCCGGCGGATAAACGTCAGGCCGCCGACCAGGCGCATTTGCGCTGGCACGATCCGGATTCGGACTTTGTCGCCATCCTCAACCTCTGGCATGGCATAGAAAACGCCCGTGAAGCGCTCTCGGGTAACCAGCTGCGCCGCTGGTGTCGCGAGCACTATATCAACTACCTGCGGGTGCGCGAGTGGCATGATACCTTCCGTCAGCTGCGCCAGCTGCTGCGTGATATGGCGATTGAGGTGCCGCCTCCGCTACCGCTGGATCCAGAGCAAAGTGAAGATCAGGCCCGGCAACTGCGCCGCAAGACGTCGGCCAAGCTGCATCAGGCATTGCTTTCCGGCCTGCTGTCGCATCTGGGGATGCTCAGTGAAAACCGCGAATACCTTGGGGCGCGCAATCGTAAACTGATGATTCACCCGGGGTCGGGGCTGGCCAAAAAGTCACCCAAGTGGCTGATGGCGTTTGAGCTGGTGGAGACCTCGCGGCTGTTTGCGCGCACCGTGGCCAAGATCGACCCGGCATGGATCGAGCCTCAGGCGCTGCATCTGGTCAAGCGCAGCTACGCTGACCCGCACTGGGAGATGAAGCGTGCCCAGGTCGTGGCCAAAGAGCAGGTCACTCTTTTTGGCTTGCCGATTGTAGCCGGGCGTCGGGTGCACTATGGGCCGATTGCGCCGCAGGAATCCCGTGAACTCTTCATTCGGCGCGCTCTGGTTGAAGGCGAGTTCCAGACGCGGGGTGAGTTCTTCGCCCATAACCGGTCGCTGATTGATGAAGTCACCGATCTTGAGGATCGCGCGCGACGTCGGGATATTCTGGTGGACGAAGAAACCCTGTTCGCCTTTTATGATCAGCGTATACCGGAAAATATTGTTAACGGCAAAGGCTTTGAACACTGGCGTAAAAAAGCCGAGCGTCACGACCCTGACTGCCTCAAGTTTGATATCGAAACACTCAAGGCGCGGGATGCCGCCGAAGTTACCCAGGCAGACTATCCGGATCATCTGATTCTCAACGGTAATGCTTATCCGTTGAGCTATCATTTTGACCCCGAAGCCGAGGATGACGGGGTCACGCTGACAGTGCCTGCTGCCATGCTTCCGCAGCTGCCGGTACACGCGCTGGATTGGCTGGTGCCCGGACTGTTACGGGAAAAGTGCATTGCTTTGATGAAGTCCCTGCCCAAGGCCATACGTCGTCAGGTGGTGCCGATTCCCGACTGGGTCGATGCTGCCCTGGAAACTCTGGTGCCGGACGAGCGCCCGCTGACCGAAGCGTTGGGCGAGTTTATCCGTCGTCGCACGGCGACTCGCGTTCACCCCGATGACTGGCGGCTGGATCAGTTGGCGCCGCACCTGTTCATGAACCTAAGGGTGGTCAACCACGCCGGTGAGGTGATTGGCCAGGGGCGCGATGTGCGTGCCCTTGAAAAGCGCTTTGAAGAAGCGGCCAGCGCAGGTGCCAGAGCCATGGCAGAGCAGGCCAGCCAGGCACCGGCGGTCAGCCATTTGCCGGATGAGCCCTTGCCAGCGTCCAAGGTCACCGAGCAGGCCGGTATTCGTGTAGAGGCGTACCCTGCACTGGTCAACGAAGGTGCCCAGTTCAATATTGTCCTGTTTGACCATCCTGCCAAGGCGGAGGCGGCGCATCGTGATGGCGTCACCCAGCTAGCGATCACCCGGCGGCCAGACGCAGTCAAGTCGATCAAGCAGCTTGAGGGTCTGGAAACCTGTGCGCTTCTGTTTGCCAAAATAGGCAGCAAGCAGGCGCTGGTTGATGATCTTGTCAAGGCGGTTTTCTCTCAGGTAGTGGCAGTAGAACCGTTGCCGCGCTCTGCTGCAGAGCTTGAAAAACGCCTGGCAGGTTGCGAAGACGCGCTGCTGGCGCATGCAGACACCCTGCTGGCGCAGACAGAGGTTGCGTTGAAAGCCCATCTTGAGGTCGCCAAGCTGCTTAAAGGTAAGCTTAACTTTGCGCTGGCATTGACCTACAGTGATATCAAGGCGCAGATGCAGCGTCTTGTCTATCCCGGCTTTATCACTGATGCGGGTGAATGGCTGGCGGAATACCCACGCTACATGGAGGCTGCCTTGATCCGTCTTGAAAAGGCGCCACGTGAACGGGGGCGCGACCAGATGATGATGGCCGAAGTCCAGGCCCTTGAAGAGCGCTGGGAAGCGCGCCGCGCTGCCGAACGGCGTGGCCAGGTTGAAGCACCAGAACTGGTGGGGTTTGGCTGGTGGCTGCAGGAGTTGCGGGTGTCCCTGTTTGCCCAGCAGTTAGGCACCCTTATGCCGGTCTCGGTGAAGCGTCTGGAAAAACACTGGGAAACCATTACTAGGCAGTAATGCGATGAATCTTTGTTAAAACGCTAGTTAAGCGGTACAGAAAAGCACAAAGTAGATAACTAACTCGGTACGCTATCCACCCATCATGCAAGCAAACCGTAATATGAGTGGCTAGGTGGCATTAAAAAGGCGCTGTGTCGCCTAAAGGAGAGAGTGCATGACAGATGTGGTGATTACCGGTACGGGGCTGTACACACCGGAACACGCCATTGATAACGACGCCCTGGTGGCGACGTTCAACGCCTGGGTGGAACAGGAAAATGCACGTAACGCCGAGGCCATTGCCGCCGGTGACTGCCAGCCGCTGGCATTTTCCAGCAGCGACTTTATCGACAAGGCATCAGGTATCAAAAGCCGCTATGTGTTGGATGCTGAAGGTATTCTTGACCCACAGCGCATGCGGCCCAGGCTGCCCCAACGCGCTAATAACGAGCTGTCGATTCAGGCTGAAATGGCGCTGGCAGCGGCCAGACAGGCCTTAACGGCTGCCAGGGTCGATGGCGCTGATATCGAACTGGTGATCGTCGGCTGCTCAAACCTGGAGCGTGCCTATCCGGCGGTGGCCATTGAGGTGCAGCAAGCTCTGGGTGCCCAGGGTTATGGGTTTGATATGAATGTGGCGTGCAGTTCAGCCACCTTTGCGATTCAGACGGCCGCCAATGCCATCGCCTCAGGTAGTGTAAAACGTGCTCTGGTGGTCAATCCGGAAATCTGTTCTGCTCACCTGAACTTCAGAGACCGTGACAGCCACTTTATTTTCGGCGATGCTTGTACAGCGGTGGTACTGGAAAACCGGGCTGATACGATAGCACCCGAGCAGTACTTACTGCTGGGCACACGTTTGACGACGCGCTTTTCCAACGCCATACGCAACAACGCGGGTTTTTTGAACAGAGTGACCGATAGTGACCCTCAGGCGCTGGATAAACTCTTTGTGCAGGAAGGGCGGCGAGTCTTCAAGGAAGTCTGTCCGCTGGTGGCCAGCCTGATTACTGAGCACCTGAGCTCTCTGCAATTGTCGGGCAGTGATCTGAAACGTATGTGGTTGCATCAGGCAAATCGCCATATGAATGATCTGATTGCCCGTAAGGTTCTGGGCCACGACCCCGATGCATCACAGGCGCCGATTATTCTGGATCGTTATGCCAACACCAGTTCAGCAGGGTCAATTATTGCGTTTCACCTGCACCGTGAAGGTATAGGAGAAGGTGATGTTGGCGTTATCTGTTCTTTTGGCGCCGGCTACAGTGCCGGATGCGTGGTGTTGGAGAAAGTGGTCTAGCATCAGGTTAGCCTATTCACTTTAATGGCAGCCTGTGAGTAGTCAATGGGGTTTGCCCCTGTTTCTGATAGTGACATTTTGAGAGTGAATGCTTTGAGAGATAATGCAATGCTAACGCCGTCAGGCAAGCGCAATGAAGCCACCTGGTACATTCCCGGCCGGTTTTTCATTCCTTTGATGCTGAGCCTGGTCATGGTGTTGGGAGGCTGTGCCACAACGCAACCCTCAACGCCCGAGTCCGAGGAGGAGTCCTTCAGTGCCCATCCGGAAGATCCTTGGGAAGGCTTTAACCGCCGCGTCTTTGCTTTTAATGACGTTTTGGATCGTTATACCCTTAAACCCATTTCACAAGCTTATGTCAAGGTGATTCCCAGCCCGGTTCGAACGGGTGTGGGTAACGTCTTTTCCAACCTGGGTGAGATTCGCACCGCCATCAACAGCCTGCTGCAGGGCAAACCGAGCAACGCCGGTCTTGCAACCTCCCGTTTCCTGATCAACTCAACTGTGGGGATCGGTGGCCTGCTGGATTACGCTACCCTGATGGAAATTAGCGCAGACAAGGAAGATTTCGGCCAAACCCTGGGCGTATGGGGCTGGGAGGATTCCCGTTATCTGGTGCTGCCCCTGTGGGGCCCAAGCACCTTGCGTGATACAACAGGTCTGTTGCCAGATCGAGAGCTTTATCCTATTACCTACCTGGATGGCGATGTCGAAATCCCTTTACAGATACTGAGGATTGTCCATGCGCGTGCAGGCATTCTTGACCAGGAGTCCATGATTCAGGGGGAGCGCTACCGCTTTGTGCGTGATGCGTATTTGCAGCGGCGTAACTTCGTGATCAATGATGGTGAACTGGGTGACGACCCGTTTGCGTCAGATGACTTTGAATTTGATGACGCGGACTTTGACGACGACGCGTTTGCCGATTGAGGCTTCTCATGCAGCGTTCGAAGCAGTTAATTGCGGTCATTGACGAGCCAGGCGCAGAGAGAGATGCTCTGGCAGAGGCAATCACCTGTAAAGGACTGGGCGTGTTTGCTGCCGACAGCGTGGAGCATCTGCCCGCAGAAACGGCGCTGATTGTGGCTCATGCGCGGGCCGTACCGAGTCAACACTGGTCGGGCCTGTCGCATCGCCTGCCCACCCTGGTGGTCAGTGAATCCCGCCAGGATGCTGACCTGATCAAGGCAATTGATGTTGGCCTGGTGGACTATATTGTTCATCCTTTGCGCCATGCTGAGCTGTTACGCAGAATGATACGCAAAGCCATTGAGCTACATCAGCTGGCTCAGGAGCGCGAGCGTGACCGGCTGCGTCTGGCTGAGCTTAACGAAAGCCTTGAAACGCACCTGGCATTACTGCGTATGGATCAGCAAAGCGGTGGTCATATCCAGCGGCGATTGCTGCCAGCGCATGCAACCACCATCAATAATGTCTACTTTGATTACTGGTTTGCACCCTCGCTGTATCTGTCGGGTGACTTTCTTGACTACCAAAGGTTTGATGAGCGCTTCAGTACCTTCTATTTTGCCGATGTATCCGGCCATGGGGCCTCGTCGGCGTTTGTCACCGTTTTGCTTAAATACCTGTGCAACCGCTGGTTGCACGAGTGGGATGGCCAGCAACCTGAGAAGCTGCCCGCGGACTGGCTGTTGGCATTGAACCGTGAGCTGCAAGGCACCGATATTGGCAAGCATGCCACTCTTTTTGTGGCGGTTATTGACCATCAGGAACACAGGCTTCACTATTCACTTGGCGCCCAACTTCCTATGCCGTTTTTGAATATCAACGGGCGGATAACACGCCTTGAGGGTGAGGGAATGCCGGTCGGGCTGTTTCCCGATGTCGAGTACCCTTCGTTCAGCCTGGATTTACCTGAGCAGTTCTCGCTCTGGCTATGTTCCGATGGAGTTCTTGAGTGTCTTTCTGGTGCAACGCTGGATGAAAGACTGGCGGAGTTGGAACTCTTGATCAGCCAAAGCACCACCCTGGAACAACTAAGAGACCAGCTGGCGTTTACCAGTCAGCTGATAAGCGATGATGAAGCATTCGATAGCGATGTAACGCCTGATCGTAATGCTCTGCCCGACGATCTGACAATCATGATGGTGAGCGGATTTGGTCATGTTGATTGAAGAAGGCCGTATTAAAGCCGCATTCGAGTCTGGCGTATTTGTTCTCAAGCTGTGTGGAGATGTGCGCCTTACGCTGTGCGCAACCCTGGATTCTCAAGCGCAGCGCCTGGCGAAAACGCCTGGCCTTGAGGCCGTCATGATTGACCTGCGTGAAGCCACTAACGTGGATTCGACAGCACTGGGCTTTCTGGCCAAGGTGGCAATTGCGGTTAAGGGGCGACTGGAGCAACCACCCACCATTATTGTGGATAACCCGGACGTGCGGAAAATGCTCGATGTTATGGGCTTTTCGCATTTCTTCACCTTGATGAAAATGCCCCTGGAGCAGCCGTTGCCTGAAGCCGCTGAAACGGTTGCAGAAGTGCCTGCCGATGAGCAAGGGATGCGCCAGCGTATTCTGGAAGCACATCGCATCCTGATGCATATGAATGAGCACAATCGCGAACAGTTTCAGCCGCTGGTGGAAATGCTTGAAGACCAGGATAAACCACCCGAATAAACAGGTAGTAAAACTCGGGTTAACCAGGCGCCGCCGATGAATGTCGGCGCCTGGGGGGTATTCCGCCTAGCGGCGGCTCAGTTCGCCAAGCAGTTTTTCCAGCTGGTATTGATCGGCCATAAACTTGCGAATGCCTTCAGCTAGCTTGTCATGGGCCATTTCGTCTTCGTTCATCTCCCAGCGAAAGCTGGCCTCGTCAAGTGGTGCGTCAGTCGTGATGCTGTCCAGGTTGGCAGTCAGCTGCTGAGGCAGGTTACCTGTCTGCTGGTCGAGTTCATCCAGCAGCTTGGGTGAAATGGTTAAACGGTCACAGCCGGCCAGGGCTTGAATTTCACCTATATTACGAAAGCTGGCACCCATCACGATGGTGCTGTAACCGGCTGCCTTGTAATAGTCATAGATACGCTTGACCGATTGTACGCCGGGATCCTTGCTGCCGCTGAAATCAGCTTCCGGCTGGCGGGCCTTGTGCCAGTCGAGAATGCGCCCGACGAAAGGGGAGATCAGGGTAGCCCCCGCGTCTGCGCAGGCCTGGGCCTGAGCGAAACCGAACAGCAGGGTCAGGTTTGTGCGAATTCCGTTACGTTCCAGTTCCCGCGCGGCCTGAATGCCTTCCCAGGTGGAGGCAACCTTGATCAGTATACGTTCGGCGCCAACGCCTTCGCGCTGGTAACGCTCGATCAGAGAGTATGCTCTGCTGATAGTAGCTTCGCGGTCAAATGATAGCCGGGCACTGACTTCCGTTGATACATAACCGGGCACCAGTTCGCTGATTTCACGACCGATTTCCACAGCGACCCGGTCAACGGCTTCGTTGATATCAGCGCTGTCTCTGGCAATCTGTGCCAGACGCTCGCGCCGGGCTTCCTGCTGTGAAGCCTGCAGAATCAGCGAGGGATTGGTGGTGGCATCCTGCGGTTGAAAACGGCGAATCGCTTCAAGGTCGCCGGTATCAGCAACCACTGTGGTCATCGTTTTAAGTTGAGAAAGCAAGCTCGTCGCCATATAACACTCCTGGGTAGTTGTTGCGGCTACTTTACCAAGGTGTTGGCGCTTCGAACAGCTACCGACATTGCTGATAAATGGCGATATACTTAGCATGCTTATAATTTTGCTGATAAAAGGAAACTCATGCAACTTAATGCGCGCCGTGTAGCGATACTCGTTGCTGCAAATACGGCATTGGCGCCCTTTGCTATTGATGCTTACCTGCCCGCCATGTCGGCACTGGCAGCCGATGTGGGTGCCAGTATTCACCATACCGAGCTTTCAATCAGTGTGTTTCTGTTTGGGTTTGCGTTTGGCCAGCTGTGCTTTGGACCACTATCTGACCGGCTGGGGCGTAAACCGGTGCTTCTGGGCGGCCTTTTGGCGTTTGCCTTGGCCAGCCTGGTGATTACCCAGGTGGATAGCCTGACATCGCTACTGGTCTGGCGTTTTATTCAAGCGCTGGGCGGCGGGGCCTGTGTGGTCAACTCTGCTGCCATTGTGCGCGACTGCTTTCAGGGCCGCGAAGCTGCCAAGGTGATGTCGACCATGGCGATGATCATGATGCTGGCGCCGCTGGTAGCACCTGCCGTGGGGAGTTTGCTGCTGTTTGTGGCGGGCTGGTGGTTGATCTTTGTATTTCTGGCGGCGTACGCGGCTTTTCTTGCCTGGCTTTTAGGCACGCGTTTGCCGGAAACCCGCGATATGACTCAGCCGGTGGCTTCACCGCGCCAGGTTATCCGTAACTATGCCAGCGTGCTCAAGCATCGCGAAGGCATGGGCTATATCTGTGCGGCCGCGGCGTCATTTGCCGGTTTGTTTGCTTTCGTGACCGCCTCGCCGTTTTTGTACCTGGAACATTTTTCGCTTTCTCCAGCGGTGTACCCCTTTGTATTCGGGGTAAATGTGGTGGTGATTGCGCTTTCCAACCGGGTCAATATCTATCTGCTTAAAAAGCGCACGCCCCAGCAGAACCTGCGGCTTGGCTTAACGGTGCAGTTATTTGCCGCTTCGGCGTTAGTGACTGTCATGCTGCTGGACCTGGCCAGTCTGCCCGTGGTGGTGGTGCTGGTGATGATGTTTACCGGAATGATTGGCCTGATTACGCCTAATGCTATTTCGTCATTGCTGGATCATTTTGGGCATATAAGCGCCACGGCCACAGCGCTGCTCGGCGGTATCCAGTTTGGCTGTGGGGCGCTGGCAGGCATGATGGTGGGGCTGTTCGAGGTCGAGCATATCGCGCCCATGGTGCTGACCATGCTGGCCGCCTCGCTGCTGGGTAATATCGGCGTGCGCTTGCTCACCCCAACGGCTGTGGTCGAAGGCGCCAGCTAAAGGAAAATTAGTTACACAAATTAACAAAATCGTTTTGGCGGTTGTCATGAAGCTGTCATGGAAGGTGGGCATTGTGTGTATTGCGAAGGCTAGTCCCCTTACATGAACAGGAGTATTTCGCATGAACCGTATTCTCAAGACGACCGTAATCGCCGCTGCCGTAATGAGCGTTGCCGGTGTGGCTCAAGCCCGCGACCAGATCAACATCGTGGGTTCAAGCACGGTTTATCCTTTTGCCAGTTTTGTGACTGAAGAATTTGGCGCCACTACCAACTACCCAACACCGGTGATTGAATCCACTGGTTCTGGTGGTGGTCTACGTCTGTTCTGTAACGGTGTTGGCGATGGCACGCCGGATATCACCAACGCCTCACGTCGCATGAAGGTATCTGAATTTGAGCGCTGTGAAGAGAACGGCGTAACCGATATCACTGAAGCTAAGATCGGTTCTGACGGTATCGTTATTGGTCAGTCAACTGAAAACGACGAAGCTGACTTTACCCTTGAACAGCTTTTCATGGCGGTTGCTGCCCAGGTGCCGGTTGACGGTGAGCTGGTTGACAACCCCTACACTAACTGGAGCGAAATCGATTCCTCCTTGCCGGATCGTGAAATTTCCATCTACGGCCCGCCCTCCACGTCAGGTACACGTGACGCTTTCGAAGAGCTGGTCATGGAAACAGTCTCTGAAGAGATGGATGTTTACGGCGGTGAAGGCTACACCACTGTTCGTGATGACGGCCCCTACATTGATGCCGGCGAAAACGACAATCTGATTGTCCAGCGTCTTTCTGAAGATACAAAAGCCTTCGGTATCTTTGGCTATTCCTTCCTGGTTGAGAATACTGACACTATTCAAGGCGCCAGCATTGGCGGTGTAGAGCCTGAAGCTGAAGCCATCAGCTCGGGTGATTACCCGGTTGCCCGTTCACTGTGGTTCTACGTCAAGAACCAGCACGCTGACGCTGTGCCGCCGATGTATGAATACGTTGATATGTTCATGGAAGAGCAAATGATCAGCGATTCTGGTTACCTGGCGGATATTGGTTTGATTCCGCTGCCGGAAGCTGAGCGTGCTGAGTGGCGTGAAAGCGTTGCTAACCGCACTGCGATGACGGTTGACGTCCTGAAGTAAGCTGCAAAGCTAAGTAAGTTAAAAGCCGGCAACTTGGGTTGCCGGCTTTTGTTTTAATGGGGTGTTGTCATTTAAGTGTCATGTTTATGACTTAGTATCACTTGAAATAGCTCCGATGGTTAACCTGAGATACCAATGATGCAGACCAACCAGCTACTCTTAATATTTTGTAGTGTCCTCTTAATTCTGGGCCTGATTGCTTTCTTCGTCGGCCGTTCAAAAGCAGCTCGCCTGCGTGCTTCAGGCTCCTCCATGTATGCCCAGCCAGATCAATATGCCTGGTTTGCGGTGCTTTCTACCGCTGGCCCTGCAGTATTGGTGGGTGTGTTAGGGGCCTTTGTTTTACTGCTTTTGGGTGCTGAAATCCATCCGCTTTATCTCTTATCAGCAAGTCTGGTGGTGGCTGCGGCCGGCTTGGCTGTCGGTGTCGTACAAGTAAGAGCTGATTTTCATGCTCGCAAAGCCATTGAGCGCGTCATTCGCTGGGTGCTTGCAGGCGCTGCATTGATATCGATCTTCACTACCTTTGGGATTTTGATTTCGATTATTTTCGAATCGCTGCGTTTCTTCGAGATGCACAGCTTTTGGGAATTTATAACCGGTACTACCTGGAATCCAGGCGCCAGCTTCCTGGCGGCTGCCGGTCGTGGTGATGGTAGCGGTGCACAGTTTGGTTCTGTGCCGCTGTTTGCTGGCACCTTCATGATCACTCTGATTGCCATGCTGGTGGCGGTTCCCATCGGTCTGGCTTCAGCCATCTATATGTCGGAATATGCGCCTACCAAGGTGCGCACGATTGCCAAGCCACTACTCGAAGTGCTGGCCGGTATCCCAACCGTGGTGTATGGCTTTTTTGCCGCCATTACCGTGGCGCCCATCATTGTCAATATCGCCGGTTTTTTTGGTCTGGATGCGTCCTACAACAATGCCGTGGCGCCAGGGATTGTGATGGGCATCATGATAATCCCATTTATTTCTTCTCTGTCTGATGATGTTATCAACGCCGTGCCGGACAGCATGCGTCAGGGATCGCTAGCCTTGGGCATGACCAAGGGCGAGACGATACGCGATGTGGTTGTGCCAGCAGCACTTCCCGGGGTTATTTCTGCTTCTCTGCTGGGTATGTCTAGGGCTTTGGGTGAAACCATGATAGTGGTGATGGCGGCGGGTATGCGTCCTAATCTAACGGCCAACCCTCTAGAGGATATGACCACAGTTACCGTACGTATTGTGGCGGCACTGACCGGCGACCAGGAATTTGAAAGTGCCGAAACGCTCTCCGCGTTTGCTCTGGGGCTTGTGTTGTTTGCAGTGACCCTGACGCTGAACTTGGTATCAGTGATCATGATCCGTCGCTTCCGTGAAAAATACCGTGTTAATAACCTGTAACGCTCGGGATATACATCAATGAGTGATTCATTCGATCAAATCAGTCAGCAACTCAAGCGTCGTCACCGCAAATCAGCACGTTTGAAGTGGCTATCCATGGGGGCACTTGGGCTAGCCGGGTTGTTCTTGCTGTGGTTCTTTACCGATATGTTAATAAAAGGGCTGCCTGCGTTTCAGCAAGCCTACGTTGAAACCGAAATAAGCTATTCCGAAGAGGCTTCCACGGATGCTCGACAGGCTCTTGATTCCGATCTGATTCCGATTGTGAGCCGTACCGAGATTCGCAGCATTCCGCGCTTGCTACGTAATGAGCCGGACTTGATTGGCAGCAGTGAAACCCTCTGGTTATTGGCCAATAGCCAGGTCGATCAGTATCTGAAAGGTCAACGTAATAAGCTCAGTGATGAGGAAATTGCCACCGTAGATCGGCTGGTCGAATCAGGTCAGGTTACCCAGAAATTCAACTCGACCTTCTTTACTCAGGGTGACTCCAAAACCGCAGAAAGTGCCGGTATTCTTTCGGCGGTGGTCGGCACCATCATGACCATGATTGTGACCCTGGCGATTGCCTTTCCGATTGGCGTGATGACGGCTATATATCTTGAAGAATTCGCACCGGATAACCGTTTTACCCAGCTGATTGAAATCAATATCAACAACCTGGCGGCGATACCTTCCATTCTATTTGGTCTGTTGGGGTTGGCAATATTCATCAATTTCTTCGGGGTGCCTCGCTCCTCGCCACTTGTGGGCGGTATGACGCTGGCCTTGATGACCTTACCTGTGATTATTATTTCGACGCGGACTGCACTCCGCAGCGTGCCAGAATCCATTCGACACGCTGCCTTTGGATTAGGATGTTCACGTTGGCAGGTGGTCAAGGATCACGTCTTGCCATTGGCCATGCCCGGCATCATGACCGGTTCCATTATTGGTTTGGCACAAGCCATGGGCGAAACGGCCCCTTTAATTATCGTCGGTATGGTGGCGTTTATTCCCGATGTCGGGGCTTCCTTTACAGAGGCGGCAACCGTGATGCCTGCCCAGATATTTACCTGGGCCAGCGAACCTGAAAAAGCCTTTGTAGAAAAGACGGCCGGGGGAATTCTGGTGCTACTGACTATTTTGATTTCACTCAATGCCTCTGCGGTTGTATTACGCAAGAAATTTGAACGTCGCTGGTAAGCCGGCCGTTATCAAGGAACTCACTATGAACAGTATGAGCACTCAAGCAACTGTACAAACACCTGGGCAATCAGCCGAGAGGGTTGAGCAGCAAACACCAGCGGTTGGGCAACCCTATACCCGCAACAGCGAGGCCAGCCATGAGCTAAGCATTCGTGTGCGTGATTTGAACCTTTGGTACGGCAAATCACAGGCGCTGAGCAACATCAGTATCGATCTTTTTCAGAAAAACGTGACTGCTCTGATTGGCCCGTCGGGCTGTGGTAAATCAACTTTCTTGCGTTGCCTTAATCGCATGAATGACCTGATTCCCAGCGTTAGCGTCTCAGGGCTGGTGGAAATGGACGGCCGTGATGTTAACGCCGCCAAAATGGATGAAGTGGCGCTGCGCCGTCGTGTTGGCATGGTGTTCCAGAAGCCTAATCCGTTTCCCAAGTCGATCTATGAGAATATCGCCTACGCACCGCGCATGCATGACATGGTCAGCCGCAAAGCCGATCAGGATGAGCTGGTTGAAAAGGCGCTGCGTGATTCCGGTTTGTGGAATGAAGTAAAAGATAAGCTGCAGGAACCGGGCACCTCGCTATCCGGTGGTCAGCAGCAGCGCTTGTGTATTGCCCGCGCCATTGCGGTTCAGCCGGATGTGATTCTGATGGATGAGCCAACCTCGGCGCTCGATCCTATCTCGACGGCAACCATCGAAGACCTGATGGACAAGCTCAAAGAGCAGTTCACAATTGTAACGGTGACGCACAATATGCAGCAGGCGGCCCGTGTGGCAGATTACACCGCCTTCTTCCACCTGGGTGAGATTATCGAGTACAACGATACAAAAGTGATGTTCTCGACTCCGGCCCAGAAAAAAACCGAAGACTATATTTCCGGTCGCTACGGTTAACCGTTCCAAGCCCGTGAGCATCACGGGCCTTTTTTGATCGTTATATATATGGAAAATTGTATATTCAAGGCATTCTGATCAGGAGGGTAACAGCATGGCAATCAAAATCGGTATCAACGGCCTGGGGCGGATCGGACGTTTGACCCTGCGTTGCCTGTGGGCGGCGGTCACACAAGGGCGCGTTGAGCTGGTGCGGGTGAATGACCCCGGCGGCGATGCGGCCACTTTTGCCCATCTGCTGGAGTTTGATTCCGTACACGGTCATTGGTCGCCAGGGCAGGGGCTTGAATCCATGTCAGAACAGATCCGCATAGACGGGCATGCCATTGCGTTCAGCGCGAACCGTCAACTTGAGGCCTGCGACTGGTCAGGCTGTGATGTGATCATCGAGTGTTCTGGCAAGCATAAAACGGCGGCGGTGCTGCAGGGCTATCTGGATCAGGGCGTCAAGCGCGTCGTGGTCAGCGCACCGGTCAAGGAAGAGGGCGTGCTGAATCTGGTGATGGGGGTTAATGATCACCTCTACGATCCTGCTCAACACGCGATTGTGACGGCCGCCAGCTGTACCACCAACTGTCTGGCGCCTATCGTCAAGGTGATTCAGGAAACCTTTGGCATTCGCCATGGCTCGATGACCACGGTTCACGATATCACCAATACCCAGACGATTCTGGATGCGCCGCATAAAGACTTGCGCCGCGCCCGCGCCTGCGGAATGAGCCTGATCCCGACCACAACCGGTTCAGCCAAGGCGATTACTGCCATCTTCCCGGAGCTGGAAGGCAAGATCAACGGTCACGCCGTGCGGGTGCCGCTGGCTAATGCGTCCTTGACCGATATGGTATTTGAGCTGGAACGCAGCGTGACGGTGGAAGAGGTCAATGCGGCACTGAAAGCGGCGGCGGAAGGAGAACTGGCAGGAATTCTGGGCTACGAAGAGCGCCCGCTGGTATCGATTGATTACCGCACCGACCCACGCAGTACCATCGTCGATGCGCCCTCTACCATGGTGATTAACGGTACACAGCTCAAGCTTTACGCCTGGTATGACAACGAGTGGGGCTATGCCAACCGTACCGCTGAACTCGCGCTGAAAGTGGGTGGAGCAGATGGGCTGTGAGTGAATCAATACTGAGCCGCGTGCGGGCGCTGCCTTTCGAGGTGCGCCAGTATATGCTGATTACCGGCAACTATTGGGCGTTCACCATCACTGATGGCGCCCTGCGCATGCTGGTCGTGCTGCATTTTCATCAGCTTGGCTATTCACCGTTTGAAATCGCCATGCTGTTTCTGTTCTATGAGGCCTTTGGCGTAGTGACCAATCTGGTCGGCGGCTGGCTGGGCGCACGGCTGGGTCTGAACCGCACCATGAATATGGGGCTTGCCATCCAGATTGTGGCTCTGAGTATGCTGCTGGTGCCAGCCGGCATGCTGACCGTGGTTTGGGTGATGATCGCCCAGGCGCTGTCGGGGATTGCCAAGGATCTGAACAAGATGAGCGCCAAAAGTGCTGTCAAGGTGTTGGTGCCCAGCGATAGCGCCAATGCCAACAGCGCGCTTTACCGTTGGGTGGCGATGCTCACCGGTTCCAAGAATGCCTTGAAGGGGCTGGGCTTTTTCGTTGGCGGTGTCCTGCTGACGCTGATTGGTTTTCGTGGGGCGGTATTGGTGATGGCGCTGATGCTGTGCGTGGTTCTGATGCTGTCATTATGGCGCTTGAAAGCCGATCTGGGGCGTCAGAAACGCAAGCCTAAATTCTCCGAGATATTTTCCAAATCCCGCGCCATCAATGTGCTTTCAGCCGCGCGCCTGTGCCTGTTTGCCTCTCGGGATGTGTGGTTTGTCGTGGCCCTGCCGGTATTTCTGTATGACCAGCATGGCTGGACCCACTGGACGGTGGGCGGCCTGTTGGCCATATGGATTATTGGCTATGGCGGCGTGCAAACCCAGGCGCCCAAGCTGACTCGGCTGATCAAGGGCGACGCCCGCGTGCTGACCGCCACTTGGGCGGCAGCGCTTGCCGTGCTGGCGATTGCCCTGGCGCTATTGCCGCTGGCGCAGGTTGGCTGGTTGGTGGTGGGACTTTTGGCATTTGGTGTGCTGTTTGCCATCAACTCCAGCTGGCATAGCTACCTGATTGTGCATTACGCCCGGGCGGATGGGGTTTCCATGGATGTCGGTTTTTATTATATGGCCAATGCCATGGGTCGCCTGATTGGCACCTTGCTGTCCGGCTGGCTGTATATGGCCTATGGCTTGAGCGCCTGCCTGTGGGTTGCAGCGGCTCTGGTGGCAGCGAGTGCCATAATGGCACTGGCATTGCCCGCAGATGATAGTAGCGCTGGCTCATCTCTGGCCTGAGCCTAGCGTTGGCGCGGTGTTTGTACTGCCGCGCCATCCACGTATAGGTGGCGCAGCTTCCACCAGCCTTCGCAATCAATTCGCAAGCCTTCACCCACCAGTTCATGGGCCATAAAAAGCCGGATATTGCCAAGGTCAAAGCTGGCAT
>JBNJGW010000038.1:0-23955 GCA_051748005.1 Pseudomonadota bacterium | reverse complement strand
GGGGCGTTTACGCCGGGGGCTTTCCAGCGGCCAGTCCAACTGTCGCCACGATGTCAGGCTGAAAACACTGACAGGTGAGGTGCGCTGGTACGAGTTGGTCATTGAAGCACACTTGGCCGAGGATGGGCGTTTGCTGGGGCTGGCAGGGTTGATAATTGATATCAGCCAGCGCAAGCAGGGTGAAGTACTGGCCAATGTGGCCGCCGAAATGGATGAGTTGACCGGTGTGTTTAATCGACGAGGTATGCTGCGTCGTCTCATAGAGCTTTTTGAACGCCGTAGCCTTGGTCGCCATTTTCTGCTGCTGCTGGATATTGATTATTTCAAGCAGATCAATGACCGTTATGGCCACCCTGCGGGGGATGTACTGTTGGTTGACCTGGCAAAGCGCCTGCAGGCGCAGCTGCGCTCTGACGACTGCCTGATAAGGTTGGGAGGCGAAGAGTTTGCCGTTATCGCTGCAGAGTTGAATGATAACCAGGCGTTGGCGTTGGGAGAGCGACTGCGTCGCAGTATTGCCGAAGATGGCTTTATGCTGGAACCTCTGGCAGGGCTGCCAGGCGATACTCAAGGCGTTAAGGTCAGTGTGCCAATGACCATAAGCGTCGGCATTGCCAGTTTCAGTGCGCCTGAGTGCTTTGGCACAGAGCAGGCACTGCACCCCGAGGAAGATATACGCCACTGCCAGTCGATGGCAGTGGCGCAGGCAGATCAGGCACTTTATGCCGCAAAAGAAGCGGGTCGTAATCAGGTGCGTGCTTACTGGGAATGTATCAGTGTCCGAGAATCTGACTGAGAAACAGCTGGGTACGCTCGGATTGCGGATCGTTGAAGAAAGGCTCTGGCGCGTTTTCCTCAATGATCTGTCCCTGATCCATAAAAATTACCCTGTCGGCCACGGTTTTGGCAAAGCCCATCTCGTGGGTGACACACAGCATGGTCATGCCTTCTTCAGCCAGTTCAACCATGACGTCAAGCACTTCCTTGATCATCTCAGGGTCCAGGGCGGAGGTTGGCTCATCAAACAGCATGACCTCCGGATGCATGCACAGCGAGCGGGCAATCGCCACGCGCTGCTGCTGACCGCCAGACAGCTGACCCGGATACTTGAGCGCCTGCTCAGCAATCCGTACCCGTTCCAGATACTGCATGGCCAGCTCTTCGGCTTCCTTACGCGATTTCTTTTGTACCCACATGGGGGCAATGCAGCAATTCTCCAGCACGCTCAGATGCGGAAACAGGTTGAAGTGCTGGAACACCATGCCCACGCTGCGGCGTATCTGCTCGATCCGCTTGACATCCTGAGTCAGGGGCACGCCACCTACCGTGATATCACCTTGCTGATGCTCTTCAAGATGATTGATACAGCGGATCATGGTGGATTTACCGGAGCCGGATGGCCCGCAGATCACGATGCGCTCACCGCGCCTTACCTGCAGATTGATATCACGCAGAACATGGAAATCGCCAAACCACTTGTTGACGTTGTCCATTTCGACCATCAGGTCGGCGTTGTCGATCGCTGCTTGTGCCATAGCGATATTCACCCTGTTTTATAAACTGTTATTAAATAAGCCAGTCTTTAATAAATCGTTGTTCAGTAACGGCTGCTAGTTCCGGTGGCCGGTATGCAGTTTGCGCTCCAGGTATTGGCTGTAGCGCGACATGCTGAAACAGAAAATCCAGAACATGAAGGCGGCAAACACATAGCCCTCCAGCGAGAAGCCCAGCCAGCGCGAATCCGACAGGGCCGCCTGGACAATACCCAGCAGATCAAACAGCCCGATGATCATCACCAGGGTGGTGTCCTTGAACAGCGAGATAAAGGTATTGACGATACCGGGAATCATCATCTTCAGCGCCTGGGGCAATACAATCAGGCCCATGCGTTTCCAGTAGGTCATCCCCAACGCGGCGGCAGCTTCTTCCTGGCCCTTGGGGATAGCCTGAAGCCCCCCGCGAATCACCTCCGCCATATAGGCACTCTGGAACAGGGTAATGCCGATCAGGGCTCTTACCAGACGATCTATGTTCATATCTCCGGGCAGAAACAGCGGTAGCATGACCGAGGCCATAAACAGAATGGTGATCAGGGGCACACCGCGCCAGAACTCGATAAACACCACGCAAAAGCTTTTTACAATCGGCATTTCCGAGCGTCGCCCAAGCGCCAGCATGATGCCAATTGGCAAGGCCGCTATCATGCCCACCGTGGCCAGCAGCAGGGTCAGCATAAGGCCGCCCCAGCGGTTGGTAGGAACCCGCTCCAGGCCAAAATAGCCACCGTGCAACAGAACGTAGGCGATCACCGGGAAGGCCAGTAGGGCAAAAATGGCCACCCAGCGCTTCAAGGGTAGGCGGGGTATAGCCAGCCAGGCAATCAGTGCAAAGAAACCGGCAAACACAATATTGGCCCGCCAGGTTTCCTCACTGGGGTAGAGCCCGTAGATAAACTGTCCGATACGGGCATTCACAAACACCCAGCAGGCACCCTCGCGAGAGCAGTCATCGCGGCTGGTGCCTATCCAGTCCGCATTGATAAAGGCCCACTGTACGGTAGGTACTATCAGCAGATAGACGATGTAGAGACCAATCAGGGTAAACAGCGAATTGATCGGGCCGTTGAACAGGTTGGCGCGCAGCCAGGCGATAGGGCCGATCACGCTTTTGGGCGCCGGCCGCTCAGCGATAGTGTCACGATTATGAATCATCTTGTTATCCTCAGCAGGCCTAGCGTTCGACCAGCGCCACGCGGGCGTTGAACCAGTTCATGAACATCGATACCAGAAGGCTGATAGTGAGATACACCGCCATGGTCATGGCAATCACCTCAATCGCTTGCCCTGTCTGGTTGAGCGTTGTGCCGGCAAACACAGAGACCAGATCAGGGTACCCAATCGCCGTGGCCAGCGATGAGTTCTTGATCAGGTTGAGGTATTGACTAGTCAATGGTGGAATAATCACCCGCATGGCCTGTGGAATGATGACCAGCTTGAGGATCAGGTTGCGCGGCAGGCTCAACGCCTGGGCCGCTTCGGTCTGGCCGTGGGAGATGGCCTGAATGCCTGAGCGGACAATCTCGGCGATAAACGAGGCCGTATAGATCGAAAGAGCCAGCCACAGGGCAAGAAACTCGGGGATCACGGTAATGCCGCCACGGAAGTTGAAACCGCGCAGTTCCGGCATTTCCCAGGTCACTGGCACACCGGTGGCGACCAGTACCACAAGCGGCAGGCCAAAAATCAGCACCAGAGACAGCCAGCCAGCGGGGATGCGTTTGCCCGTCGCCTCATGACGGCGCTTGTTCCAGATGACCAGCGCAATACTGGCGACAATGGCCACCAGGAAGGTGGCGGGAATCAACCCAAAACCGGATTCAAACAGCGGTTGAGGCAGGTAGAGGCCGCGCACATTCAGAAAAATGGCTTCCCCAAAGGCCATGCTTTCCCGAGCGCTTGGCAGGGTGCGCAAGACGGCGAAATACCAGAAAAAAATCTGTAGCAGTAAGGGGATATTACGGAAAGTCTCGATGTAGATATTGGCTAGGCGTGCAATCAGCCAGTTAGGTGACAGCCGAGCGATGCCGACGGTAAAACCGATAATCGTGGCTGCCAGCACGCCCAGGCCGCCGACCAGCAGGGTATTCAGCAGGCCGATAATAAAGGTGCGCCCATAGCTACTCTGCGAGGAATAGTCGATCAGGCTCTGGACAATGCCAAAACCGGCGGTATTACTCAGGAAACCAAACCCGGTGGTGATACCACGTTCGGATAAGTTGTCCTGAGTATTACCGACAATATAGAGAAGAAAGGCAGCAACGGCGGCAATCAGCAATAGCTGAAAGATAAGCGCCCGCTTGGCGCGGTCTCGCCAGAACGGTGGCTTTTGGCCTGCCGGGCGAGGTGTGGATTTTACAGACATGGGTGGCGTCTCCGTGGTGCAAAAACACGATCAAGAAGCCCGCCTCGCGGCGGGCCTGGGTTACACGAGACGCTTAACGGATGGGCGGTGCGTACTGTACGCCGCCGTCAGTCCACAATGCGTTGACACCGCGCTCGATCTGCAGCGGTGAGTCCATGCCGACGTTGCGATCATAGATCTCTTCGTAGTTACCAACCTGGCTGATAATGTTGTAGGCCCAGTCCGCTTCCAGCCCCATGCCTTCACCATAGTTGCCGTCCTGGCCGAGCAGGCGCACGATATTGGGGTCTTCAGAAGCCATCATGTCGTCAACGTTTTCACTGCTGATGCCCAGCTCTTCGGCATTCAACAGAGCAAACAGCGACCATTTGACGATATTGAACCACTCGTCATCACCCTGGCGCACTGAAGGGCCGAGGGGCTCCTTAGAGATAACGTCGCTGAGGATCACGGAAGCATCCGGGTCATCCAGCTGGATACGCAGTGCCGCCAGCTGAGAAGTGTCAGAAGTCAGGACATCGCAGCGGCCCGCCTGGTAGCCGCCAACGGTCTGCTCTGAGGTATCAAACACGATGGGGTCGAATTCCATATCGTTGGCACGGAAATAATCTGCCAGGTTAAGCTCGGTAGTTGTACCTGCCTGGATACAGATGGCGGCACCGTCGAGCTCAGAGGCGCTAGAGATACCCAGGTCACGGTTGACCATAAAGCCCTGGCCATCGTAGAAGCTGACACCTGCAAAGTTGATTCCCAGAGTGGTATCGCGGGTGGTTGTCCAGGTGGTGTTACGCGACAGCACGTCGACTTCGCCAGACTGTAGTGCAGTGAAACGCTCAACGGCGTTGAGGGATACATAGTCAACGGCATCCGCATCACCTAGCACGGCCGCCGCGACCGCGCGGCAGACATCCACGTCCAGGCCTTGCCAGTTACCATCATCGTCGGGTGCTGAAAAGCCGGGCAAACCATCGCTGACGCCACAGCGCACAGCCTCACGCTCCATTGTATCTTCCAGAGTAGAAGCATGGGCACTGGAAATACTGGCCAGGGCCAGTGCACTCGTGGACACTGCGAGAACCAGGTTCTTCTTGTTTAGCATGGGAATTCACCTTACGTGGTTAAGTGTCGTTACGTCTTTTGATAAACGCATGCCAAGGCATGTCACTAGAACCTAGCAAGGAAAGTGCCATCAAGGGTATGGTTCTGAATTCAGCGCTTTTCAACGCAAATTAATCCCTGCCAAAGACACACTTGCGAAACATTACTGCCCACAAGTGTGTCATCTGGGCGACTGCCTTCACCAGAAAGGTGCAGGATGGGGCCACAAAGGGTCAGTCGGCAGGCGTTTCATCCAATGCCTGGCGCATGAAGGGCGGGAGTGTCAGGGCGCCGCGGTGGGCCGCCAGCGTATAATACTGAAGCGGCATTGTGTGTTCAGCAACTGCCTCTTCACGAAAGCTCTCGACCGAACACTGCTTGCCTGCCAGGGTGACGCTCCACCAGCCAGAGGGATAAACCGGCTGGGGGAACGGCAGGGTAGCGACACTGGAAAAACCGGCTTCACGCATATCCCGGCGCAGCTCCCGAATGATGGAACCACTGTGGTAAAGCGGTGATTCACTCTGCTGCACCATGACGCCGCCGGGTTTGAGGATACGGTGGCAGCGGGTCAGGAACTCAGTCTTGAACAGCCCTTCAGCGGGGCCAACCGGATCAGTAGAGTCGATAATCAGCACATCAATGCTCTCATCCTCCGCCTCGTCGACCCACTTGACGCCGTCAGCAAACAGCAGCTCAGCGCGGGGGTCGTCATTGGCGTCCACCAAGGCTGGGAAGAAGCGCTCTGCTGCCTTGGTGACTTCTTCATCAATGTCGATCTGAGTGACGTGCCGAACGCCCGGATGGCGCAACACTTCTTTCAGCGTGCCGCAGTCACCACCGCCAATAATCACCACCCGCTCAGGCTGCTGATGGGTGAACAGGGCCGGATGGGCAATCATCTCGTGATAAAGGAAGTTGTCGCGATCGGTCAGCATCACACAGCCATCCAGCACCATCAGGTTACCAAATGTCTCAGTGGCGTAGACTTCCAGGTGCTGATAGGCGCTTTGTACATCCAGCAGCTTTTCGCTGACCTTCAACGAAAAGGCACTGCCGTGGCGGTCAAAGACTTCGGTAAACCACTGGTTGTCAGCAAGCGGGCTCATTGAACGCTGATCTCCCTGTGATATTGCGGGCTGAGTTCGTGAAGTGCTTCCATAAAGGCGGTCACGTTATCCGGGTTGGTGAACTGGCTGATGCCGTGGCCCAGGTTGAACACGTGGCCGGGACCGTGGCCATAACTTTCCAATACCCGCGCGACTTCAGCACGGATGGCCGACGGACGGGCAAACAGGACGTTGGGATCAAGGTTGCCCTGCAGGGCCACCTTGTGCCCGACCCGGGCGCGTGCATCAGACAGCTCAGTTGACCAGTCCAGCCCCAGCGCATCGGCGCCAGCGCAGGCAATATCTTCCAGCCATTGGCCGCCGTTCTTGGTGAACAGGATCACCGGCACGCGGCGGCCATCGTGATCGCGAATCAGGCCGGAAACAATCTGCTCCATATAGCGCAGTGAAAACTCACGGTAGGCCGGGGTCGACAGGGTGCCTCCCCAGGTATCAAAAATCTGTACCGCCTGGGCACCCGCGCGAATCTGGGCGTTAAGGTAGTCCGTCACTGCATGGGCCAGTTTGTCGAGCAGCTGGTGCATGGCATCCGGCGTATCGTACAGCATGGTTTTGACATGACGGAAATCCTTGCTGGAGCTGCCTTCCACCATGTAGGTTGCCAGCGTCCAGGGGCTACCGGAGAAGCCGATCAGGGGCACGCTGCCGTTAAGCTCACGGCGTATGGTGGAGACGGCGTTCATGACATAATCAAGGTCGCGTTCGGCGTCAGGCACCTTCAGTGCTTCAACCTCGGCAGGAGTACGCACGGTTTTCTTGAATTTGGGGCCTTCACCGGTGACGAAATACAGGCCCAGATCCATGGCATCCGGTATGGTCAGAATGTCGGAAAACAAGATGGCAGCGTCTAACGGGTAACGCTCCAGCGGCTGCATTGTGACCTCACAAGCCAGGTCCTGGTTGCGGCACAGATCCATGAAGCTGCCAGCATCGGCACGGCTGGCGCGGTATTCCGGCAGGTAGCGCCCGGCCTGGCGCATCATCCAGACGGGGGTGCGGTCGACTGGCTGGCGTGCCAGAGCACGCAGGAAACGGTCATTCTTTAACGCTGAGGTCATAATCGGGCTCTTGGAAAAGTAAACAGTGACGCAATTATAGGGCAGCAGGGGCGCCGGATGATATGGCCAGACGCAGGGGAATGCGCGGCAAAGAAGCCCACTTCCTGATAACATGCTTAACAACTTTAGACACCGCCAGACCTGAACGGGTGTGCTGACACCGAGGTAACCTGTGACGATTCGTTTTATTGCTGCTTCGCGGCTGCCCACTCCCTGGGCCACATTCACCATGCATGGCTTCGAGGATGAAGCAACCGGCAAGGATCACATTGCACTGACACTGGGCGATGTCACCGGCGACCCGCCGGTACTGGGGCGTGTTCATTCTGAATGCCTGACCGGCGATGCGCTGTTCTCGATGCGCTGCGATTGCGGCTATCAGCTGCAGGAGGCGCTAAAGCGCATCGCCGAGGAAGGCCGTGGCGTGCTCTTCTATCTGCGTCAGGAAGGCCGAGGGATTGGCTTGCTCAACAAGATCCGCGCCTACCATCTGCAGGATGAAGGCGCGGATACCGTCGAAGCCAATGAGCGGCTGGGCTTCGGCGCGGATATGCGCCGCTATGATTTATGCGTACCCATGCTCGACCATCTGGGCATCACGGCTCTCAAGCTGATGACCAATAATCCCCGCAAGGTGGATGCGCTGACCCGCGACGGAGTGAACGTAGTAGAGCGGTTGCCGATCACCACCGGCCTGAATCCCCATAACGAGCACTACCTGACCACCAAGGCCGGCAAGCTTGGCCACATGATGGCGCTGGAAGACTTCAAGCATGCCAGCGATGTGGATATCGAGCGCAAAGGTTGATGAAAAGGATTGCTAAAACGGGCTGAATAAGCGCCTTGATAGCACCCGTCGGGCGCAGGTCGCAGAGAATGAGGGTCGCGAAGAATTGGCCACCGGGAGTGATCAATGCTCAACGCGCCAGAAACGCAGGGCGAATTCAGTGTTATTGAAGAACGCCTGAACAGTATTTCCCACGCCATTGGTGCTGTCCTCAGTCTGGCAGGCCTGCTTACCCTGGTGATATCCGCGAGCCTGGCAACGCATATCAACCCGTGGAAGATAGTCAGCCTGAGCCTTTATGGCACCACTCTGGTAGGGCTCTATATCACCTCAAGCCTTTATCATGGCCTGCCGCATCGGCTTTGGAAGCAGCGCTTTCAGCTGCTTGATCACTGCGCTATCTATCTGCTCATTGCAGGCACCTATACGCCTTTCCTGCTGGTCAATATGCGTGGCCCCACGGGCTGGCTACTGTTTGCCCTGGTATGGTCGCTGGCATTTATGGGTATTTTTTGCGTATTGCGTTGGCCAAAACGTCTGGCGCTGCTGCGCGTGACGGTCTATCTGGCCATGGGCTGGATGATTGTGCTGGTCTGGGATGAAATGGCCGCCAGCTTATCGTCGACAGGCATTGTGCTGCTGGCGGCGGGTGGCATTGTCTATACCCTGGGCGTCATCTTTTACGCTGTGCGCGCGATTCCCTATAACCATGCGATATGGCATCTGTTTGTCATGGGCGGAAGCGTATGCCACTACTTTGCCGTTTACAGCGCCGTATTACCTTACACTGCTCCCTGAAAAGCCTGTCGAGTTGAGCGCAAGTCACCCTTGATGGTGAAGCAGCACAGTTCAGGTGCCGCGCGCCTCGCGAATCCGCTCATAGGCGTTGCCGATTTCGCTGGTGCGGGCCTGGGCCACTTCGCGCATGCTCTCGGGCAGGCCCTTGCCGGCCAGTTTGTCCGGGTGGTTCTGGCTCATCAGGCGGCGATAGGCTTTCTTGATTTCCGCGTCGCTGGCCTGTTCAGAAACGCCCAGTACCCGGTAGGCATCCTCAAGGGCTTCCTTGCTGGTACCCTTTGAATTGGCGGCTGCGCCATGGAGCATGGCTTCAATCTGCTGCACTTCGGCTTCGCTGCAGCCAATCCCTCGCGCGACCCGCAAAATCATCTCATGCTCGGCGGGGTGAAGTTCGCCATCCGCCGCGATGGCGGTGAGCTGCACCTGCAGGAAGACCTGGCGTAAGGTGGGCTGGCGTTGGGTCAGGCGGTTAACCTTGGCAAGCTCTGCCTCCAGGTCGAAGCTGTCAGCACGACCGCGTTCAAACGCCGCCTTGGCTTTAGCTCGGGCTTCTCCCTGCAGGTGCATCTGGTCGAACAGCTTTTCCGCAACGCTCAGCTCATCGTCGGTGACCTTGCCATCCGCCTGGCACAGGCAGCCCATAACCGAGAAGATCGATTCCAGAAAGCCCTCCTGGATCTGGCGACGGGCGGCGTTCAGGCGGCGGCCAATATATCGGCCCAGGCCCCAGCCCAGTCCCGCGCCGACCAGCAGGCCAACAAAGCCCCCAAAGGCCAGGCCGATCAGGCCAAACACAATGATCAGAAATATCATGACATTCTCAGCTATCTAAACGTTAAAAATTGAGCGGTTACGCCAGACGCGCACGGATGGCGCGCTCAATGCCGTCAGCATCCAGGCTGCAATCGCGGAGCAGTTCAGCGGGTGTGCCGTGTTCCACAAAGGTATCCGGCAGCCCCAGGTTGAGAACTTCCACCTGAACACCTTCAGCCGCAAGCAGTTCATTGACGGCGCTTCCAGCTCCTCCAGCGACCACGTTTTCTTCCAGAGTCACCAGGATCTCGTGTTCATCGGCGGCGTGCAGCACAGCGTTGCGGTCCAGTGGTTTGACAGAGCGCATGTTCAGGTGAGAGGCATCCATACGCTCGGCCACTTCAGCGGCGGCTGTGTTGAGGCTGCCGAAGGCCAGTAACGCAATACGCATACCGCTTGCCTGGCTGGTGCGGCGCAGCTGGGCCTCTCCCAGGGGGATGGGGTCCAGGTGCGCGGGGATTTCACTGCCCGGCCCTGTCCCACGTGGGTAACGCACGGCGGCTGGCCCGGCATGATAATAGGCGGCGCTGAGCATGGCGCGGCATTCAGCTTCATCTGCCGGGGCCAGTACTACCATGCCGGGAATACAGCGCAGGTAGGCAAGGTCAAGGCTGCCGTGGTGGGTAGGGCCATCCTCGCCGACCAGGCCGGCTCGGTCGATGGCAAAGGTGACATCCAGGTTCTGTACGGCGACATCATGAATCAGCTGATCATAACCGCGCTGCAGAAAGGTGGAGTAGATGGCCACCACCGGCTTCATCTCTTCACAGGCCATGCCAGCCGCCAGGGTCACCGCATGCTGTTCAGCAATCGCCACGTCAAAGTAGCGCTCTGGGTACTCACGGGAAAAGCGTATCAGGTCAGAGCCTTCGCGCATGGCCGGGGTAATACCCATCAGGCGGCTGTCTTTTGCTGCCATATCGCACAGCCAGTCACCAAAAACGTTGCAGTATTTGCGCGGCGCAGGTGTTGGGGAGGCGGGCTTTGATGCCTGGCGCTTTGGTTTACCGGCATCCGGGCGCTCCAGCTTGGTAATGGCGTGATAGCCAATGGGGTCAGCCTCGGCCGGCAGAAATCCTTTGCCCTTGCAGGTCTTGATATGCAGAAACTGGGGGCCGTCCAGGTCGCGCAGGTTCTCGATCACCTGGGTCAGGGTATCAAGGTCGTGGCCGTCGATCGGGCCAACATAGTTAAAGCCCATCTCTTCAAACAGGGTCGCAGGGCTGACCATGCCTTTCATATGTTCTTCGGTGCGCTTTGCCAGTTCCAGCGCACCGGGCAGATGCGAGAGTACCTTCTTGCTCTCTTCACGCATCTTAAGGTAAGGCTTGCTGGCCAGCATACGGGCGAGATAGGTGGCGATACCGCCGACATTCTCGGAGATCGACATCTCATTATCGTTGAGAATCACCAGCAGGTTGGCATCCACATGGCCGGCGTGGGCCAGGGCTTCAAAGGCCATGCCAGCGGTCAGGGCGCCATCGCCGATAATCGCACACACCCGCCGGGGCGCCTGCTGGGCCTTGGCGGCCAGGGCCATGCCCAGGGCAGCAGAAATCGAGGTGCTGGAGTGGCCAACGCCAAAGGTATCGTATTCCGACTCGGCGCGGCGTGGAAAGGCCGCCAGCCCGCCGTGCTGGCGGATGCTGGTCATGGCCTCGCGGCGTCCAGTCAGGATCTTGTGGGGATAGGCCTGATGACCAACGTCCCACACCAGGCGGTCTTCGGGGGTATGGTAGGCGTGGTGCAGAGCAACACTCAGTTCTACCACCCCCAGGCCAGCGCCAAAGTGGCCGCCGGAAACACCTACGCTATATAGCAGGTAGGCGCGTAGCTCATCGGCCAGCTGGTCCAGCTGGCGCAGGTTCATGGCCCGCAAGGCAGCGGGATGATCAAAGGAGTCGAGCAGCGGCGTGGCCGGGCGCTCGCGGGGAATCTCATCGAACAGCTTCATGGGCACTCTTTTGTAAGGACCGTTTTTAGGGACCGCTTTCAAAGACCTTTGGTAATAATGTCGTGTTGCTAACGGTGGTCATTGTCAATGGTCGCGCTCGATCATGTAATGGGCCAGTTCTGCCAGCGGAGCGGCGGTCTCGCCGAGCGGTGCCAGCGCAGCCAGCGCTTCCTCGGTCAGCTGGCGGGCCTTGTGTTGCGCGCCAACAAGCCCGAGCAGCCCCGGGTAGGTGGGCTTGGCGCGGGCGGCATCGGCACCGGATACCTTACCGAGTGTCGCTGTGTCACCTGTGACGTCCAGAATGTCATCGTGGATCTGGAATGCAAGGCCAATACGTCGGGCGTAAAGGCCGAGGGCTTCCAGGCGCGGGTCGTCTGCCTCGACAGCCACCAGACCACCCAGCCGCACTGCGGCTTCAATCAGTGCGCCGGTCTTGTGGGCATGCATATAGGCAAGGGCCTCTACATCCGGATGGCCGCCAACGGCTTCAAGGTCCAGCGCCTGGCCGGCCACCATGCCATCCCGCCCGGACGCCTGGGCCAGGGTGTTAACCATAGGGCCCAGCCGGGGGTGCGGCTGGCGGACGAGCACCTCAAAGGCCAGGGCCTGCAAGGCGTCACCGGCCAGGATGGCCGTCGCGTTGTCATAGGCTTTATGTACCGTGGGTTGGCCACGGCGTAAATCATCGTCATCCATATCCGGTAAGTCATCATGAATCAGCGAGTAGGCATGGATCAACTCGATGGCCGCCGCCGGGGCATCCAGTGCCGGGTCATCAGCGCCGAGCGCACGGCCGGAAAGGTAGACAAGCAGCGGCCGCAGGCGCTTGCCGCCCACCAGCAGGCCGTGACGCATGGCCGCATCCAGGCGCGGGGCAGCAGGGTTACGCGCTTCAAACAGCCCGTTCAGGGTCGCATCAACGCGGGTCTGAGCGTTCAGGCGCAGAGCAGCAAGAGTATGGGTAGCGGCTACCATGGGGGTTGATCCTTATGGCCGGTGTCGCTTTCAGGCACGTCAGTGCTGGCCTGATCAGAGCGTTCGAGAGGGTCAAAGGGTTCCATTGCCGGACGGCCCTGAGTGTCTTCGCTGAGTGCACGGACCTTCAGTTCTGCTTGATCCAGGCGCTGCTGGGCTTCGCGGGTCAGGCGAATACCTTGCTCGAAGGCGGTCAGGGAGTCTTCCAGCGACAGGGCACCGGACTCCAGCCGCTCGACGAGGCTTTCCAGCTGCTCGACTGTGGCAGCAAAATCTTGTGAGGAAGAAGTGTTGTGGTCATTCATGGCCAGCCTACCGTATCTGCCTGCATCCTGTCGGCCTGAAATAGCGCCAACTTACGTTGGCGACAGTATACACCGAGGAACCCATGCCGCGTCTGCCCACCTTGGCATCAATATGCGTGGTTTTCATGCTCGCAGCGCAGACTTTTCATCCCTTGGCGGCTATTTGCCTGCTGTGGGTGTGCTAATATATTGCACCTTCGTGAACCTAACCACGGCGCGAGCCGCTGACCAAGAGGTTGATTCAGCCATGGCCAAAACGTCCCTGGAAAAAGGCAAGATCAAGATCCTGCTGCTTGAGGGTGTCCACCAGACTGCGGTGGACAACTTTCATAATGCTGGCTACCACAACATTGAACATCTGCCGACATCGCTGGATGAAGAGGCGCTGATCGAGAAAATTCGTGATGTGCACTTCATCGGTATCCGCTCCCGCACCCAGCTCAATGAGCGCGTGTTTGCGGCGGCGGAAAAACTGGTTGGGGTAGGTTGCTTTTGTATCGGTACTAACCAGGTGGACCTCGAAGCAGCGCTCAAGCGCGGCATAGTGGTGTTTAATGCGCCCTACTCGAACACCCGTTCGGTGGCTGAACTGGTGCTGGCTGAAGCCATCATGCTGCTGCGCGGTATCCCCGAGAAAAGTGCGCGGGCCCATCAGGGTGGCTGGCTGAAGTCGGCCAAGAACTCCCATGAGGCCCGCGGCAAGACCCTGGGCATTGTCGGCTATGGCAACATTGGTGCCCAACTTTCGGTACTGGCAGAATCTCTGGGCTTTAACGTCATCTATTACGATGTGGTTACCAAGCTGGGGATGGGCAATGCCAATCAGGTCGGCTCGCTGGACGAATTGCTCGGGCGCTCTGACATCGTCAGCCTGCACGTGCCGGACCTGCCCTCCACCCGCTGGATGGTAGGCGAGAAAGAGATTGCCGCCATGAAGCCGGGCGCTGTCTTTATCAATGCCTCGCGGGGTAGCGTGGTCGTCATTGATGCCCTGGCCGAAGCCATCAAGTCAGGCAAGCTTAACGGTGCGGCCATCGACGTCTTCCCGGTGGAGCCCAAGGGTAACGACGAGGAGTTCGAAAGCCCGCTGCGTGGACTGGAAAACGTTATCCTGACCCCGCATATCGGCGGCTCCACCCTGGAAGCCCAGGAAAATATCGGTATCGAAGTCTCCGAGAAGCTGATTACCTACTCTGATAATGGCACCACCGTGACCTCGGTCAACTTCCCGGAGGTCGCCCTGCCAGCTCACCCCGATAAGCACCGTCTGCTGCATATCCACGACAACGTGCCGGGTGTGCTGTCGCAGATCAACCGCGTGCTGTCAGAGAATGACATCAATATTTCCGGTCAGTATCTGCAGACCAACGACAAGCTTGGCTATGTGGTGATTGATGTTGACAAGGCCTATGGCCCGCCGGCGCTGGAAGCGCTCAAGCAGGTTGACCACACTCTGAAACTGCGTGCGCTTTATTCTGCGCAGAATAGCTGATACCCAAGACGCGACTACCAGGGCGCAGAACTGACGGGCAATCGCCCACTGACAAGGCCTCACCTGCTGTTATCCGGCAGGCGGGGCCTTGCTGTTTTCCAGGGGTGCGATAGCGGCCTGTTCCGCGTAGAATGCGCTTTTTTTGATCCGGTCCGCCCTTTACGCGGGCGACCACCTGGAGCTTTTGATGACCCCTAAGACGCAAACGCCGCCGATTGTGGTGGCGGCCCTGTATAAATTCGTTACCTTGGACAATGCCGCCGAACTGCGCGAACCGCTGCATCAGGTGATGCTGGAAAACCATATCAAAGGCACTCTGCTACTGGCCAAGGAAGGAATCAACGGCACGGTAGCCGGGCACCGTGAAAACATCGACGCCCTGATAGACTGGCTGAGCAGGGATCCGCGCCTGGCGGATATTGCTCATAATCCGGCATTCTATAAAGAATCCTTCTGCGATACCCCACCGTTTTACCGCACCAAGGTCAAGCTGAAAAAAGAGATCGTCACCCTGGGGGTAGCGGGCATCGACCCTAACGACACCGTCGGGACCTACGTTGAGCCGGAAGACTGGAATGCGGTGATCAGCGACCCCGAAGTGCTGGTGATTGATACCCGCAACGACTACGAGGTGGGCATTGGCAGCTTTGCAGGCGCCATTGACCCGCAAACGGCCTCTTTCCGGGAGTTTCCCGACTATGTGCGGGAGCACTACGACCCCGAAAAGCACAAGAAAGTCGCCATGTTCTGCACCGGCGGCATTCGCTGTGAAAAAGCCTCAAGCTTCATGCTCAAGGAAGGCTTTGAAAACGTCTACCATCTCAAGGGAGGCGTGCTCAGCTATCTGGAAAAAGTGCCGGAAGAGCAATCATTGTGGCGCGGCGACTGCTTTGTGTTTGATAACCGCGTCAGCGTGCGCCATGACCTCAGTGAGGGTGATTACACCCTGTGTCATGCCTGCCGTCAGCCGCTGTCGGCGGATGACCGTACCAGCGCCGCGTTTGAGCTGGGTATCAGCTGCCCTCACTGCATTGATACCCTGCCCGAAAAGACCCGTGCAGCGGCGCGTGCCCGCCAGCGCCAGATTGACCTGGCCAAGGCGCGGGGTGAGCCGCACCCCATCGGCCGCGACCTGAGCAAGGCATCCCGCTGCACGTCCTGAAAGGGGCTTCACCGAGGGTAATTGATGGCTGGGTGTTCGCCTTTCGTCGCAGGCTACCCGCAGGGCGGAATGAAAGCGCTAGACTGGCAGCATCATCCACTATCTGCTGATGGAGTATCGCCTGATGACAACAACGACAACGACACCTTCCACCGCCAGCGATGAGTCTCTTGATTCATTGCTGCTGCGTGAAGACATCAAGGGTGTAACCACGCTGACCATGAACGCGCCGAAAAGCTTTAATGCGCTTTCCGAAGATATGCTGGCTGCCCTGCACGCAGCACTGACGGATATCGCACAGGACGACAGCGTGCGCTGCGTGGTGCTGACTGCTGAAGGCAAGGCATTCTGCGCGGGGCACGACCTCAAGCAGATGCGCGCCAACCCTGAAAAAGCCTATTATCAGACGCTGTTTGCGCGTTGCAGCGAGGTGATGCAGGCAATCGTCAACCTGCCAGTGCCGGTGATTGCCCGGGTGCAGGGCATTGCCACGGCGGCAGGTTGCCAGCTGGTGGCCAGCTGCGATCTGGCGGTGGCAGCAAAGAGCACGCGCTTTGCTGTCTCGGGCATTAACGTTGGCCTGTTCTGTTCCACCCCGGCGGTGGCGCTCTCCCGTAATGTGGCACGCAAACGCGCCATGGAAATGCTGCTGACCGGCGACTTCATCAGTGCTGAAACAGCTCTTGACTGGGGCCTGGTCAACCGGGTGGCCGAAGATACCGAACTGGATGTGGCCGTGGCGGAGCTGACTGACAGGATCTGCGCCAAGAGCGCTGTGGCGGTGCGTACCGGCAAGGCCATGTTTGGTCGTCAGCTGGCCATGCCGCTGGAAGAAGCCTACGCCTTTGCGGGTGAGACCATGGCCTGCAACATGCTGGCAGAAGATGTGGCAGAAGGCATTGATGCCTTTATTGCCAAGCGCCACCCTGAATGGAAGCACCGCTAGGCGCCCTACGGCCCGACTATCCGAATGGAAAATATTTCCGCAAACGCGACAGCCCTAGGGCTGTCGCGTTATTCTGTATGCAATGCATCGCCTGGGAGGGGGATGGCTCTTCAGACAGCAGCGTGAATGGCACCTTGATACAGGAGACAGCGGAGTGAATGAGGTAAAGCGCAGAACCGCGGGGCGGCCCGCTGGCAGCAACAAGGTCAGCGGTGGGCACAGTCAGTCATTGGTGCGCGGCCTGACACTGCTTGAATATCTGTCGTTAAGCCCGCGTGGGCTGGCACTTTCTGAACTGGCGGAAATGGCTGAACTGGCGCCTTCCACTACTCATCGGCTGCTGCAGGCGTTACAAAGTCAGGGGTTTGTCAGCCAGGAAAACGAGCAAGGCCTATGGCGGATCGACGTCAAGACCTTCCGTATCGGTAACAGCTTTCTCGAAGCACGGGATTTCGTGGCCACCAGCCGCCCCTATCTGCGCCGCCTGACCCGTGACAGCGGGGAAACCGCTAACCTCGGCATTCGTGATGGCAGCGCTGCCGTGTTTCTCGCCCAGCATGAATCCCCGCAGATGATGCGCATGATTACCCGCCTGGGCTCCCGGGCGCCTCTGCACGCCTCCGGGGTGGGCAAGGCACTGCTGGCCTGGATGGCCGATGATGAGCGCAATCAGCTACTGGAGCGCCATGAACTGACCCCCGTCACTGCCAATACCTTGGCTACCCCCAGGGCTCTGGAGCAGGAAATGGCACTCATCCGGCGTGAGGGGTTTGCCTGTGACCGTGAAGAACATGCCATTGGCCTGCACTGTGTGGCGGCATGCATTCACAATGAGCATGGCCATCCGCTGGCGGCCATCTCGGTGTCCGGGCCAGTGGCGCGTATTCCGGATACCCGCCTGGCTGAGCTTGGCCAGCTGGTACGCTCAACGGCTGCTGAGGTGACGGCTCAGCTGGGCGGCCAGCTTCCTGCGTCCTGGTAGAAACAATATGCATGATGATACCTCCACACTGAGAACGCTGGCGTGCTGAGCCTGTTTCTGGTGGCCCTGGCAAGTGCCACCCTGCTGCCGGGTGGGTCGGAAATCTGGCTGGCGCGGTTGTGGTGTCTGGGAGAGCCGGTTGTCTGGCTGTGGGGTGTGGCGACACTGGGGAATACCCTGGGCAGCCTGACGAATGTCTGGCTGGGTCGCTATGCAAGGCGCTTTCAGCATCGGCGCTGGTTTCCTGCCACTCCCCAGGGCCTTGCCAGGGCAGAGCGCTGGTATCATCGGCTGGGTGAGGTCAGTCTGCTGCTTTCCTGGTTGCCCGTCGTCGGTGATCCCTTGACGGTGCTGGCCGGTGTTTTTCGCCTGCCCTGGTGGCGAGCGGTCTTGTGGATACTGGTCGCCAAGGGCGGCCGCTACGCCCTGGTGCTGCTCCTGGCGCATCACTGGTTAGCGCCGCTTTGTTGAGTGTTTTGCCCATCAGGTATGCAAACGCCGTATCAGAGCGTGTTAGTCTAAACAGTAAAATTCAATCACCCATTTCAATCACTCATGAGGTAGCTCAGTGATGCCACTAAGACTTTTGCCCTGGCTAGGCATCTGGCTGTTGATGACGTTCGTTATCCTGACAACACCAGTACTGGCGCAAACGGCAGATAATACTGCTGAAAGCGATCGAGCTTCCTACAGCACGCTGGCGGATCTGCTGGAAAATGAGCAGTCACGTCAGGAACTGATCGACTTACTGCGCAATCAGGCATCCGGTGTATCGGGGGATGTGCAGGCATCGGCTGCACAAGGCAGTGATATGGATGCCGAGGATGTTTCCATTCCTCGTCAGATTGCTGAAATGACCAGTGATGTTGTCGGTGACGTTGGCCAACAGCTGGAGCAGACGCTCTATATCGTCACGGGTCTGTTTACAGGAGAAGGCGCCGGAACCTTCGATTCGTCCGCCTTTATCAGCGCCAGTATCAATCTGGGGCTGGTGGTGCTGGCGACCTTTATACTGTTTGTCGTTTTTCGCCAGGTGAGTCGTCCACTGTTCACCAAGCTCAGTCTCTGGTCGCGGGATGGCTATGGGCTGACGCCCGTGCTACGCCTGATTCTCTGTGTGGCTGTGGCCGCCTTGATTGATGTGTTGATCGTGGCCTTCGCCTATGTGGGCGGTAACCTGATTGCTACCTTTGCCATTGGTGAAACGGGTGACCTTTCCACCCGTGCATCCCTCTTTCTGAATGCCTTCCTGGTGATCGAGCTGATCAAGGCCGCCGTACGGATGCTGTTCTCCTCCCGCTATGAAGGGCTGCGTTTGCTGCCCATTTCAGCCAATGAAGCTTCCTACTGGAACCGCTGGCTGGCGCGTCTGGTGGGCATGGTGGGCTACGGGCTGATGGTGGCGGTGCCGCTGGTCAATTACTACCTGGCACCCACACTGGGGCAGGCGCTGGGTACCTTCATCATGGTGTTTGCCTTTATTTATGCCGTGACAGTGATACTGAAAAACCGTGCACGCCTGCGCAACAACATCAATGTTCTTGCTCGTAACGCAAGCTTTACTGCCAGCCGGGTCACGCTACAGCTGTTTGCCCGTACCTGGCACCTCTTCGCGCTGCTCTACTTCCTGATGGTCTTTGTATTAACCCTGACGCGCCCAGCCGATGCCTTGCCCTATGTGCTGTTTGCTACCCTGCAAACCCTGGCAGCCGTAGTCGCAGGCATTCTGGTATCGTCTTTCCTGACTCAGACCATTGGGCGTCGCATCACGCTTTCCAGTGAGTTGCGCCAGAAGCTGCCATTGCTGGAAAAGCGCCTGAACAGCTATGTACCCAATGCACTTCGAGTGCTGCGTACTATCATCGCTATCCTGGTGATCATGGTGGTGCTGGACGCCTGGGGAGCCTTTGACCTGCCAAGCTGGTATGCCTCGGAAAGTGGTACCCAGCTGGTCAACAAGCTGATCAATGTCATCTTTATACTGGCTCTTTCCATTGGTGTCTGGTTAGGGCTTGCCAGTCTGATCGAGCACAAGCTTAACCCGGATACCGGCAGCGGTGAGCCTTCGGCACGGGCCAAGACACTGCTTAGCCTGTTTCGTAATGCCCTGGCGATTGCCGTGGTGACCATGACCGGCATGATAGTGCTGTCGGAAATCGGCATTAATATTGGCCCCTTGATCGCTGGTGCTGGTGTCTTGGGTCTAGCGATTGGTTTTGGTGCCCAGAAGCTGGTGCAGGATGTGATTACCGGTATCTTCATTCAGGTAGAAAATGCCATGAATGCCGGCGATGTGGTCACCGTGGGCGGCGTTACCGGCACGGCGGAAAAACTCAGTATCCGCTCGGTGGGCATCCGTGACCTTTCCGGCACTTATCATATTGTACCGTTTTCCAGCGTGGATACTGTCTCCAACTATATGCGCGAATACGGTAACCATATTGGTGAGTACGGTATTGCCTACCGTGAAAGCATTGATGAGGCAGTGGAGCAGCTGCATCTGGCCTTTGAGGATCTTAAAGCCAGCGAGGAGCACGGCTTCAAACTGCTGGCTCCACTGGATGTGCCCGGTGTGGTGGCTCTGGCTGACAGCTCGGTCAATATCCGGGTGGTCATCAAGACCACGCCCGGCGACCAATGGTCGGTAGGGCGCGCCTATAACCGTCTGGTCAAGCTACGCTTTGATCAGGCCGGTATCGAGATTCCCTTCCCGCATACCACCATGTATTTCGGTGAAGACAAGGCAGGCAAATCTCCCGCGGCCAACATTCGGGTGCTGGATGCCATGCCTGACAAGAAGGTCGAGGTGCGTCACGATGATCCGCAACAGAGTCTGCAGACTCACTCGGACCCATTAAACGCCAACCCTAGCGGTGATGATATCTAGCTTTCTGCTGCTATCCATCCACTGAAACCACAGGGCCGCCCAATGGGGCGGCCCTGTTGATTTTGGGCTTGCGCTAGCCGGGATAGTTTTCCGAGTGGCGGCCTTCCAGATTGATGGACTCGCCGCCATCCACAAACAGTATCTGGCCGACCACAAAGGCGTTATCCAGCAGGTAGTGCAGGGCCTGGACCAGATGATCCGGGTGACCCTGACGATCCGCCGGAATCCCCTCGATACGCCACTGGATATAATCGCTGGTGCGCTGGGAAGCCGGCAGCACCACACCAGGGGCAATGCCGTTGACCCGTAGACGTGGGGAAAACTCCAACGCCGCCATGCGGGTCATATCGGCCAGGCTCTTCTTTGACAGCAGATAGGCCGCGTACGGATACTGGTGATAGGCCACCTTGTTATCGATGATGTTAACCACACGGCCTTCGTCGACGGCGTCAGCAAAGTGGCGGGTCAATAGCAGCGGGGTAAACATATTGACCCGAAACTGGGTTTCCAGCATGGCCAGCTCTGTCTCGGCGATGGGGGCAGGTTCATAAGCAGACGCGCTGTTGACCAGCACGCCCAGGTGAGGGAAACGTGCCTTGACGCGCTGAACAAGCCCGCCCAGGTCATCTTCAGCGGCATTGCTGAGAAAGTTGCAGCTGAACACCTCGCAGTCGCGGCCGGATGCGCGGATTCCTTCTGCCACCTCGTCTGCCTCCTGGTGGGAGCTGTTGACGTGCAGGGCGATATCGTAGCCAGCCGATGCCAATGCCTCTGCAAAGTGGCGGCCAAGGCGGGTGGCGCCGCCGGTAATCAGTGCTGCCTGAGCGCTCATCTCGGTTTCCTCATCAGGTAAAAAACTATGTTTAAAAGTGGCCCATACTTTCAGCGTGAGGCAAGCGTTTGTCAATAAGTTGTACAGCACTTGCACAAAAAGCAGGAATCGTTAGGCTAATATTCTTTTCAATCTTCGAGGATGTTGATCATGTCGCAAGCGCCCGCACAGGCCCACCCGGAACGGCACGAATGCGTCATCTCGATCGGGTCCAATATTGATCCCGACTACCACTTTGCAAAGGTCATCAAGATACTGGAGACAGAATGCGATCTGCTGGCACGTACCCAGCCGATTCGCACCACCCCGGTGGGTTTCCAGGCTCAGCCGGATTTCCTCAACAGTGCCGTGCTGGTCGCGACCTCCCTTGAACGGTCCGCCTTCAAGGCGTATCTGAAAGAGGTTGAAGATCGTTTGGGGAGGGTGCGAGGCCCAATCAAATCCGGCCCGCGGACCATGGACCTGGATATTGTGGCCTGGGACGGCAAGGTCGTGGATGACGGCTACCATCAGCATGACTACGTGCGCGAGCCCGTGGATGATCTGCTGACAAATGCAGGCCGTGAACGGCTTGATTCATGAAGGAAGGGGGTGCCCACCCCACAGGCACTGTGGAGTGGGCGGGCAGGCATGATCAGTCGATAATGCCCTGTTCACGCGCCATGGCGTAGGCCGCCTGAGGGCCTTTCCACAGCGACGGCAGAATGATCAGTGACACCGGAATGGCGGTAATCACGATAAACTGCTGGAGTACGCCAATCTGTCCTGCGCCCATGTACAGCAGGATGGCCGCCATCAGCGCCATGGCAATCCCCCAGAAGGCACGCAGCACAGAGTTCGGCTTGTCGTGGCCAGCGCTGACCATGGCAATCGCGTAGCTCATGGAGTCTCCGGTGGTGGCCACGAAAATGGTGGTCAACAGCAGAATCGCTAACGCCATCAGGGTACCGCCGGGCAGGGCCTGGGCGACGGTCAGTGTCGCGACATCAAACTGGAAGTTGTTGAGCGCTTCCGTCAGGTCAATCACCCCGGTCAGCTGGTAATAGATGCCCGAGCCGCCCAACAGGGTGAACCACACGGTAGTGGCAATCGGTGCCAGAACGGCGACCGCCAGAATCATCTCGCGCACTGAGCGGCCACGGGAAATGCGTGCCACAAAGATGGCCATCAGGGGTGCATAGCCGATAAACCAGGCAAAGAAGAATACCGTCCACCACTGCATCCACCAGGCCGGCGCCGTATCTGCCGTCATGGTTGCCATGTTGAAGAACTCGCTCACATAGGCGCCCATGCTGGCGGCATAGGTGTTTACCAGAAACAGTGTTGGGCCAAAGATGAAAATCACGCCGCCAATCGCCAGGGCCAGAAACACATTAAAGCGGCTGAGCATCTGAATGCCCCTGTGAACACCGCTCAACGACGACGCCACATAGACGCTGGCCAGCAGGGCAAGGATGATAAGCTGGCCGATATAGCCTTCCGGCAGGCCAAACAGCTCATGCAGGCCGAAGCTGACCTGAGTGGCCAGAAAGCCAATTGGCCCTACGGTACCGGCCACCAGGGCAATCACACAGCAGGCATCGACAATGCCACCCAGTGGGCCCTGCATCAACTGCTTGCCGAACACCGGAAAAAGCAGGGTGCGCGGCTGCAGCGGCTGGCCCTTTACATAGTGGGCATGAGCCAGAACCACGGCGGTCAGCGAGCCCAGCACCGCCCAGGCCAGAAAGCCCCAGTGCATGAAGGACTGCGCTAGAGCACCGCTGACCGCTTCCGCCGTACCGGCTTCGGTATCAAAGGCGGGCGGCGTGACGACGAAGTGATACACCGGCTCACCCGCAGCAAAGAAGACGCCGCCGCCGGCCAGCAGGGTACACAGAATGATGGAGAGCCACTTGAAAGTACTCATTTCCGGCGTATCAAGATTGCCGATCTTGGCCTTGGCAGCGGGCGTGAGCGCCAGACCGATGGCAATAAAGAAGGTCGCGATCAGCAATAGCTGGAAATAGGTGCCCAGAGTCAGCGCTGTCCAGGCAAAGCCTGAACTGATGCTGTCAGCCACCAGGTCGATATCAAACAGCGACATCAGCAGAAAGGCGACAATAAAGCCAACGCTGAGTATCAGGACAACAGGATCACCCAAGGCGCGTAGGCCACCAGGTTGAGGAGGTTCGTTCGGGGAATGAGGCATCAAGGCCACCCTTTAGGTTGGTTGGTTTAAAGCAGGGGAGTTGTAAGCGACAAGGCTTCAGGCGGGTCTTGAAAAAGACCAAAGAGCGGATAACGGCCTTTCTACGGTTCAGCCGTTAAAAAACGTCGTCATAAAAGACGTGTAAAAAAAAGCGCCATTCATTGAATGGCGCGGATTTCGGGCATAATGATAACAAGCTGTTAGACGTAAGTCGAGCCATACAGCCGCAACGTCAGGGCAACGTCAGGGGAGCAGGCAATGAATCTGGTATTTCTCGGCACATCGGCAGGGGTGCCCACCAGGGCAAGAAACGTATCCGGGCTTGCCCTGCGGGAAAGCAAGGGCAAGGGATGGTATCTGGTGGACTGTGGAGAGGGCACCCAGCACCAGATCCTGCGTACCAGACTGTCGCTCACCTCATTGAAAGCCATTTTTATCAGCCATATACACGGCGACCACTGCTATGGGCTGCCCGGCCTGCTGGCCAGTGCCGCCATGCACAGCCGGCAGGCGCCGCTGACCATAGTGGCCCCTGCGGGTGTCAAGGCGTGGCTGGAAGCCACCTTTGAACACACACAGCTAGGGTTACCCTTTGCGCTGGAATTCATCTGTTCCGATCAGTTG
>JBNJGW010000037.1:0-24000 GCA_051748005.1 Pseudomonadota bacterium | reverse complement strand
ATTGGCGTTGTCGCGAACCAGTTCGCCATCCTGAAGGGTGTACTCGTCATAGCCCAGATAAGTGAAGTTATCCTTGAGCAACCATTCCAGAAACGCGATGGCCTCTTCGTGATCATCCGGATCGATCTGCGGTGGGCAAACTTTTTCCAGCTCCTGGATGGCCTCGCGGGTACGCGCACACATGGCATCATAATCTTTGACTGCCGTGCGCACATCGCACAGCACATCATGAAGATTCTGTTCGATTACCGCCAGGGCATCACGGTCGGTATGACGATCCACTTCAATCACAATCAGCGATTCACGGCTGTCAGGTGCATCGTCATCCCGAGAAGAGAGCAGTCGCTCAAGCTGGCATTGATCATCACGCTCCACGGCCAGCACAGCGTTCTGGATGGCATGGACAGTCAGGCCACGCCGGTTCAGCTCAATGCGCACGGAGTCGACCAGAAACGGCATATCCGTATGCAACACCGCCACAAAGGTGTGGGTAGACTGCCAACCATGCTCTTCAAAGTCAGGGTTGAACACCGCCACCTTGGGGCTTTCCGGTTCATGGTGCTGAAGAAACTGCCAGATGGACAGGGTGGCGCCATAAAGGTCGTCCAGCCGCCGGTCAATGAGATCCTCGACAGGCACAGTCGCATAGAACTGTCGCGCAAAAGCATCAATCGCCGCCGCTCTGGCGGGATCCAGACGCGATTCCAGCCGTTCCTTTAACTGTTTGAGAAGATCCTGTCGGCTCTCTTCAATCGCAATGTAATGCATTTATCACCTCAACTGCCAAGGCCATTACCGGCCAAAACGAAGATCGTTGGCTGTTAAGCCACCAAGGAGCCGAGCCTACGCGACCTCTTCGGCCAACCCCAGCCAACTCACGTCTTACTCATAACGCATACCAATTGTGCATTGTTATTTATATGCGGCTACGGCGAGCACTAACGACGGGTTAACAGTACCCCTGCCTCCATATGGTTCGTGAACGGAAACTGGTCAAAAAGTGCCAACCGCTCTATGCGATGCGTCTGAGTCAGTATGGCCAGATTTTCTGCCAGTGTCGCAGGGTTACACGAAATATAAACAATCGATGGATAAAGGCTGATCTGATGACAGCTGGCCTCATCCAGCCCGGCACGCGGCGGGTCGACCAGAACCGTTGAGAACTGATAGTCATCCAGCGCCATTTCGGCAACCCGCCGGCCGCCTTTTTCTCCTTTGAGCGCCTGGGCAAATTCTTCTGCTGACATCCTGACCACCTGGGCATTGGCGATCCCGTTTGCGGCAAAATTCACCTTGGCGCTGGCCACTGAGGTACGCGAAATTTCGGTCGCCAATACCCGACGGAAATTTTCCGCCAGGGCCACGGTGAAGTTGCCATTACCGCAGTACAACTCAACCAGATCGGCTGTCTGACTCCCGGCAGTCACTGAACGTGCCCAGCCAAGCATTTTCTGGCAGACCTCGGCGTTGGGCTGGGTAAAGCTGTTTTCCACCTGCTGGTAGTGCCATGGCTGGCCGTCAACCTCAAGCCTTTCCCACACATAGTCCCGGCTCAGTACCTTACGCTGCTTGCGCGAGCGCCCGATGATCATGATACCCAGCGCCTTTTCCAAGGCGCGCGCTTCTTCTTCCCAGGCATCACCCAGCGGTCGATGATAGATAAGTGTGACCAGTGCCTCACCCGACAGAGTGGTCAGAAATTCCACCTGAAACAGACGATGACGCAGTTCCTGGCTGGCCAGAAACGCATTGCGTAGCAAGGGCATCAAGGCATTTATCTGGGCACTGGCCACCGGATACTGATCCAGCCTGACCACCGCTTTATTGGCTGGGTTTTCAGGGTCCACCTCAAACATGGCGTAAAACAGGTCATCGCCATCATGCCAGATGCGGAATTCGCAGCGCTGACGATAGTAGCCGGGTGGCGACTCCATAACCTCAACTGGTGGAGGCGAGAATTCGGCCAATAGCGCTTCAAGGGTTTCGCGCTTGGCATTCAACTGGTCGCTATAGCGTTCGGGCTCAACCACTGGGATTGCCAAAGATAAGCTCCTTTTTAGCCTGGTAATGTGATAGGTAATTGATACTGATCAGAATGGATGAATAAACGCGTATTTTGCCCACCGCGTATGCGCATCAGCCTTCCAATTGCAAAAGCTCTGGCGCTGCAAAGCCATAATCTGCCAACCCCCTACACAGGCTGTCAGCTCTGGCTGTGGTAAAGCTGCGGTTATCATGATGCCCCGTGTTAAACGTCTCACTGACTTGCCCTACTCGTCGAGCAATCGCGGTGCCAGAATCCACCCAGTTCAGCGCAACAGGCGACAGGGCTTCCAGCCAGGGCAGCATCAACGGAAAGTGGGTACAGCCAAGCACCACCGTATCCATGGGGGGAGTATCGCGGGTCGCCTGCCATAACGGTGCCAATAGGGCGTCTAGACGCATCTGACTGGGTGGGCTTCCGCTCAGCCAACGTTCAGCCTCCACCACCAGTCCATCTGCTGCAACACGCGTAATCCGGCAGTCCCTGGCAAAATTATCAATCAGTTGCTGGGTATAGGGGCGCCTTACCGTTGCCGAGGTGGCCAGGAGTGCAATATGGCGACTTTTTGACAGGCGGGCAGCCGGTTTGATGGCGGGCACCGTGCCGACCACAGGAATGCTCAGCGCCGAACGCAGCTGCTCCAGCGCCAGCGTACTGGCCGTGTTGCAGGCCACCACCAGCACGCTCGGCTGACAGGCCTCCACAGCCGCCAGGCACACCGCGACAATACGTGCGGTCAGCTCGGCATCCTGGCGAACGCCGTAAGGCAGCCAGGCATTGTCGCAGGCATAACAGAATGCCGCTTCAGGGTAGGCGCAGCGCAGCGCATGAGCGACCGAAAGGCCGCCCACGCCTGAGTCAAAGATTAAAATGGGGCCGGTCATGACGGCGTGCCCTTATCAGCTTTGGTCGTATAAAAAACGGAGCGGCCAAGTGTAGCACGCTCCGTTGTCAGCCTTGAGAGTGCCTATGCACCCTAGCCTGATATGTTAGCTGTCATTTTAAACAACAGGTACGTCAGCACCTTTAAGTTCGGCATACAGTTCGGGGTATGCCTGCTGCAGACGCTCCAGCTCTTTTTCTGCCCCATCCGGTAAAGCCTGACGCAAGGCATCAATGTCTTCTTCATCGAAATGCTTTTCAACCAGCGGAAAAAGAGCTTCACGCTCCTGACGCAGATAGGCACGGTGGGCAGCGAGATACTGCTTCAGGTCTTCAGCAAAGCGGTCCATGGGTAACACCATGTCCATCAGAACAGTATCAATGTCTGCAGACAGTTGCTCAAGCCGAGGCTTGAGTTTGCGATAGTCGCTTAGCATGTTCTCGACCTGCGACACCTGGTCCGGCGCTTTAGCCTGTAGACGCTCGACAAATACACGCTCCAGTGGCGCTGTAAAATCTTCCATATAAGCCAGAATATAGTCCACTACTTCGCGCATTAACTGAAAATTGGGGCGCTCCCCTTTTTCCAGCTTTTTTTGCTTAAGCTTTAGGACGTGAAGCATTCGCGCCATATTGGCATGATCCAGACGCAATTGGTTTAGCATGTTGCCGCCTCCTCTTATCTCAGGCTTGCCGCTGGGGTGTGGCCAGTGACACGCGATCATCGCTGGAAAAAGCAAATTCTGATATACCAGCGTTATTATTAGATTTCGTTACTATCCGGTAAAACACAAGCAGTCTAGCAGGGCTTTGTAGAAAATAACGAATACAGTAGCCTGATACAGCCCTCGTTAACAATGTTGGCTGTCTAGGGACAATAACAACCGCCATTTTGTTCATACCCACATAGGGAGTCGTGATGGACCTGTTTGCCCGCACAAGTGACTCAGCCATTGACGCCCCATTAGCCTATCGCATGCGCCCTGCCACCCTGGATGATTATATCGGTCAGCAGCTTCTGGTGGGCGCCGGCAAACCACTGCGTAGAATGGCCGAATCAGGGGTGATTCGCTCAATGATTCTGTGGGGCCCTCCAGGCGTTGGCAAAACCACCCTGGCGGAAATACTGGCACGTGCCAGTGACTCTCACCTGGAAACCCTTAGCGCTGTGATGGCAGGGGTCAAGGAAATACGCAGCGTTGTAGAGCGCGCCCGACAGCGGCCCGGAGAAGCAGTGATTCTTTTTCTTGATGAGATTCATCGTCTCAACAAAGCCCAACAGGATGCCCTGCTGCCCCACGTTGAATCCGGCCTCTTGACCCTGATCGGTGCCACTACCGAAAACCCGTCTTTTGAAGTGAACTCAGCCCTGCTATCCCGAGCGCGGGTATATGTACTCAAGCCATTGAGTGAGAGCGAACTCATTGACGTATTACGTCAGGCACTCACTGACTCACAGTGTGGCCTTGGCCATAGAAACATTCAGGTAGGGGACGATGTGCTTCAAATGCTGGCACGTGCCAGCGCAGGGGATGCCCGTCGAGCGCTTGGGCTGCTGGAAACGGCCTGTGACTTTACCCAGCAGCTGGAAAATCGGGAATACCTTGGCCCAGAAGCACTGAAAGACGTGCTGGGGCATTCGACCAGTGCCTTTGACAAACAGGGGGATGCCTATTACGACCTGTTATCGGCCCTGCATAAATCAGTGCGCTCCTCCCGGCCCAACGCGGCCTTGCTGTATATGGCGCGTTTTATCCAGGGCGGAGGCGACCCTCTGGACGTGGTACGCCGCCTGACTGCCATTGCCTCTGAAGACGTTGGCAATGCCGACCCACGTGCCTTGCCTCTGGTCATGGCCGCCTGGGATGCCTATTTACGACTGGGGGATTACGAGGGCCAGCGGGCAATTGCCCACGCCTTGATTCACCTTTGCGTGGCCCCCAAAAGCAACCGGATTGATCAGGCCTGGAAAGCCGCCCAAGACTACGTTCGGCGAACGCCTGAGCTCGAGGTGCCCAGCTACCTGCGCAATGCGCCTACCCGTTTGATGGAGCAACTAGGGCACGGCCAGGGCTATCGCTATGCCCACCACGAGCCGGATGGCTACCCGGCCGGTAGTGCCCATGACTGCTGGCCTGAGTCGCTGACTCGCGAGGATTTCTACCAGCCCAGCACTCACGGCCAGGAAAAACGCTTTGCCGATATCATGGCCTGGCGCAAGGCCAGAGACAAAGCGGCTGACCAGGGGGACATTTCAGTAACTGCTAACGGTTCTCACGAATAACATCAACGCCTTCAGGCATTTCAAAGGTGAAGCGTTCATCGTCAATTTCGCTGTTCTGGCGAATGGCGCTGAAGATAATTGCCGTGCGTTGACCGGTACTGTCAGTCATCCACAGCTCAGTCAGGGTCTCACCCTCAAACATCAGGTTAAGCTCTTCAAATAGGGTGTCAGGGGTTGAAGGCACCAGAGTAAAAATATCTTCATCACCGTTTTCGTAGTGCACGTCGTAACTTGCCGTCAAGTCGTCGATATTGCCGGAGAGCAGTAACGCCGGTGTATGGGTGACGCGTTCATCAACGGCCTGGACGGTCACCTGCTCAAGGTCAGGATCGTAAAGATAGACGTCTTCACCGTCGGACATGACGGTCTGTGCGTAAGGGGCAGCGACTTCCCAGCGCAACAGACCAGGGCGTGCCAGCCACATTTCACCTTGCGCTTCCTGCAGGTTGTCGCCACTGCTATCCAGAATCTTCTGTTCAAAACTGGCATGGTAGGTTTCCAGCGGCGCCAGGCGCTCGCTCAGGCGTTCTGCTGCATCCTGCGCCCAGGTGTCCGGGCTGACCATCAATCCCAGGGCCGTTGCCGCCAGCATCAGCCCAAAGTTGCGTTGACGGGAAACGGACGCGGGATGTTCAGACGTGTGTGCCACAACAGGTGTATCAGTGCGGTTCATAGCGATTTCCTTTATCTGCCTGACGGGATGAGCAGTCACCCCGGTTAAGGTTGTTGTGGTCTCAGACGCACACCAAGCCGCAAGGTTTCACCTGCGGCTTGGTTTTCTTGGTGTTTGCACGATTGGAGATCAGTGCCCTGTGGGTGCATTGGCCAATACTTCACGCTGGCCATTGGTGCCCATGGAGGAAACTACACCAGCGCTTTCCATGGCATCCACCAGGCGCGCCGCCCGGTTATAACCAATCTTGAACCGACGCTGGACGGCAGATATCGAGGCTTTGCGGGTTTCCGTGACAAACTGCACGGCTTCGTCGTAAAGGGCATCCTGCTCGGCATCGTCGCTATCCGCGCCTTCCGCCTCAAGCCCCGCCAGGGCATCTGCTGATACGCCGCCTGTGAGTATTTCTTCAATATACTCAGGCTCTCCGCGTCGCTTCCAGTCCTCCACCACACGATGAACCTCATCATCATCAACAAAGGCGCCATGAACGCGGTTGGGAGGCCCTGAACCTGCAGGCAGGTACAGCATGTCCCCGTGACCCAGCAGGCTTTCAGCGCCACCCTGGTCAAGGATTGTCCGCGAATCAATCCTCGAGGAGACCTGAAACGCCATGCGCGATGGGATATTGGCCTTGATCAGGCCGGTCACCACATCCACGGAAGGCCGCTGGGTGGCGAGGATAAGATGAATACCGGCAGCCCGAGCTTTCTGCGCCAGGCGGGCGATCAGCTCCTCCACCTTCTTGCCCACTATCATGAACATGTCGGCAAATTCATCTATCACCACCACGATATAGGGCAACTTCTCCAGCACCGGGGGCGCCTGATGCATTTCCCAGGGCTGGGGTTCCCACAGTGGGTCAGCCACCTGGGCACCGGCCCGGTCTGCTTCCTCCAGGCGGGAATTGAAACCAGCAATATTACGCACCCCCATCGCCGCCATCAGCTTGTAACGGCGTTCCATTTCCGCCACGCACCAGCGCAGGCTGTTGGCCGCTTCTTTCATATCGGTGACGACCGGTGCCAGCAGGTGCGGAATGCCGTCATAAACGGATAGTTCCAGCATCTTGGGATCGACCATGATCAGGCGCAGCTCGTCGGGCGTGGCTTTCAGCAGCATCGAGACCAGCATGGCATTGACCCCCACCGACTTACCTGAGCCCGTTGTACCCGCCACCAGCAGGTGAGGCATCTTGCCAAGGTTCGCCACCACGGGGCCGCCGCCGATATCCTGGCCCAGTGCCATGGTCAGCGGTGAGGTTTCCTGCTGATAGAGATCAGAATCAACCACCTCGCGCAGGCGGATCATGGCGCGATTGGGGTTAGGGATCTCAATGCCGACGGTCGGGCGACCGGGAATCACTTCCACCACACGGACGCTTTTTACCATCAGCGAGCGCGCCAGATCCTTGGCCAGGTTAGTGATCTTGGAAACCTTGACTCCAGCGGCGGGCTTGATTTCAAAGCGGGTAATCACTGGCCCTGGCCAGGTATCCACGACCTCAGCCTTGACGCCATATTCCTTCAGGCGGATTTCCAGAAGTTCCGCCATATCCGCCAACTGCTGCTCGCTGTAGTTGGGTTTCTGCGGCTCGGGAGGTGTCAGCAGGCGCAGGCTGGGCACTTCCCCATCGGGCTCGGGCATGCCTTCCAGCACTGGCCGCTGGTTTTGCAGATGCTCAACGGTCCATAGCGTCATGGTTTCATCGTCCGCTGGGCCATCGGCTGGTGCTGATGCTGATGAGGAAACAGGTGTTTCCGGCGCTGGTGATGGCGCTGCCTGGGCGGGCTCCTCCATTTTCGGTGGTGCATCCGCCTGCGGCTTAGCAGCAAAGGCCGATTCCAACGCAGGCGGCCATTCAGGCTCGTCTTCCAGCACCGGCTCCGGCACAATTTCCGGCACTCGCCTTTCAGGCACAGGCTGTTCAGAGGCTTTTTCGGCCATTTCCCTTGAGCCGAGTTCTGGCTCCGATTCAGGTTTTGGTGCTGTCTCCGGTTCTTGTTCTGTCTCTGTCTCTGTCTCTGTCTCTGTCTCTGTCTCTGTCTCTGTCTCTGTCTCTGTCTTCGATGGTGGCTCTGGTTCTGATACCGACATTGGTGCAGGTTCAGGCTTAAATTCAGGACTAAGCCGGGGCTCAATACGCCCAGGCGTTTGTAAAGGCGACTCCTCACCACCAGGTGCAGAAGCATCCATGTCAGATACTGAAAAAGCAGCCGGATTAACAGCGGGTCGCGGCTGCTCTGGAACGCTCTCAGCAGTGCTGTTATCCACGACGTCTACATGGCTATCCGTATGGCTGTCGACAGGACTCTCAATAGGATTTTCTACTGCGCTGAATGATGAGTCGCTCTCAGACAAGGTTGGTGTTGACGAACTTTCAGCCGCACTATCAGGTTCAACATGCCGGGAGGCTGTCAACCGTGTGGCCGTCCAGGCACCACCGGCGGCGGTGGCACCAACTGCTGCTGTTCCCAGGGATACACGAGGCTCGCGGTGCGCGCCGGATGTCTGGGCAGGCCCAGGGTCATCAGCCATGGCGGCGGGTTTCCTGTAAGTATAAGGCGTTTCTGGCTCCTCATCGTAATCGCTCAAGCGTGGCTTGCGCTTGGCCTGACGCTCACGACGCCTATCGCCAAGGCCGCCCAGCCACTGGCTAACCCGACTTCCAAATCGACACGCCTGATACCCCACTTCATCCGCCAGATCGAGCCACGAAATCCCGGTAAGAATCGGAAAACCACCCAGTATCAAAACCGCTGCCACCAGGCCAACGCCTGAATGGCTGAGCATCGGCATCAGAGTCGTCACCAGCCCTTCACCCAGAATGCCGCCAGCGCCATATGGCAGAATGCTATCCGGGCTGTAGAAATGCAGCGCCCCCAACAGAGTGGTACCCAGCAGCAACATGAAAAAACCGGCAACTCGCACGGCCAGTGCCAGCATATCCAGCCTGAAGGTGACCTGGCGTGAACGCATCAACCACCAGGCAGTAAAGCCCAAGACGCCTGGAAACCACAGTGCACTGCTCCCCAGCAATGAATACATGACATCCGCCAGCCAGGCACCCAAGGTTCCCATCCAGTTAGCCACCTCGGTTTCGGGTCCGCGATACGACCAACCCGGGTCGCCAGCGTGATAGCTGAACAGCGCCAGAAGCAAGAATACACAAAGTGCCAGCAGCGCAATGACTACCGCCTCACGCGCAACGCCCTGCAGGCGTACACCGACATGCCTGGCTCCTGCCTTTGCTTTGGCCTTGGCCACATTAACGCGTTCAGACGATGCCCTTCGGGTTCCGCCTGACCCCTGTGGCGCTTGCCTGTTAACAGTTTTTTTCACGTTCAAGCAATTCTCCCTTCATACCTGACTGACAACCACAGCCTGCCAGACAACTTTTCAGCGCTGTGGCAATAAACCCTATCGAAAATGACTACCGGATCAGAGCACTCTCTCCAGGCAGTGCGGCAACAGTATGTATTTAACGACGTGCGAGTAAGCTCTTTTCAGACTGCCAATTGGCGCTTGCGATATGCCATCATACCGAGCATCCTTCTGCCGTCACAGGGGCGATTACCACTGTTGACAATTGGTATTGAGAATACCAGAGATCAGGATCTGTTGATTTATCCGCTCATCGCAAGGAGCCCTTATGCTACCTTGGCTGGACAGCGCATCACCGTATTTTCCCGATGTATCCATGGCACTCAAAACTCCTGACGGTCTGCTGGCAGCAGGGGGTGCCTTGACCCCTGCCTGGCTGGTTAGCGCCTATCGCCGGGGAATATTTCCGTGGTTCAGTGATGGCGATCCTATCCTGTGGTGGAGCCCAGACCCAAGAATGGTGCTCTACCCTGAAAATTTCAGGCAAAGACGCAGCCTTACCAAGCGCCTGCGCAATGGTGGCTTTACGGTCACACTGGATCAATGCTTTGACAGGGTCATGCTAGCCTGCGCCGCGCCGCGCCGGGATGAAGGCGGCACCTGGATTACACACGACATGCTTGCCGCCTATACACGCCTGCACCAGGCTGGCATTGCTCACAGCATTGAAGTGCACCACGATAACGCGCTGGTGGGCGGACTTTATGGCCTTGCCATGGGGCCAGTATTTTTTGGTGAATCGATGTTTTCACGTCAGGCAGATGCCTCCAAGGTGGCCCTTGCCTACCTGGCAGCCGCGATGCGCCAGGGAGGCGGAACCCTGATTGACTGCCAGATGCATACTCCTCACCTTGCTCATATGGGGGCGGAAACCATTTCCCGCACAAGCTTCATCAAGTATCTTGAGCTATGCTTACCCCAGAGAGATTTCCAGCTACCTGCAGCAATGGAGGACGCGCCAACGGTTCCTTCTTCAGGGTGGCTTGAAGCCCTCGCGGCACCAAACAACCAAGGCCTGATAGAGTCCGCCTACTAACCTATCGTACTGATATTTTCACCTACTCAACATCAGGAGGCCAACCGTGAGCAGCAACACGCCACGTCGACCCGTGAGGGATCTGCGCTTCTTTTTGACAGTGCCACATGACTGCAGCTACCTGCCTGGACGCGAGGCGACTACCCTCTTCCTGGACCCCCAGGAAGCACCGCTGCCCGGCGTATACGATTCGCTTTCACTGTTGGGATTTCGGCGCAGCGGGCGGCACCTCTACCGCCCACACTGCGAAGGATGCAATGCCTGCCGCTCAGTGCGTATTCCGGTGGAGCGCTTTGAACCCAACCGTACTCAGCGCAAGCTGCTGCGCCGCAATGCCGACATTCAGACCCGGGTGGTCAACGCCTGCTTCAACAGCCGCCACTACGCTCTCTATGCGGACTACATCTGTCAGCGTCATGCTGACGGAGACATGTATCCTCCCAGCCACGAGCAGTACCGGACCTTCCTGACGCTGAATGAGTCCTATGCCTTTCTACTTGAGTTCACCCTCGACGATACCCTGATCGCCGTAGCGGCCTTTGACCAGCTTGAACACGGCATTTCAGCCATCTATACCTTTTTTGCCACTGCCGAAGCCTTTGAAAAACGCTCCCTGGGTACCTTTGCCATTTTGAAACTGATTGAAATGGCCAAAGACCAGGCATTACCTCACCTGTATCTTGGTTACTGGATTGAGGAATGTCGCAAGATGAACTACAAACAGCATTTCTCGCCGATAGAAGTACTCAGCGGCCGTCATTGGCAGCCCCTGATCACCTGAAACGCTTTTTTATCCAGAAAAAAGTAAAGCTTTTTTGCCTTGTTGACGGGCTTGCGGCACAATATAGCGCTGTTAATGCCCATTTGGGCAAATACCGATTGTCTCTATCGGTGTACTGAGATCATTTCAGTACTGATCATGAGTATATTTTTTCAGTACTTATCGTCAGTACTCACTTAAAGCACTATAAGCGAGGATCTGCCTATATGGCACGCGAAGACCATATTGAAATGGATGGTGTCATCGTTGACACCCTACCCAACACCATGTTCCGTGTTGAACTGGAAAACGGCCACGTAGTAACTGCCCACATATCCGGCAAGATGCGCAAGAACTATATTCGCATTCTGACCGGCGACAAGGTCAAGGTTGAACTGACCCCGTATGACCTTTCCAAGGGACGGATTGTCTACCGTTCGCGCTGATAGCTGCTTCACCCAGTAGCTTCCATTCTTCACATCGCACGAACGCCTGGTCGCGGAACTGGGCAACCCTGTGTTGCCTGGCAAAAAACGTTCACGCTGGTCAGTGATGAAAAGACACAGCCCGGCGGTTCAGATTTCTGGCACCTGCAGACGAAAACGCCCCGTCAATGACAGGGCGCTTTTTTATGCCTTAAAAGGCGTTTATGGATACTGATACTGCCCTTCAGGGCGCATCAGCCATTTCAGGCTCGGTGGACAGGTGTAGCTCGCCGTCTCCCAGGCTGACATGCACAATACCACCATACTCTGCCAGCTCACCAAACAGGATCATTTCGGCCAGCGGTTTTTTCAGTTTTTCCTGAATCAGACGGGCCATCGGGCGAGCCCCCATATCAGGATCATAGCCCTGAACGGCCAGCCAATCCCGCGCTTGCTCATCCACTTCAAGCTGAACGCGTTTTTCATCCAGCTGAGCCTGCAGCTCAATCAGGAACTTGTCGACCACATTGCGCACCACATCAGTTGCCAGCTCGCTGAACTGGATAATACCGTCGAGGCGGTTGCGGAACTCCGGTGAGAAGGTGCGACGAATGACTTCCATGGCATCCGTTGAGTGATCCTGGGTCTGGAAGCCAATCGACCGGCGCGACGCCTGCTCGGCCCCCGCGTTGGAGGTCATGATTACAATGACGTGGCGGAAATCCGCCTCGCGGCCATTGTTATCCGTCAGGCGTCCGTGATCCATTACCTGCAACAGCAGGTTGAAGACTTCAGGGTGCGCTTTTTCGATTTCATCCATCAACAGCACACAGTGCGGTTGCTTGGTAATCGCCTCGGTCAAAAGGCCACCCTGATCGTAACCGACATAGCCTGGCGGCGCCCCGATAAGCCGTGAAACCGTATGCCGTTCCATGTACTCGGACATATCAAAGCGAACCAGCTCTATCCCCATGATATGCGCCAATTGCCTGGCGACTTCGGTCTTGCCAACACCGGTTGGCCCGGCGAACAGGAAGCTGCCCACGGGTTTATCGGGTGATTTAAGCCCGGCCCGGGAAAGCTTGATGGCCGCAGTCAGGCTGTCAATGGCTTCATTCTGGCCAAACACCAGCATTTTCAGGTCGCGATCAAGGTTCTCAAGCAGCTTGCGGTCAGAGCTTGAAACGCTCTTTGGCGGAATCCGCGCAACCGAGGCCACAACGGCTTCCACCTGATCCACATCAATGGTGTCAACGCGCATTTCAGAGGGCAGCATACGCTGATGGGCACCTGCCTCATCGATAATATCGATCGCCTTGTCCGGTAGGAAGCGGTCATTGATATAGCGGTCTGACAAACGCGCAGCGGATTCCAGTGCGCCATCGGTGTACTTGAGTTCGTGGTGCTCCTCAAAGCGTGAACGCAGCCCTTTGAGGATCTTGATAGTGTCATCCACGGAGGGCGCCAGCACGTCGACTTTCTGGAAACGACGCGCCAGGGCACGGTCTTTCTCGAATATACCGCGAAATTCCTGGAAGGTGGTTGAGCCGATGCAGCGCAGCTCACCCGAAGACAGCAACGGCTTGAGTAAGTTGGAGGCATCCATGACGCCACCCGAGGCCGCTCCAGCACCAATCACCGTATGAATTTCATCGATAAACAGGATCGCATTGGGCAGTTTTTTCAATTCTGCCAACAGCCCCTTGAGGCGTTTTTCGAAATCGCCGCGGTATTTGGTACCTGCCAGCAGAGCGCCCATGTCCAATGCGTAGACCACCGCATCAGAAATCACCTCTGGCACATCCTCCTCAACAATGCGCTTGGCCAGGCCTTCAGCAATCGCCGTCTTGCCCACGCCTGCTTCACCGACCAACAGGGGGTTATTCTTGCGCCGACGTGCCAGAATCTGAACGACCCGCTCAAGTTCGTGGTCACGCCCGATCAAGGGATCAATCTTGCCTTTCTTGGCTTCTTCGTTGAGATTGGTGGCATAGCCTGTCAACGGATGGGACGCCGTCTCACCGCTGCCCTCTTCACTGTCTTCCTGCTCAGATGGCGACGGTGATGGGGAGCTGCTATGCCCGGCCACCTTGGAAATACCGTGTGCGATATAGTTGACCGCATCCACGCGGGCAACGCTTTGCTGCTTGAGGAAGTAGACCGCCTGGCTTTCCTGCTCGGAAAAAATCGCTACCAGCACATTTGCGCCGGTGACTTCACTTTTACCGGACGATTGAACGTGGAAAACAGCACGCTGCAGTACCCGCTGAAAGCCAAGAGTAGGCTGCGTTTCGCGCTCACTCTGGCCTTCCGGGATCAACGGCGTGGTTGAGTTGATAAAGTCCTGCAGATCAGACCGCAGTTTATCCAGATTGGCCCCGCAGGCTTTCAGCACATCGACCGCTGACGCGTTGTCCAGAAGCGCAAGCAAAAGGTGTTCAACGGTCATGAACTCATGGCGTTTTGAACGCGCCACGGTGAAAGCCGTGTTCAGGGTCAGTTCAAGTTCTTTGCTCAGCATGGCAGTCCCCTTCTCGCTTCGACCCAACCGGCTCGATTTTATCGGGTCAGATTGAATCAGTATAATTGACCGTCACTCTCAACATCGGGCACAACGTGCGTGGTTGCAAGCCTCGGATAAAAAAATTGTTCAACGCTATCAGTCTGCCGCTTCTATATCACTCATCAGTGGGTGCTCACATTCACGGGCATACTCGTTAACCTGATAGCTTTTGGTTTCGGCAATGTCACGGGTAAACACACCGCAGGTCGCCTTGCCCTGAGTATGCACGGCTAACATCACCTGAATGGCTCTTTCATGATCAAGGTCGAAAAAGCTCTGCAAGACTTCAATGACGAACTCCATAGGCGTGTAATCGTCATTATGCAGCACCACCTTGTACATCGGCGGTTTTGCCAGCTCGGGCTCGGCGGGCTTTACAGCCAGGTCGCCATCCTCATCAGGCTGGGATGGACGTGTCATGCCTGCCACCGAAGCGTCAGCCGTCAGTCTGGCAGTAATGCCGCCGACTGGAAAACAGGTCGTCGGCGACGATAAAGAGGCAATCAGTGAAAACATATTGAGTTGGAATCGCATAAGAAACATTAGTTCAATTATTTACCTTGGACGCCGGGTGACAAGCCTTGTGCAATAACTATACACCTTCAGGCGCCATTGTACATATAAGGTTCAGTTTAGCACTATCATAAGCACCACCATCAAAAACCCCCCGCCCACCAAAGCGAGCGAGGGGTATCACAGCGTTGTCAGACATACTGCCCAGTCGCTGTGCGATTGGCTAATCCGACATTAGCCGTTTGCAACCATGGCAAGTGCTTCATTAAGGGTTTTGCTCGGACGCATGACCTGGTTGGCCAGTTCACCGTTGGGGTGATAATAGCCCTCAAGATCAACCGGCTTACCCTGGACACCGTTAAGCTCTCCAACAATGGTGTCTTCATTGGCTTTCAGCGTTTCAGCCAGGCGAGCAAACAGGGCTTTCATATCCGCGTCTTCATCCTGAGCCGCCAGGGCTTCTGCCCAGTAAAGCGCCAGATAGAAATGGCTACCGCGGTTATCAAGCTCTCCCACCTTGCGAGAAGGCGATTTGTTGCTTTCCAGGAACTGGCCAGTCGCTTCATCCAGCGCATTGGCCAGCAGCTTGGCACGGTCGTTGTCAAAACGCTTGGCAAGATGCTCAAGAGACGCCACCAGCGCCAGGAATTCACCCAGGCTGTCCCAGCGCAGGTGGTTTTCTTCCAGCAGCTGCTGTACGTGCTTGGGTGCCGAACCACCGGCACCGGTTTCAAACAGGCCGCCACCATTCATCAGAGGCACAATGGATAGCATCTTGGCACTGGTACCCAGCTCCAGGATCGGGAACAGATCAGTCAGGTAATCACGCAGAATATTACCGGTAACAGAAATGGTGTCCAGACCACGAGTAACGCGCTCCAGGGTATAGCGCATGGCACGTACCTGGGACATTATCTGGATATCCAGCCCTTCAGTATCATGATCCTTGAGGTAGGTTTTGACCTTCTTGATCAGCTCGTTTTCATGGGGACGGTAAGGGTCGAGCCAGAATACCGCCGGCATACCGGAATCCCGGCAGCGGTCAACCGCCAGCTTGACCCAGTCACGAATCGGCGCGTCCTTGACCTGACACATACGCCAGATATCGCCTTCCTCGACGGTCTGGGACAGCAGCACTTCACCGGTATCAAGGTCAGTAATATTGGCGGTACCCGCTGCCGGCGCCTCGAAAGTCTTGTCGTGGGAACCGTACTCTTCCGCTTTCTGTGCCATCAGGCCGACGTTGGGAACCGTGCCCATGGTGGCCGGATCAAAGGCACCGTGCCATTTGCAGAAGTTGATCATTTCCTGGTAGATGCGCGCAAAGGTGGACTCCGGCATCACCGCCTTGACGTCCTTGAGACGACCATCAGCCCCATACATCTTGCCGCCAGCGCGAATCATCGCCGGCATGGAAGCATCAACAATCACATCGCTGGGCGAGTGGAAGTTGGTAATACCGCGCGCCGAGTCCACCATAGCCAGCTCAGGGCGCTCGTCATGGCAGGCGTGCAGGTCGCGAACAATCTCGTCGCGTTGGCTTTCAGGCAGGGTATTGATCTTGTCGTAAAGATTGGCGATACCGTTATTGACGTCAACGCCCAACTCTTCAAATAGCTCTCCATGCTTTTCAAAGGCTTCCTTGTAGAAGATCTTGACGCAGTGCCCGAACACAATGGGGTGCGAAACCTTCATCATGGTCGCCTTGACGTGCAGGGAGAACATCACGCCGGTCTTACGGGCATCTTCAATCTCGCGCTCGTAAAAATCCATCAGCGCTTTCTTGCTCATGAACATGCTGTCGATGACTTCGCCTTCCTGCAGCGCGACCTTGGGCTTGAGCACCTTATTCTCGCCGCTTTCAGTGATCAGCTCCATCTTGACGTTACGAGCACGGTCCAGAGTCATCGACTTCTCGCCGTGATAGAAATCACCGCTGTGCATGTGCGATACGTGAGTACGCGATGCCTGGCTCCATTCACCCATGGAGTGCGGGTACTTGCGCGCGTACTGTTTGACCGCCTTGGGAGCACGACGATCGGAGTTACCCTCACGCAGCACCGGATTGACCGCACTGCCCTTGACCCTGTCGTAACGCGCCCTGATATCCTTTTCTTCATCGGTGCCTGGCTCATCCGGATACTCGGGCAGTTTGTAACCCTGCTCCTGCAGCTCCTTGATCACGGCGCGCAGCTGTGGCATTGAAGCACTGATATTCGGCAGCTTGATAATGTTGGCTTCCGGCACCTTGGCCAGAGCACCCAGCTCAGCCAGATGGTCTTCAATGCGCTGCTCTTCGGTCAGGTAGTCGGGGAACAAAGAAAGCACACGGGCCGCCAGGGAAATATCCCGGGTTTCCACTTCAATACCCGCAGCGTCCGTAAAGGCATCAATAATCGGGAGAAAGGAATAGGTCGCAAGTGCAGGTGCTTCATCGGTGAGCGTATAAATGATCTTCGGCGTTGTAGGCATTGTGCGTTAACCTCTTTTGTCTGTTGCTGTGATGATAGAGATCCAGAGCGACGCGGCAGAAAACCATGCCGCGATGCAGACGGGATCGGTTTATATGACGTTCCCGGTTACCGATTGATGCGTGTGTCACCATCATAATGGCTGCGCCAATAAGACGCAGCTGCTGAATAAAAATTGGCTCGAAGTATAGCAGCGCCGCATTCTAATCACATGAGAGATTGTCGACAAACCAGGGACATCCAACCAAAGAGATTATGAGCACCCTATATTTACTGCATAAGCCCTATCGTATGCTGTCGCAGTTTACCGACAAACAGGGCCGCGCCACATTAGCCAATGTTATAGATGTGCCAGGCGTTTACGCGGCGGGACGGCTTGATTACGACTCGGAAGGCCTGCTGCTGTTAAGCGATGACGGCAGCCTTATCCATCGCATTGCTCACCCACGCCATAAGCAGCCCAAAACCTACTGGGTGCAGGTGGAAGGCCAAATTGATGGCACAGCCCTAAGCGCCCTCGCCAAGGGCATAGAACTAAAGGATGGCCTTACTCAACCGGCCAAGGCACGCCGCATTGAGCCACCCACCATTGCCCCACGCGACCCCATGATTGACCCCAAACGCCACCCGGAGACCAGCTGGTTGGAACTGACCATTACCGAGGGCCGCAACCGCCAGGTGCGCCGCATGACCGCTCACGTTGGCTTTCCGACCCTGCGCCTGATTCGCGCCGCAATTGGCCCGTGGCGGCTTGATGACCTCAGGCCGGGTGAATGGCGCAAAGAAACCCTTCACGCTCCCGCCAGCAAGGCGCGCCGCCCGACCAAGGCCCGCACAAGGAAAAAATCATGAGCATTCGTGCCACCGTCGCCTGTGTGATCGAACAGAATGGCCGCTTTCTGATGGTCGAGGAACAGCGTGGCGGCCCATCGACGCAGTTCAATCAACCCGCTGGCCATATTGAAGCGGGGGAAGGGCCGATAGCCGCCATCCTGCGTGAAGTGGCCGAAGAAACCGCCTGGCGCGTGCGCTTGACGGGTTACCTGGGGCTTTACGTATTCAATACGCCAGAAGGATTAACCTTTCATAGCCATGGATTTATCGCCGAGCCGATTGAATTCATGCGCACCGCTCTGGATCCGGACATTCACGCTACCCACTGGTTGAGCATTGAGGACATCAAGGTCCTTGGCGACCAGCAGCGCCTGCGCAGCCCGCTGGTGCTGGCGCGCATTACCGCTGCCCGGGAAAAGCGTATCTACCCGTTAGGCGTGATCCATGAAGGCCCCGCAAATCAATAGCCATCAGACTCGAAGGCGCTCGTCTGCATCGTGTATAATAGACGGCTATTTATATGCTGTTGGACTCAGACGTCGAATCAGGACACTGCATAAGGCGTTATGTAGACACAATGCATAAAACCATTTTCAACCGAGGATGCCCATGACATCCACTCAAGGCAAAGTAATCGTTGGCATGTCCGGCGGCGTCGACTCTTCCGTTTCCGCCCTGTTGTTGCTTGAACAAGGCTATCAGGTTGAAGGCCTGTTCATGAAAAACTGGAATGAAGACGACAACACCGAGTACTGCACGGCTAAAGACGACCTGATTGACGCAGCGGCTGTCTGCCGTAAGCTGGGTATTCCCCTCCATACCGCCAATTTTGCCGCTGAATACTGGGATAATGTGTTTGAACATTTCCTGGAAGAATATCGCGCCGGGCGCACGCCCAATCCGGATATCCTGTGTAACCGCGAGATCAAGTTCAAGGTCTTCCTCGACTACGCCGAAAAACTGGGCGCCGACCGGATAGCCACTGGCCACTATGTTCGTCAGGCCGTCAAAAACGGCCGCCCACGCCTGCTCAAGGGCCTGGATGGCAACAAGGATCAGAGCTATTTCCTCCATGCAGTGCCTGAAGCCGCCATTGCACGTACGCTATTTCCAGTGGGCGAACTGGAAAAGCCCGCCGTACGCGCCCTGGCCGAACAGCACGACCTGATTACCGCCAAGAAGAAGGATTCCACCGGCATCTGCTTTATTGGCGAGCGGCGTTTCCGTGACTTTCTCCAGCAGTACCTGCCGGCACAGCCTGGGCGCATAGAAACCCCGGATGGCGATGTCATTGGCCAGCATATGGGGCTTATGTATTACACCCTCGGCCAACGTCAGGGCCTGGGCATTGGCGGGCTTGCCAACTACTCGGAAGACCCCTGGTATGTGGCTGCCAAGGACCTAAACCGCAACGTTCTTATCGCGGTGCAGGGCAAGCACCACCCGCTGCTCTATTCCAACGCCCTGGCAACCGAAGCCATGGAATGGGTAGCGGGCACAGCGCCCGCAGAACAGGGTCGATTTACCGCCAAAACCCGCTATCGCCAGGAAGAACAGCCCTGCACCTTACGCAGCCTGCCAGACGGCAGCGCCGAGGTTCACTTTGACGAGCCGCAATGGGCCGTCACTCCCGGGCAATCGCTGGTGATCTACGACGGAGATATCTGCCTGGGTGGCGGTGTCATTCGCACAACTTGGAATGCCCAGGAGGCGGCTGCATGACCTCAACGACCCCGATTCACCGTGCCCCGGATAGCCCGGCAGCTCGCCAGACCCTGGCGCTGGCAGGTGTTTTTCAGGCGGCCAGCCTGGTAGATGAACTGGCCCGCACCGGCCAGGTTGATCAACGCGCCTGGGATACCCTGATCAACGCCACCGTGGATACCAACCCGGAAAGCTTTGAAGCCATCTACGGTGGCCACCCCAACAATCTGCGTCGTGGCCTGGATACACTGGAAGCCCTCTCGGGGCGCCAGCAGGCCAACCCTGTGGTGTTGCGTTACGGCTTCACCCTGTTACTGCTGATGAACAAAGTGCGCACCGACAATCAGATGATGGATCAGCTGGGCCAGAAGCTGTCGCGTATTCAGGGGCAGGCCGAACATTTTGGCAACACGCATGAGAATGTGATTGCCAGCCTGGGAGAGGCCTATCAGGAAACGCTTTCTACGCTGAAGACGCGCATCGTGGTGCAAGGCGACCCTTCCATGCTGCAAAGCCGCATGATGCCGGAGCGGGTGCGCGCCTGCCTGATGGCGGGTATCCGCTTTGCGCTGCTGTGGCATCAGCAAGGTGGGCGCCGCTGGAAGCTGGTTTTCCAGCGCAAGGCCATGCGTCGCGCCCTGGATGATCTAAGCTGAACCACTGGCGGGTTAATTTTTCAAAACTGTGGTCTATTTTCAAGACTAGCGTTTATTTTCAACACGATAATTCATTTTACGACTTTTTGCTGACGACCTGGAATCACTGCCCATGCAACTTTCTGCCTTGACTGCCCTTTCCCCTGTTGACGGCCGCTACGCCTCAAAAGCCGAATCGCTGCGCGAACATTTCAGTGAGTTTGGCCTGATCCGTGCCCGCGTGATTGTCGAGGTGCGCTGGCTGCAGCGGCTGGCTGAACACACCCAGATTGTTGACGTTCCCCCGCTTTCAGCGCAGGCCACTGCCTTTCTGGAAAGCCTGATCCGTGATTTCTCGGTTGACGATGCTCAACGTATCAAGGATATCGAACGCACCACCAATCACGATGTTAAAGCGGTTGAGTACTTTCTCAAGGAAAAGGTGGCCGACCAGCCCGAGCTCCACGCGGTCACTGAATTTATCCACTTTGCCTGCACCAGTGAAGACATCAACAACCTTTCCTATGGTGTGATGCTGGCAGACGGTTTGGCCGCTTTGCTGCCCAACATGCACCAGGTGGCCGATGAGATTGCCCGTCTGGCCGACGAGCATGCGGGTCAGCCGATGCTCTCCCGCACCCATGGCCAGACCGCCAGCCCCACGACCCTGGGCAAGGAAATGGCCAACGTCGCCTACCGCCTGAAGCGCCAGCTGAAACAGATCGAAAGCGTGGCCATTCTTGGCAAGATCAACGGCGCGGTGGGCAACTATAATGCCCACCTGACGACCTACCCGGAAATTGACTGGGAAGCCAACGCCCGCACCTTTGTGGAAGGCCTGGGGCTGAGCTTCAACCCCTACACCACCCAGATCGAACCCCACGACTATATCGCCGAACTGTTTGATGCCATCTGCCGTTTCAATACCATCCTGATCGATTTTGACCGCGACGTCTGGGGCTACATTTCACTCGGTTACTTCAAGCAGAAAACCGTGGAAGGTGAGATCGGCTCATCCACCATGCCGCACAAGGTCAACCCGATTGACTTCGAAAACTCCGAAGGCAACCTGGGCCTGGCCAACGCGATTCTTGCCCACCTGGGCCAGAAGCTGCCGATTTCACGCTGGCAGCGCGACCTGACTGATTCCACCGTCTTGCGTAACCTGGGCGTTGGCCTGGCCTATGGGCTGATCGCCTACCATGCCTCGCTGAAAGGCATCAGCAAGCTCGAAGCCAACCCGGAACGCCTTGATGCCGACCTGGACAACAGCTGGGAAGTCCTCGCCGAACCGATCCAGACCGTCATGCGTCGTTACAACATTGAAAAGCCCTACGAAAAGCTCAAGGAACTGACCCGCGGCAAGCGCATTGATCAGGCCGGTTTTGCTGCCTTCATCGATACGCTGGCGTTACCGGAAGACGTTAAACACAACCTGAAAGAACTCTCGCCTGCCCGTTATATCGGCAACGCGGAAGCACAGGCCAAGGCGCTGCTGGCTCATATTGAAGCCTTGTAATCCAGCATCACTGATTTTTATTTTTTGCCACATCATCAACAGGACATAGCCATGAGCCAACGCGATAAGCCGCTTACCCTGCTAGGGGATCTTACCCCGGCTGAATTTATGGCCGAATACTGGCAACAGAAGCCGCTGCTTATTCGCGGCGCCTTTCCCGACTTTCTCAGCCCGCTGGAGGCTGACGAGCTGGCCGGGCTTGCCTGTGAGGAAGGCATAGAAGCGCGCCTGGTTGAGGAGAATGGCCCGAACGGCCCCTGGCAGGTTTCCCATGGGCCCTTTGATGACGCCACCTTTGAACGCCTGCCTGAGGAAAAGTGGAGCCTGTTGGTGCAAGCCGTTGACCACTATGTGCCTTCGGTGGCGGCCCTGATGGATGAGTTTGATTTCCTGCCCCGCTGGCGCCTGGATGACATCATGATCAGCTACGCTCCTCCCGGCGGCAGCGTTGGCCCACATATTGACCAGTATGATGTGTTTCTGCTCCAGGCCAGCGGCCAGCGCCGCTGGCAGTTGGGCGGCAAGACCGCCGACGATGCGGCTATCATTCCCGGCATCGACTTGCGTATCCTCAAGGATTTCGAGGTTGAAGCCGGCTCTGACTGGGTGCTGGAACCTGGCGACATGCTCTACCTTCCGCCGGGCTGGGCGCATCACGGCGTCAGCCAGACCGATGACTGCATGACGATTTCCGTCGGTTTCCGCGCGCCTTCCGCGGATGAAGCCGTTACGTCCTATGCGGACTACCTGGGCGAGCAGCTGCTGCCCTCGCAGCGCTACAGCGATGCCGCCATGGCGCCGGCTGACGATGCCAGTGAGATTGACGATGCCGCGCTGGAGCGCATGCGTCAGCTGATTCTTGAAACCCTGGATAACCCGACTCAACTCAGCCAGTGGTTTGGCCGTGTGATGACCCAGCCCAAATACGTTGACCAGCTGGTACCGCATGACCCGCCCCTGAGCGTGCCTGAGCTTGTTGCTGCACTACAGGGTGATTCACCCCTCTACCATGCCCCAGGCTCACGTCTGGCCTGGCGCGCCGATGGTGATACCGTCACCCTGTTTGCCGATGGCGATGGCTACCCCTGCAGCCGCGAGCTGGCCCAGCGCCTGGCCGACCCGGCGCCGATTCATGAAGATGTTCTGAGCCTGGCAGGCGCTGATGCCTTGCTGACCCAGCTGGTGAATGTCGGCAGCCTCTACTGGCCCCAGGAGGAGGATGACGACGAGTGACCCTGACCATTGAAACCGGGCGCTGGGAAGCGCTCGGATCACATGCGGCACCTATCCGGCGCCTTGTCTTTGTTATCGAGCAGCAGGTGCCAGAGGAGGAAGAATGGGATGGCATGGACAACCAATGCACCCATTTTATTGCCTGGCAGAACGCGGATGGCGATCAACCCAGCCCCATCGGCACGGCGCGCCTGCTACCGGATGGCCATATCGGCCGGGTGGCGGTGCTGACTGAGCAACGCGGCCAGGGGGTCGGTGTTGCCTTGATGCAGGCCGCCATTGACGCTGCTCGCCAGCAGGGCCACGCCAAGGTAGTGCTCAGCGCCCAGCTGCATGCCTTGGCTTTCTATGAACATCTAGGCTTTGTCGCCTATGGCGACACCTTCATGGATGCCGGCATCCCTCATCGCGAGATGGTGCTCACCCTATAGAACGCGTAACGCACTGCTTTCGTAACCGCTGAACCAAGCCTAGGGTCTGTTGACGTTTCATCGCGAACCGCGTTGCTGCGCCAAAGGGCGTCAGGCAAGGCGCGACACGACCGCCGTAAGCTGTTTGACGGTTACATGATCGAGCAACTGCGTGAAGCGTTTGAGTCGGCCTGCGAGAAGCTGGAGTGTGATCTGGTTGAAATGGATGGTGAGGGTGATCACGTCCACTTGCTCGTAAGTTATCCACCCAAGCTGGCAGTTAGTGTGCTGGTGAACAACCTGAAATCTGTATCGTCACGCCGTATACGAATACTCAACACGCACATACCACGGCAGAGTAAAAGTGGGGCGGTGTGGTCACGCTCATACTTCGCATGTAGCGCCGGAGGAGCGACTATTGAGACTCTACGCGAGTACGTTCAGAGTCAGGCCACGCCTGAGTAGAACCGCTGCGCGGTTCCCGCTTGTATCCCCGCCAGATTGGGCGAGGGTTTACGCGGGATTTTGCTAAGGCCTATGAGTCAATGCCGGTTAAAGCGTCGATACCTTCATCCCTAATAGTCGCCTGTACTTCTTCCAAGGCTGCGCGGTCTGTATCGAATTCGTCGT
>JBNJGW010000036.1:0-24143 GCA_051748005.1 Pseudomonadota bacterium | reverse complement strand
GGCACAGGCAGTCTTCAAGGTGGGTGGAATGATGTGCGAACCTGCGACCCATCGCGCCTGGGCAAGGCGCACAATGGCGCGTCAGGAGGTGTTCGGGGTTGTTGGTGAGGCTGCCAGAACCAACGCCGTCACGGCCATGCAACCGCCATCACCTGATCAATGTCATCAGATGCCTGATGCATCCTATACCTCTCTCAGTTGAATAACTGGGCCATTCGATTGACTTTCTGGACGGTACGCTGAACTAATAAGCATTCAATGAGCAGCCAGGATGGCTTTAAAAAGCGGAACTCTACCCCCATTATCTTTACTAAGTGATTATAAATTCAATGCGCATCACCTTGTCATTGAATCCATTGAACCATCATCGGGAGCGCCATCAGCATGGCAATTTCACTCAGCAAGGGTCAGACCATTTCTCTGGCCAAGAACAGCGATTCAGGCTTGAGTAAGGTCTTTATGGGCTTGGGATGGGATCCGGTTCAGAAAAAAAGCGGAGGATTTCTGGCGTCCCTGTTCGGCGGTGGCGGCGGCGGCGAAATAGATCTGGATGCCAGCGTGATCCTGCTGGATTCGGCCAAGACGCCTGTTGATACCGTCAGCTTTGGCCAACTGGTCTCCAAGGATGGTGCCATTCGTCACGGCGGCGATAACCTGACCGGTGAAGGTGAAGGCGACGATGAAGTTATTTATGTCAACCTGACCGATTTGCCCTCGAACGTCACTCACCTTGTCTTTACGGTCAACAGCTTCCGTGGCCAGACATTCAATGAGGTTGAAAACGCCTTCTGCCGCCTCGTTGATGAAGCGAAAAATGAAGAATTATGCCGTTACACCCTGACCGATCAGGGGGGGCATACCGGCGTTATCATGGCTTCGATGACCCGGACGCCTGAGGGCTGGACGATGACGGCTCATGGCAAGCCTGGGTCAGGACGCACCGTCAATGATCTGGCCGATGATGCTGTGTCTGTCATCTGACTACGACAGGCTCTGAAGATACATAACGTATGACTGCAAGGAGAAACACGATGGCTATGAACTGGCTGAAAGAAAACATCACCAAGGCGCGCGAAAACCTCACCGCTGAGGTCGCGAAATTCAAGAACCGCACGTTTATGGAAGCCGTGGTCGCAGGTTGCGCGCTCGTGGCTGCCGCTGACGGAAGTGTGGATGCATCTGAAAAGCAGAAGATGGCCGCCTTTCTGGAACGTTCTGATGAACTGAAGCATTTCGATATCCGCCAGGTGATCGAGGTATTCAACAAGGCGGTTGGTGATTTCGAGTTTGATCAGGCGATCGGCAAGGCCAATGCGCTACAAACTGTCGGCAAGGTGCGCGGTAAGGACGACCAGGCCCGGGTTATTGTTCGCGTTGTGTGCGCCATTGGTGCCGCTGACGGCGATTTTGATGATGACGAGAAGGCGGTTGTACGGGAAATTGCCCAGGAGCTTGGTCTCAAGCCTGAAGAATTCGATCTGTAAACTTGCTTCACCCTGAGCGTCCCCTTATTGCTGCATTTTTTCAGGAATCAACATGCACGAACTCAGTACCTACCAGCTTTCCCTCATTGCACTTGGCGCTATAGCATTTGGCGTCTGGCTGCTGATCAAGGGAGGGGACTGGACGGTTGATAATGCAGTCACGGTGGCAGGAAAGTCAGGGTTATCCAAGCTGTTTATTGCCGCCACCGTGGTGGCCTTCGGAACCTCTGCGCCGGAGCTCTTTACCTCGATGAATGCCAACCTGTCGGGGTTTCCCGGTATCTCGGTAGGTAATGTCATCGGCTCCAATATTGCTAACGTCTTCATGGTGATTGCTGTAGCGGCGCTGATTGCACCGGTCGTCTTTAGTCGTGCCGATGTAAGGCTGGATACGATTGTGATGCTGGTGGCGACTGCCGGCATGGTGGCCGCGATACTCGCCGGCATTCTGCCCACTTGGGGCGGTCTGGTGATGCTTGCAGCGCTGATCGGCTATGTTTTCTACCAGTACAAGGCCAGTAAGCTCGATGTGGATGAAGTCGAGGAGCATGATGCGGGCGGTCGCTTTCCGGGGCTGATGCTGCTGGTGGGCATCCTGACCCTGCTGGTGGGTTCCGAGATTCTGGTTCAGGGGGCCGTGGCAGGCGGGCTTGCCCTTGATGTTCCTGAAGCGGTCATTGGCATGACGATGATTGCCTTCGGTACCTCGCTGCCTGAACTGACCGCCTGTGTTGCGGCGGCGCGCAAGGGCCAGAACGATATGATTGTCGGTGGCATCATCGGCAGTAACATATTCAATATCTTTTCAGTCATGGCCATTTCTGCCATCGCACGGCCGCTGTTGATTGATCCACGCTTTGCGTCTCTGGATCTGGTCGCTGTGGTGGCGGTGACGCTGATCTTTGCTGCTTTTCTGCTCTTTGTGGGCAGGATCGGGCGCATCGCAGGCGCAGCGATGGCGGTATGCTATGTTGCCTTTATCGTGGCCCAGTACACGGTGGCGGACAGTCTTGTCGTCATCGCCCCCTGATCCACACTTGAGTTTAAGCTTCATACATAAAAAGGTTCATACGTAAAAAGTACGCACGCAAACGTCACAGCACACGAAAGGAGACACGCATATGGCACTATCGCTTTCCAAGGGTGGCAACATCTCGCTGTCCAAGTCTGACCCAGGGCTCAAGAATATCCTGATCGGGCTTGGCTGGGACGAGCGTGCCACTTCTGGCAATGATTTCGACCTGGACGCTTCGGTCTTTATGGTCAACAGCGAAGGCAAGGTGCGCAGCGACGCAGACTTCATCTTCTATGGCCAGCTTAAGTCAGCCGATGGTTCCGTCGTGCATACGGGCGATAACCGCACCGGTGAAGGCGAAGGCGACGACGAGGCGATTGAAGTCAATCTCGACGGGGTGCCCGCTGATATCCAGCGGTTGGTGGTGACGGTGACCATCCATGAAGCTGATAACCGTAAACAGAATTTTGGCATGGTGCAGAACGCCTTTATCCGGGTCGTCAATAACGACACTGGCAATGAGGTGGTGCGCTACGATTTAAGCGAAGACTACTCCACTGAAACCGCCCTGGAGTTCGGCGAGGTCTATCGGCATAACGGCGAGTGGAAATTCCGCGCCGTTGGCCAGGGCTATGCCGGTGGCCTGCTGGCCATGTGCCAGCGCTACGGTGTCAATGCCACAGCGTAACTCATTGCCTGGCTGCTGAATCCGCCAGGTGTTTACGATTCAACGTGAACGATCCAATATGAACAAAGGAGCCAGATATGGCAGTTTCTCTTTCCAAAGGCGGTAACGTATCCCTTAGCAAGGAAGCCCCTGGGCTCAAGCACGTGGTCGTTGGCCTGGGCTGGGACCCGCGGGTTACCGACGGTCAGGAGTTCGACCTGGACGCCTCAGTCTTTTTGTGTGGCGAAGATGGCAAGGTGCGTAGCGACACGGACTTTGTGTTCTACAACAACATGGTCGGTGGCAATGGCTCGGTCGAGCATCAGGGCGATAACCGGACCGGCGAAGGTGAAGGCGACGATGAACAGGTCAAAATTGATCTTTCAAGCGTTCCCGCTGACGTCAAGAAGCTGGCCTTCGCGGTCACCATCCATGACGCCGATAGCCGCAAGCAGAACTTTGGCATGGTGTCCAATGCGTTCATGCGCGTTGTCAATGGCGAGGACGGCAAGGAACTGGCCCGCTATGACCTTAGCGAAGACTACAGCGTAGAAACCGCGATGATCTTTGGCGAAGTCTATCGCCACGGTGATGAGTGGAAATTCAAGGCGATTGGCCAGGGTTTTGGCGGCGGGCTGCATCCGCTGGCCAGCTCTTTTGGTGTGAACGTTTAACGTATTACCGCCAAGCGATCTGAATCAGATAACGGGGCCTGCTATGCAGGCCCCGTTTTTACGCATGGATATCTATAAGGCTTTATAGCGGCGTCAGCTTGGCAAACCCGAGTACCAGCCATTTCACCCCTTCGCCTTCAAAGCTGACCTGCACCCGGGCGCGGGGGCCTTCGCCTTCGGCATTGAGGATAATGCCTTCGCCAAACACCGGGTGTTCAACCCCTTGCCCGACGTGCAGGCTGGGGATATCGCCACTGCTTTCAATGCTTTGTTGGCTGAGAGAGCTACGCGTAGCGGTCACCGGGCGCGATACCTGGCCGCGCATGCGTACCTCTTCCAGCAGGTGGGGTGGCAGCTCGCGGAGGAATCGCGATGGCCGCGGGAAGACTTCCTTGCCGTGCAGGCGGCGGGTTTCGGCATGGGTCAGGTAGAGCTTGTGCATGGCGCGGGTGACCCCGACATAGCAAAGCCTGCGTTCTTCTTCCAGCCGGCCAGGCTCTTCCAGCGACATCTTGTGGGGGAAGAGGCCTTCTTCCACCCCGGCAATAAATACCACCGGAAACTCCAGCCCCTTGGCGGAATGCAAGGTCATCAGCTGGACGCTGTCTTCAAACTCTTCTGCTTCGTGGTCACCGGCATTCAGCGCCGCCTCGGAAAGAAACGCTTCCAGTGCGGCCATGCCTTCACCGGCCTCGGGGGTTTCAAAGGCATCGCCATGGGTGAAGGCCCGTGCAGCGGTGACCAGCTCTTCGAGGTTTTCCACCCGCGCCTGGCCCTTTTCACCGCGCTCGCTCTTGTGATGCTCGATCAGGCCGGTATGGGCAATCACGTGATCCATGATTTCATGCAGGACAAGACCTGAGGCATCGTTGTCGAGCTGTTCGATCAGGTTGGCGAAGGCTTGTACGGCGTTACCAGCACGGCCCCTGAGAGTGGCGTCCTGCAGGCTATCGTGAAGCGCCTGCCACAGCGAGATGCCCTGTTCGCGGGCGCGTTGGCGAATAATTTCTACCGTGCGGGTACCGATACCTCGGGTGGGCACGTTGATGACCCGCTCCAGAGAGGCATCGTCATCGCGGTTCAGCAGCAGGCGCAGGTAAGCTAACGCATTCTTGATTTCCAGCCGCTCGTAGAAGCGGTGGCCCCCGTAGATGCGATAGGGCACGCCCTGGCGGATCAGGGTTTCTTCCAGCAAGCGCGACTGGGCATTGGAGCGATAAAGAATCGCCACATCACTACGCCTGATGCCCTTGTCGACCTGCTCCTTGAGGGTATCAACAATAAAACGCGCTTCTTCCAGATCGTTGAAGCCCGCGTAAATTGAAATTGGCTCGCCTTCAGCGCCTTCTGTCCACAGGTTCTTGCCCAGGCGGTCGCTGTTATGGCTGATCAGGAAGTTGGCGGCTTCCAGAATGGCACTGGTTGAGCGGTAGTTCTGCTCCAGGCGTACGGTTTTAACCTGGGGGAATTCCTGCTCGAAACGGCGGATATTTTCGACCTTGGCGCCGCGCCAGCCGTAGATTGACTGGTCATCATCGCCAACGATGGTCATCGGGATCTGCATGCCGGTAATCAGCTTTAGCCAGGCATACTGAAGGGTATTGGTATCCTGGAACTCATCGACCAGCACATGGCCGAAACGCTCGCGGTAATGGGCCAGCAGGGCAGGGTTGTCGCGCAAAAGCTCCAGGCTTCTGAGCAGCAGTTCGCCAAAATCGACCAGGCCACCGCGTTCACAGGTCAGCTGGTAGCGCTCGTAGAGTTCGACCATCTGGCCCATGTAGGCATCACCTGCCACATCGACCTGATGGGCGCGCAGCCCCTCTTCCTTACAGCCTGAAATAAAGCCCTGCACCTGGCGGGGCGGAAAACGTTCGTCGTCAATCGAGTAATCTTTCAGCAGACGTTTAACCAGGCGCAATTGATCGTCGGAATCAATGATCTGGAAGTGCTGGGGCAGGCGCGCATCCTGCCAGTGGGTACGTAGCAGGCGATGGGCGATGGAGTGAAAGGTGCCGACCCAGACGTGACGCAGGGAAATGCCCAGCAGCGCCTCCAGGCGGGTACGCATTTCACGGGCGGCCTTGTTGGTGAAGGTCACTGCCAGCAGCGCATAGGGCGAGAGACCTTCTGCCTGCATCAGCCAGGCGATGCGATGCACCAGCACTCGAGTCTTGCCGGAGCCAGCGCCCGCCAGTACCAGTGAATTACCTTGCGGGGCGCTGACTGCCTCGCGTTGATCGGCATTAAGCTGATCGAGAATCGCCGTCACGTCATCCATAGAAGCCATTGCACAGGTCGAAAAATGAACAGGGATTCTACCACAGGATCAGTTGTCTTCCGGAAAGCGCAAGGTGTTCAGGCTCTTTTTAACCGCCTTGAGCTGTTCGGCAAGCTTTGGGCCTCGGGTCTTGGCAACCCCGACCGCTAGCACATCAATCAGTACCAGGTGGGCAATACGCGAACTCATTGGCGTGTAAATTTCGGTGTCTTCATGCACATCGATATACAGCGGCAGGGTGACTTCCTGGGAAAGCGGTGAATCGCTTGGGCACAGGCCAATCACCGTAGCCCCGGCCTCGCGGGCCAGGCGCACACTGGCCACCAGCGCCTTGGTGCGGCCAGTCTGGGAGATTGCCACCACCACATCGCCTTCGTTGAGCGTGACGGCCGACATGTTCTGCATATGGGGGTCAGCATAGGCGGAGGTAGAAATCTGCAGACGAAAGAACTTGTGCTGAGCATCAAAGGCCACCGCCCCGGAAGCCCCAAAACCGTAGAACTCGACCCGGTTCGCCATGGCCAGGGCATTGACCGCACGACCCAGTGCATCGTTGTCCAGACGGTCGCGAACCGATAGCAGGGTGCCTACCGTCGAATCAAAAATGCTGTAGGAAAATTCTGCCACCGAGTCGCTATCATTCATTGAAAACTGGGCAAACTGACTGCCGGTAGCCAGCATCTGGGCCAGCTGCAGCTTGAAATCCTGGAAGCCGTTACAGCCCAAGGCCCGGCAAAAGCGCACCACCGTCGGCTCGCTGACCTTGGCTTCAGTGGCCAGATCAACAATGCGCATGTGGATGACTTCGTCAGGATTGCGCAGCACAAAGCGCGCCACTTTCTGTTCGGAGCGACGGAAGTGCTCCATACGGCGTCTCATTTCATCGAACAGGGCGCGGCTCACATTCAACTCCTTTCACAATTAACAATCTTGTCTTCGACCCTGTCAGTTTCGCCTTCCGGGTGAAAGAGTAATAGGGGGTCACCAGGCATCAGTATGCCTGATTCCTCAACAGAAATGGCAGTGTTATCATCTGCTAATATATTCAATAGGGTATTGTCGTTTAAACAGCGTTAGCCATTTTTTTCGTAAAGGTTCATCATTTTGTCAACTAGGTTATAGTAATAATTGAAGTGCCGCACTGCATCATGCTGTAGGCGTCATGGATTGCAACAGGCGTGGCAGGTGCAGGTGGACGAAGGCATATTCACCTGGAGGAACGTCGATTATGCGTAATATCGAACGAGTCACCTCAGTCAAAAGCGAGCTGCTCGATATTTTCATGAGCATGCAGGTCAATGAGCATGCTGAACGCCAGCGTGTCTCCGCCCAGCGCAGCCTGCGCGCCCGGCGCGGTATCGAGCTGCACCGCGAGTTTCAGCAGCTTACCCAGGAAATCGAAGATTTACCGGAACCTGAGCTGCATTAATCTTCCCAGTCATTTTCTGGGTCATTTGCCTGTTCCACTCGTTGGCTCAGGCATATAAAAAACGCCCTGCCATGGGTATGACCATGACAGGGCGCAGGGACGTTTTATTGCCTTCTGGTTTTAGATAAATCCAGCGATAAAGACCGCGATCACTCCTATCGGCGCAACATAGCGGCCGATAATATTCCACACCTTGATGCCTGTTGACGACAGCCCCAGCTCTTCTTCCACGCTTTGGCGCTTAAGGCACCAGGCGACAAAGACGATGGCACCCAGGCCGGTGAGAGGCAGCAGGATCTTGGCAGTAAAGGTGTCGAGCAGGTCAAAGATATTCAATCCCAGGAAGAGCACTTCCGACCACAGGTTGAACGACAGTAGTGCCGCAACCCCCAGTAGCCAGACAGCACCACCACTGATGATGGTGGCCGTCAGCCGCGGTAGCCGCGTGCGTTCTTCAAGCATTTCAACGGTGGGTTCCAGCAGTGAAATCGCTGAGGTCAGGGCTGCAAAGGTCAATAGCAGGAAGAACATCAGCCCCAGCACAACGCCGCCGGTCATATTGCCAAAGGCAATCGGCAGGGTGACAAAGATCAGCCCGGGGCCTTCACCGGCGCTCATACCGTTGGCAAACACGATCGGGAAGATGGCCAGGCCCGCCAGCAGGGCAATCGACGTATCAATAATGATCACCGTGCGTGCTGTGCTCAACAGGTTAACGTCTTCACCCAGATAGGAGCCATAGGCCATCATGATGCCCATGCCCAGTGACAGGGTGAAAAATGCCTGCCCCATGGCGGCCAGCACGACGCCGCCATCCAGTGCGCCCCAGTCAGGGCTGAACATGAAGCCCAAGGCTTCACCAAAGTGCCCGGTGGTCATGCCATAACCCACCAGAATCAGCATCAGAATCACCAGTGCCGGCATCATGGAGCGCACAGCGCTTTCGATACCCTGGGTAACGCCACGGGCGACAATGCCCACTACCAGCAGCATGAAGGCGGTGTGCCACAGCAACAGCGTGCCGGGGCTGGCCAGCATGCCACTGAAAATGGCGCCGATACTGTCAGCGTCCTGGCCCGTGAAGGTGCCGGTAACCGCATTCAGGGTGTAGTTCAGCGACCAGCCGCCAATCACGCTGTAGAAAGACAGGATCAGAAACCCTGCCAGTACTCCGCTGAAGCCGACCAGGGCCCAGGACTTACTGACGCCACTTTGCTTGGCCAGCGTTACCATGCTGTCGATAGGGTTTTGCTGGCCGCGCCGCCCGATCATCCACTCTGAGAGCAGAATGGGTACGCCGACCAGGGCCACACATGCCAGATAGACCAGTACAAAGGCAGCCCCACCGCTTTCACCGACAAGGTAGGAAAAGCGCCAGATATTGCCAAGACCCACCGCAGAGCCTGCGGCTGCCAGCACAAAGGTCATCCTCGATGACCACTGTGCATGTGAATGTTTCGCCATACATCACCTGTTTAGTAGTTGTGTTCGTTTTGATGTGTTGCTTGGATTAAAGCAGCGGCAGATGTGTTGCATCGTGGATGCCTAACATTGCGCATGCTGAACAGCAGGCCGGAAAAAGTCGACAGTAGCCGTCGAATAATCACTACTTTCCGAGCATGGCGAACAATTTATCCGATCAAAGGCAGGCTTGCCAGTGATCTCATCTGAAAAAGATGGCTAGAAAAGAGGGGCTTGCTTTTCGCCTGGGAAATCACCTAAAGGAGCTAACCCAGCATGGGATGCGAACTGCTGATAGAGCAGGCGCGCCATGGCAGGTGCATGACGGTTATCCGCAGTATGCACAAATAAGAAAGGGGTTTTCCCCTGACTTATCCACAGGTAAAGCTGTTTTTTCCAGGCGCTGAAATAATCTGAATTTATTTGCTTGTCAAGATGACCAATAAAGCGTATGACCGGCTGATCAGCCGTGGAAAGCACGTGTAACGGGAGTCTGGGTTTTTCCTGCTGGGCGTGGGCAAGTCCTGGGCTTCCTTCGGCAGAGGTGGAAAAAACCGGGCGGACATCAAGCATGACGCGGTTAGCTGAAAAAGTTATCAACAATCGGTTCAACGCTTGTTCGGAAGCCCCTTTGTGGAAAAACTCAGGGTGACGGACTTCCACCGCGCAGGGTAAATGGCGTGGCCATACGTTCAATAACGCTTCAAGGCGAGGCAGCTCCCGTGGGCCAAAATCGCCCGGCAGTTGAATCATGGTGGGCCCAAGCTGGTGATGCAGCGGTGACAACGCATCCAGAAAATCCAGCGCAGCCTGCGGGTCAGTCAGACGCTGTTCGTGGGTAACCGCCGCAGGCAACTTGAAGCAGAAGCGAAAACCCTTGGGTGCCTGGCTTGCCCAGGCGTTCAGCGTTGCAGCTGAAGGCGCTCCGCTATAAAACGTAGTGTTGCCCTCAACGCTGGAAAAAACAGCCGCATAGTCGCCGAGCAGGCTGGATTTGGCATGCTGAGGATAAAGGCTGCCGCACCAGTCCTGATTGGCCCACATGGGTAAACCCAGATACAAAGGTAGTGTCATGGTGTGTTAAACGCCGATTAAGGATGCATAAAGACGGAGAGTCATCTGTGAGTATGATAACAATGATAGGCGTCATGCTGGGCGGCGCCTTGGGTGGCATGCTGCGCTTATGGGTCGGCAACAGCGTTAGCCGCTATACAAGTGGCTATTTTCCATGGGGCACCCTAACCGTCAATCTGACGGCAGCCTTGATGATGGGCGCTGCTTTTGCGGTCTGGCAAGTATCGGGAGAAGAGCTGGGAACGCTTGGCTGGGCCGTGATTGCGGCGGGCCTGTTGGGTGGTTATTCCACCGTGTCCACGCTGAGCCTGCAGGTGCTGACATTCTGGCAGCATCGGCCTTTAATGGCGGTAGCCTATCTTGCGGCCAGTCTTGGTGGAGGACTTGCGATGGTCATCAGTGGACACCTGGTTATTGTGGCGGTAATGGCATGATCAATAGGGTGACAACTTATCTTGCCGTTGGTGCGGGAAGTGCTTTGGGCGCAGGTTTGCGCTACTGGATTTCCATCACCGCCTTGGGGGTTTTCGGGACCGGGTTTCCATGGGCGACCCTGGCAGTAAACGTGCTGGGTTCAGCGCTGATTATCGGGTTTTCTCAGGCGCGCTGGCAGGCTTTCTGGGTAACCGGGTTTTGCGGCGGCTTTACGACGTTTTCGCTGTTCAGTCTGGAAGTATGGGAGCTCTGGCAAGGGGGGCTACCCTGGCTGGCAGGGGTTTATCTTGGTGTCAGCGTAATGGGCTGGTTAATGGCGGCAGGCTGGGTACAGCATCAAATGGTGAAAAAAAACGGGCGCCGATAAAGGCACCCGAAATATAAAACGACAGAATTATGCTGGCAAGGTGACGTTCAGGCTGACTTGGTGCTGTCCTTGGTGTCCACAACCTCGTCAGTAGATGAAGATGTTTCTTCAGACTGCTTGGGCTGTGGCAAGGAAGGCAGCGACTTGGCCAGCATTTCCACGCTCTGGCGGTAGTAAAGCTGGCTTTTGTTATGCTCGCCAAGGCTTGCATACAGGCGCGCCAGTTCAGCACATACCACACCGTTAGGACGCTGGCGCTGGCTGGCCTCGAAGTATTCCTGAGCCTTTTCCCACTTGCCGGTACGCAGCGACAGACGGCCGCAGGTCAACAGCAGCTCAGGATCGTTTGGCCTTTCCTGCAGCCATTTTTCGGCCTTGACCAGCTGACGGTCGGCATCCACATTGAGCAAGCCATAGCGGGTCACCAGACGCGCATCCCAGTGGTGATCCAGTGAATGGTTGAGCAGCCGTTCGGCAATAGCATCTTCATCAGCCTGCACCAATGCTTCGGCGTACAGGACGATCAGCTCAGTGTTGCCACGCAGGTAATCCGGCATATCCGCCCACAGGCTGCGAATCCGTTCGATATCGTCAGGATTCTTGGCCTCAAAAAGAATCATCTCACGATAGGCGCGATATTCCAGTTGCTCGCGTTCTGTCTGGGAAATCAGCTTTTGGGCTGCCAGACGGGGAATCAGACGACGTAGACCGTCCCAGTCATTGACGCTCAGGTGTACCTGCTTGAGCAGCTTGAGCACCTGCGGATGGTTAGCCATCTTGCTGTCAAGACGATTCAGAATTGCCAGGGCATCTTCAGGCTGCTGACGGTCTATCAGCAGTTGAGCCTGCATCAGGCCAATGGCTGTATCAGCCCCATCAGTGGTGAGCTGAGCCTGATTCAGGTGCTGCTGTGACTTGTCATAGTTGCCCTGATAGTGGGCAGCAAGGGCGGCTGACAGGTAGTTGACCAGCGGCGTGCTGGAATCATCCGCGGCACGCACCAGGGTTTTCTCAGCCTTTTTCCACTGACCATCGGTCAACGCTACCAGGCCACGTACGGTGCGTTTCATGGCGCGACGGTTGCGAGCCCGACTGTTCCAGCTGCGAAAGCGCCCCATCGGACGAATAATGCCGGTCAGCAGCCGTAGTGCAAAGTGCAAGGCAATAAAGGCGCCAAGCAACAGTACCAGGCCAAACCAGAATGAGGTTTGCACCGAAGTATCACCAACGCGTACCAGCCAGTAGCCCGGAACCGACATCATCAGGTGGCCGAAAAAGGCACCAACGGCCAGGCCGGCGATGATGAGGAGAACGAGTTTTCTCATGACTCACCTCCGCGCGACTCATAGCGATTCTCGATGAATTCGGCCAGGGCCTGCTGTGAACGGCTGATATCAGGCAGTTCAGGTGTCACATTGGTCTGCTTGATTTCTTCCAGACGGGAGATTACACCTTGGGTTTCACTCCGCGTGGTGTCGTAGTAGCGGTTAAGCAGGTCAAGCGCCTTGTCGATGCTGGCTTCAAACAGCTCCTGCTCTTCCTTGAGTACCGCCAGCTGGGATTGCTCAAGAATAAGGCGCAGGCTCTGACGCAGGTAGGACTCCTGCTCGGGCGTGATCAGCACTTCCATAGCTTCATCATGACCACGTACAACCACCAGATCCTTCAACTCTTCACCAAAGCGCGCCAGCTGACGTTGCAGAGTGCCGGTGGGGGGCTCTTCGATATTGGAAGAGACAGGCTGTTCTTCAACTTCCTGAGCCAGTCGCAGGGTGGCAACGCGTTCCTGCTGGGCATTGAGTGCCAGGTAGATACCGGTGCGGTCAACTCGTGGTACAGCATCCAGGGCAGCCAGTTCGCTGGCAATTTCACGCCGGACAGGTGTTAGTGCCGGGTTGTCCGCGCTGTTGAGCACGCTGTCAGCCGTGCGCAGCAGGGCAGCAGCGCCTTCTACGTCGCGTTCCAGCTGCAGACGCTGGTTGGCTAGGCGCAGCAGGTAGGCGGCTTCAGCATGCAGCCATTCGCGCTCATCGGCATCCTGATCCTGGGAAAGTTGGGCGAGCACACGATCGAGCGTGTCGTTGACCTCTGAGCGATACTCGGAAAAGGCCTGCTGCATTTCGTCAGTGGTGCTTTCCAGCGCCTGATTACGCTCGGCTTCGCCATTTTCCAGACGCTCATTCAGATCGGCAAGGTCTGCCTGTGTAGCGCTGTTGTCAGTTTTTTGAGCAAGCTCATCAAGGCGTTGCTGCTGGTTCTCCAGGCGCTGCCAACCCTCCCAGGCAAGAAAGGCCAGGGCAACCGCCAGGACAACCACCAGCAAGATGGCGAAAACGCCGCTTTTGCTGCCGCCGCCACTGCCTTGCTGGGGAGTTGCGGTGGGTGGGGAGCCAGAGCCGGAGGGCGCAGCAGCCGAGCTGGCAGCGGCGTTATCCTTGGCGGTGGCGCTATCTTTGGCAGCGCCATCCGTCTTGGTTGGCTCGGTATTGGCCGATTGCGCAGTACTTTGGCTGCTCTTGCCTGAATCCTGCTGGCCGCCTGCCTTAGTAGAAGCGTTAGTATTACCTTTACCACGGCGCTGCTGCTGATTATTTGTTTTACTGGAGGTGTTGCCGTTGGGCGTGCTCGCCGCAGACGTGCTGGCATTCTTGCTGCTGTCAGCCGTATTTGCTGAAGACGCAGACGTTGACGATGCCGCGTCGTTACGCGAAGCCTCGGCAGACGTCTTCTGTGCGTCATCCTGATCGTTTGTTTGTTTGCTCATCTGTCGCTAGCCCTTGTTAAGTTCCTTGATCGACATCGGCACCCGGTGGGTTGCAGGTGCGAGTCAACGCGGCTGTCAGTGCAGCCGGAGTTGCTCCCGTTGCCACCGTTGGGGCACAAAACCCCAATTCTGCCGCTAGTGTAGCTAAACGGCGACTGGAAACGATTAGCGGTTGGTTCAAGGCTGCCTGATTGCACCATTTTGCCAGATGTTGCAGCTGTTCGCCGCTGGTGACAATCAACGCCTGAAAATTTCCTGATTCAAGCCGTACAATGCCGCTGGAATCCGGCGGCTGGTAACGTCGCTGATACACGCTGGCGCGGGTCACGCGGGCGCCGCGCGCGCGCAAGGTATCAGCCAATAGATCACGACCGCCCTCACCTGCGACGATCAATATCTTCTGCTGTTCAACGCGCTGTAAGGATGGTAACGCGAGTAAGGCTTCACTGGTATCCTCATTGCGTTTTGCTTCGGGTACGCGTACCCGTACGCCCAGCTGTTGATGCAATATGTCAGCGGTGCCACGCCCAACGCAATAATAATCAATGCCTACCGGCAGCTGCGGCCAGTAACGATCCAGCGCCTGCTCCAGGCAATGGGCCGCAAATGGGCTGATCACGATAACCTTACGGAACTGATCAAAATCCAGCCAGAGTGAGCGTAAGTCAGCATCTTCCGGCAATGGCTCCAGCCTCAGCGTGTCCATGCGCTCTACGCTGAATCCCTGCTGTTGCAGGGTTTCAGCCAGTATCTCACCACGCTCGCCGGGGCGTAAGATCAGCACGGGAGCCATCACTGCGCGCCGTAGACCTCGGCAAGGATATCGCCCGCACCCTGTTCCAGCAGCTCTTCGGCGACCCTGATGCCAAGTGCCTCGGGTTCGTGCATGGAGCCTTTACTGTCAGCGCGCAGTACTTCAGTGCCTTCCGGGTTGCCGACCAAGCCGCGCAGCCACAGGGTTTCAGCATCCTTATCGAGCACCGCATGACCACCGATGGGTACCTGACAACCACCTTCCAGGCGGGTGTTCATGGCGCGTTCGGCGCGCACCCGGGTAGCCGTGTCCGGGTCATCCAGCGGTGCCAGCAGCGCAATAAGCTCAGGGTCATGCAGTCGACATTCGATACCCAATGCGCCCTGACCACAGGCAGGTAGGCAGATTTCCGGCGGCAATGCCTGGGCAATCCGCGCTTCCAGACCCAAGCGCTTGAGTCCTGAGGTGGCGAGGATAATGGCATCAAATTCACCGTCATCCAACTTGCCCAGGCGGGTCTGGACGTTGCCGCGCAGGTTAAGAATCTCAAGGTCCGGACGGCGCTCACGCAGCTGCAGGCCACGGCGCAGGCTGGCGGTGCCGATACGCGCACCTTCTGGGAGCTCATCGACGTTGTGATAGTGATTGGAGACAAAGGCATCGGTAGGGTCAGCGCCTTCAAGAATCACCGACAGCCCCAGACCTTCAGGGAAATGCATCGGCACGTCTTTCATGGAATGCACGGCAATGTCGGCGCGCCCATCCAGCATGGCTTCTTCGAGCTCCTTGACGAACAGGCCCTTACCGCCAATCTTGGAAAGTGGCGTGTCGATAATCTTGTCGCCTTTGGTGGAGAGTGCGACCAGCTCGACTTCAAGGCCGGGGTGGAACGCTATCAGGCGGTCACGTACATGCTCAGCCTGCCACATGGCCAACTGGCTCTTGCGTGTGGCGATACGCAGCTTGGTGATGGATTGCACGTTATTCTCCCTTGTCGCCATGATGGCGTATTAAAACGGTAATAGCCCCAATCATAAAGCACTCGACAGCCAAGGAAAAATCCCGCCTGCAGACATGCCGCTGATCAGGGCGACTCTGGTACACTTTCCGCCAACGATTATTTCAATGTTCAAGCAGGATACTGTTGTCATGAGTCAAACCACCAATCAATCCTGGGGCGGTCGCTTCAGTGAACCTACCGATGCCTTTGTTGAGCGCTTCACCGCTTCGGTAACCTTTGATCAACGCCTGGCTCATCAGGATATTCAGGGATCTATCGCGCATGCCACCATGCTGGCCCGTATCGGGGTATTAACCGACGGCGAGCGCGAGGCGATTGTTCAGGGGCTGACTGAAATTCGCAGCGAAATCGATAGCGGTGAGTTTGAATGGTCGGTGCCGCTTGAAGATGTGCATATGAACATTGAAGCGCGGCTGACCCAGAAAATCGGCATTATCGGCAAAAAGCTGCATACCGGCCGTTCACGCAATGATCAGGTAGCGACGGATATTCGCCTGTTCATGCGCGACGCCGTCGATGTGATTGAAGGCGAATTGATCCGCCTGCGCGAAGGGCTGGTGGAACTGGCCGATCGCGAAGCTGATACCATCATGCCTGGCTTCACCCACCTGCAAACTGCGCAGCCGGTTACTTTCGGCCATCATCTGCTGGCCTGGCAGGAAATGCTGGCACGTGACCATGAGCGCCTGCTGGATTGCCGTAAACGCATCAATGTACTGCCGCTGGGGGCCGCTGCCTTGGCCGGTACCACCTATCCGATTGACCGTCACATGACCGCTGAACTGTTGGGCTTCACTCGGCCGGCAGAAAACTCCCTGGATGCGGTGTCGGATCGCGATTTTGCAATCGAGTTTACCAGCGTTGCCAGCCTGCTTTTGATGCACCTGTCGCGGATGAGCGAAGAACTGGTGCTATGGACCAGCGCCCAGTTTGATTTTATCGACCTGCCTGATCGCTTCTGCACCGGTTCTTCAATCATGCCGCAGAAGAAAAATCCGGATGTGCCGGAGCTGGTGCGTGGCAAGACTGGGCGCGTCTATGGCCACCTGATCAGCCTGTTGACCCTGATGAAGTCCCAGCCGCTGGCCTACAACAAGGATAATCAGGAAGACAAGGAGCCGCTGTTTGATGCGGTGGATACGGTGCGCGACTGCCTTAAAGCCTTTGCTGACATGATCCCGGCCATTGAGCCCAAAAAAGCCAACATGTTTGAGGCGGCACGCAAGGGCTTCTCAACGGCAACGGATCTGGCCGATTATCTGGTGCGCAATGGCGTGGCCTTCCGCGATGCCCATGAAATTGTTGGGCAGTCGGTCGCTTATGGCCTCAAAGAGGAAAAAGACCTGTCGGAAATGAGCCTGGAAGAGCTGCAACAGTTTTCTGGCAGCATTAACGCTGATGTCTTTGAGGTGCTGACCCTGGAAGGCTCGGTGGCGGCGCGTAACCATATTGGCGGTACCGCACCGGATCAGGTTCGCGCCGCCGCGCAGCGGGCGCGGGAAGTGCTGCATACGCTTAAGGATCAGCTGTGAAAAAACGTCGCATAGCACCGCGCTTCATCGGCGTCGCCTTGGCTGGGCTTCTGGCCAGCCTGTTAATTGCCGGATGTGGCCAGAAAGGGCCACTGCATTTGCCTGAAGCGGATTCAACCGAAGCGCCCGCCGCCGAGCAGGAGGAATAATGGATCATTTTAACTATCGCGATGGCGTACTCTACGCCGAAGACGTACCGTTATCGCGGATTGCCGCTGAACACGGTACACCGTGTTATGTCTACTCCAAGGCGACGCTGGCGCGTCATTTTCGCGCCTATACTGAGGCCCTGGGCAGCCACTCCCATCTGATCTGTTATGCCGTCAAGGCCAACTCCAACCTGGCCGTGCTGGGGCTGCTGGCGCGCTTGGGGGCAGGGTTTGATATTGTCTCGGTCGGCGAGCTGGAACGCGTGCTGAAAGCCGGTGGTGACCCTGCCAAGGTGGTGTTCTCAGGTGTTGCCAAGCAGGCCGGCGAGATGGCTCGTGCCTTGGAAGTGGGCATCAAGTGCTTCAATGTTGAATCCCGCCCCGAGCTTGAGCGCCTGAATACCGTGGCGGGCGAGCTGGGCAAGCGGGCGCCGGTATCCCTTCGGGTCAACCCGGATGTGGACGCGGGCACGCACCCGTATATTTCCACCGGCCTGAAAGACAACAAGTTTGGCATTCCGGTTGATGAGGCGCTGGAGGTCTATGAGCTGGCAGCCAGCCTGCCACACCTTGATGTGGTGGGCATGGATTGTCATATCGGATCGCAACTGACCGAAACCGCCCCCTTTATGGATGCCCTGGAGCGGCTGCTGGTACTGATGGACAGACTGCGTGAGCGTGGTATCGAGCTTGACCACCTGGATCTGGGCGGTGGCCTGGGCGTTCCCTATCGGGATGAAAAGCCGCCTCAGCCGTTTGATTACGCCAGCCAGCTGCTGTCACGTCTTTCCCGCTGGGAAGGTGGCGAAAAACTCACGCTGCTGTTTGAGCCTGGCCGTTCGATTGCGGCCAACGCCGGTGTAATGCTGACCCGGGTTGAATTCCTTAAACCGGGTGAAACCAAGAACTTTGCCATTGTCGATGCGGCGATGAATGATCTGATTCGCCCGGCGCTCTACCAGGCCTGGCAGGCGATTATCCCGGTGGATACCCGTGAAGCCCGTGAAAGCGCACTTTATGATGTGGTGGGGCCGGTCTGTGAAACCAGTGACTTTCTGGGCAAGGAGCGGGAGTTGGCGATTGCCGAGGGCGATCTGCTGGCGGTGCGCTCCGCCGGTGCCTACGGCTTTGTGATGGCCTCCAACTATAACAGCCGCCCGCGCCCTGCCGAACTGATGGTGGATGGCGACGCTTGCCACGTGGTGCGCGCCCGCGAGCGGCTGGAAAGTCTGTGGGAGGGCGAGTCGCTGCTGCCAGGCGGTATTGGAGAAGCCTGATGCTGTTACACTTTACGAAAATGCACGGCCTGGGTAATGACTTTGTCATGGTGGACCTGGTGACCCAGCGGGCGCGCATCACACCTGCCCATATCCGCCAGCTGGCAGATCGGCGCTTTGGTATCGGCTTTGATCAGTTACTGATCGTTGAACCCCCTCGGGATCCGACGATGGATTTCCGTTATCGTATTTTCAACGCTGACGGCAGCGAAGTGGAAAACTGTGGCAACGGTGCACGCTGTTTTGCGCGTTTCGTACGTGATCAGCGCCTGACCCACAAGCGCGACATTCACGTCGAAACCGCCGGCGGTGCCCTGATCCTCAAGGTGCAGCATGATGGCATGGTGCGCGTTGATATGGGTCGCCCACGCTTCTCGCCCGCAGTCGTGCCCTTTGAGGCAGCAGGAGATCAACCGCTGCACCCCTTACAGGTTGGCGAGGAAACCCTGTCGATCAGCGTGGTGTCCATGGGCAACCCCCATGCGGTGCTGCAGGTCGACGATGTGGAGTCAGCGCCGGTTGAGCGCCTTGGCCCAGCGATTGAGGCGCATCCACGGTTTCCCCGTAAGGTGAATGCTGGCTTTATGCAGGTGGTCTCACCCAGCCGGATTCGTCTGCGAGTGTTCGAACGCGGCAGCGGTGAGACCCTGGCCTGCGGTACGGGCGCCTGCGCGGCGGTTGCCAGCGGCATTCGCCAGGGGTTGTTGAAAAGCCCGGTAACGGTTGAGCTGCCCGGCGGTGAACTGTCAATTGAATGGCCCGACCCTGAAGCTGCCTTGATCATGGTCGGGCCAGCCATCCGGGTATTTGATGGGCGTGTAGTGCTTAACTGATCCCAATGGTGCTGCTCTATAATTGAAATGGATTGGAATGGAGAACGGTGATGTCCCAAGCCCCTGAACCGCGCAAGACTCTCGACCCTGAACAGGTAGCGTTCTGGTTGGCCCGTCATCCCGACTTTTTTGTGGGCCGGGAAGGCCTTTTGCAGCAGCTCAAGGTGCCTCACCCCAATATTAACGGGGCGGCGGTGTCGCTGTTGGAGCGTCTGGTAGTGGATCTGCGCCATCGCGCCGAATCCGCCGAAGGGCGGCTGGAGCAGCTGCTGGACACCGCTCGGCATACAGAAACCCAGTATCGCCGCCTGCGTGAAACCCTGCTGGCGCTGGTGGATGCTGAAGATCGCGACATGCTCGCCCAGGCGCTGGCGACCCAGATGAGCGAACGCTTTGCCACACCGGCGCTGGCGCTGTGGTGCCCGGCGACGCTCAGCGATACAGAACCCACTCCGCCGCAGCCCCCGCGCCACGTACTGGACCAGCATGCCAGTACGCGCCTGGCAACCTTGCTTGATGGCCGCACCAGCCGCTGCGCCAAGCTGGGCGTCAGCGACTGGAAGTGCCTGCTGCCGCATGTGGCCGCGCCTAAAAAAGCCGGCTCCTGTGCGGTTACCCGGTTGAGTGCGGGCGAGCCGCTTGGCTATCTGCTGCTGGCAAGCCCCGACCCGGAACAGTATCGCGCTAGTATGGACACCTTGTTTACCGAATATCTTGGCGATATTACCGCACGGTTGCTGGTGCGCCTGGAGCCAGGCAACTGAAAGGCTGATGTACAGGAGACGATGTGACAGCATTGAATGCACAGGTGGCCGCCTTTCTGACATCACTGGCCCGGCATGCAAGTTCGGCCACGCTGGATGCCTATCGCCGCGATCTGGCAGCGCTTCAGGCATTTGCCCAGGCGCAGGGGATTGATGATGCTGCGCAATTGACTATGGCCAACCTGCGAGCCTTTCTGTCCAGCGAGCGCAGTCGGGGAATGGCCGCGCGCAGCTTGGCCCGGCGGCGCGCAGCGCTATCACGCTTTGCTGAGGACTGTGTGACGCAGGGTATTCTGGCCGATAATCCGGTGACTCTGCTGCGCACTCCCAAGGCGCCCAGTCACCTGCCGCGCCCGCTGGATGTTGATGTGCTGGCTCGCTTCCTGGATACGCCCCATGATCAATCGCCGCTGGCCTATCGAGATCAGGCAATGCTGGAGTTGCTTTATTCCAGCGGCCTGCGCCTGGCGGAGTTGGCCGCACTTGACCTGGGCGATCTGGAAACTCAACGCGTACGGGTGATGGGTAAAGGAGCCAAACCACGTCAGGTGCCGGTAGGGCGGCGTGCACAGGCCGCTCTGGCCGCTTGGCAGCCGCATCGCTCCTTGCTGGCCAACGCCGATGAAACGGCCCTTTTTGTCGGCCAGCGCGGGCAGCGGTTGGGGCACAGGGCAATTCAGAAGCGTCTGGCGCAGTTGGCCGTCACGCGTGGCTTGCCCGAGCACCTGCATCCGCACCGGTTGCGCCATTCCTTTGCCAGCCACCTGCTCGAATCCAGTCAGGATCTGCGCGCTGTGCAGGAACTGCTGGGTCACGCCAACCTGTCCACCACCCAGGTATACACCCGGCTGGATTGGCAGCATCTGGCTGCCAGCTATGATGCCGCGCACCCGCGCGCCCGTCGTCACTCCACGCCCCCTGATACTCCCCCTGAGGCATAAGCATGTTGCAAGCAATCACCTTTGATCTGGATGACACTCTGTGGGATAACCACGGCGTCATGGCGCGTACCGAAGAGGGGCACTACCGTTGGCTGCTGGAGACTCTGGAAACCTGGCTGGCCGCGCGCCAGGCAGCACCATTGGGGTTAAACTACGCAGAAGGGTTGGCGGATTATCTGGCCCGTCGTCAGCAATTGGTGGTCGAGGTGCCAGAGCGGCGTGGTGATTTTACCTGGCTGCGCCTGCGTGCTCTGGAAGCCCAGCTGGAGGCCAGTGGGCTTGCACGCAGTACTGCCCTGATGTGGGCGGCAGCGGCAATGAACGAATTCCACCGTTTGCGGGTTCAGGTGTCCCCGCACCCGGAAGTCGCCCCCTTGCTAAGCACTTTGCGTCAGCGTTATCGGCTGGCCGCCATCACTAATGGTAATATCCATTTACAACGCCAGCCGCTGGCCGAATATTTCCCCATCGCCATTGCTGCCGGTGAGTTGCTGGCCCCCAAGCCTGACCCCAAGCCTTTTTTGACCGCGCTTGAGCGGCTTGGCGTAGCCCCCGAGCAGGCGCTGCATGTTGGCGACTCCTGGGAAGAGGATGTGCTGCCCGCCCAGCGGCTGGGGATGCAGGCCGTTTGGGTCAGTGAAAGTGGCGATCAGGCGCTGCCAGAGCGGGTCGAGCGGATTGCTCACGTAAGAGAGTTGGCGGAGCTTTTGGCCTGGCTTGAAAAACGTCGCTGACAACAGGGTTTATACGTCTTTGGGGAGAGCCAACCACTGATCCAGACGCTGAGAAAGCGTTGTTATGCCGTCTTTTTTCAGCGCTGAAAAAAGCTGCACAGATACCAGGTCTTCCCATTCACGCAGCTGTGAGCGGACCTTTTGCAGTGATGCATTGGCGGGGCCTTTCTTCAGCTTATCGGCTTTTGTCAGTAGAATATGTACCGGCATGTCACGCTTGTCGGCAAACCCCAGCATCATTTGGTCGAACTCGGTTAATGGATGACGGACATCCATCAGGAGAACCAGGCCGCGCAGGGTGTTACGCCCGCGTAAATAATCAGCCAGGTGGTGCTGCCATTCCAGCTTGACGGCCTCAGGTACCTTGGCGTATCCATAGCCGGGGAGGTCGACCAGCCGCTGGGAAGTCCCGTTCATCAGGCCGAAGTAGTTGATCAGCTGGGTGCGGCCGGGCGTCCGAGAGGTTCTGGCCAGGGCTTTTTGTTGGGTAAGTGCGTTGATTGCACTGGATTTTCCGGCATTTGACCGGCCTGCAAAAGCAACCTCAGTGCCACTGTCTTCAGGGCATTGGGCCAAGGTCGGGGCACTGGTTAAAAAGCGCGCAGTGGTATAATTGAGAGCCGGAAAAGAAGCGGGTGATTGAGTCATCGGTGACATCCTGGCGAAAACAAAGCGCTAAAAAGCGCTAAGAAGCATAACATGAGCACGAAAATTACCCCTAAAGCAGGTCAGGACTTGCATTCCCGCCGCTGGGGTGATTCGTTATAATACGGTTTGTTTATATCTGCGACCTAGGGCGCTAGTGTACCATTGCGCTCTAACCGCCAGCGACAATTCAGCCAGTGTCCTATCACCTGATTGTCGCGGCAGACAGAGCTGGCCCTGGTAGTGTGCTGAACCCGGGCAGCGCCCGGGGTGCGTACCAGTCACCAACTAACGGCATAGTGGAATAGCAATGAGAAAGTTACTGGCAGGCCTAGCAATTACCATGGGTGCCGTTGGCACCGTCCAAGCCCAATCACAGGATCTACAAGCCAACGCTGACCCGAGTGCCGGCGAAGAAATGGCAGCAAGCTGTGCAGCGTGTCACGGTCAGGAAGGTATCAGTTCGGTGGGTGCCTTCCCCAATCAGGCAGGTCAGCAGATGTCCTACCTGGCCAAGCAGATTATGGATATCCGCGATGGTCGCCGTGAAGTCGCCCAGATGGCGGGGCAGGTGGACGACTTTTCCGATCAGGATGCCTGGGATGTCGCTGCTTACTTCGCCGAAATGGAGCCCAACGTTGGCCAGGCCGAAGATGATGCCGAACTGCTGGCGCGTGGCCAGGAACTGTATCGCGCAGGCGATATAGGCAAAGGTATCCCGGCGTGTACGGCGTGTCACTCGCCAACGGGTCAAGGCCTTGGTACCGCTGTTTATCCGGCGCTTTCCGGCCAGCACGCTGAATACACGGTCTCGACCCTGCAGGATTTTGCCGCAGGCGAACGACACAATGACCCGAATGCCATCATGCGCGATATCGCCTCCAAATTGAGTGACCGCGATATGGAAGCCGTGGCTAACTATGTACTGGGTCTGCACTGACGATCCAACGCTGCAGTTTGCAACAAGCACGCTCTTCACGAAGACGGGCGATCAGAAGTGAACCATAAGACTGCCGAAGCGGTCTTATGGTTTATTGTGTTTGCAGGTTTATCGGTCATTTGCTGAGTGGAGAAATTTGATGATGCTAAAAGCGCTGATGGTAGTGGCGACGGGGCTGGTCTTTTCAACGGTGGCAGGTGCTCAGGAGCTGGTGGAAGGCCAGCACTATGAGCGCCTGGAAACGCCGGTGGAAACCGTCGTGGAAGAGGGGCAGATCGAGGTCACCGAAGCCTTCTGGTTCGGCTGCCCGCATTGCTATCGCCTGCAGTCATCCGTCACCGAGTGGTATGAAACCCTTGAGGATGATGTAAGCGTGGTCAAGATGCCGGCTACCATGGGTGGTGACTGGAACACGCATGCCACCGCGTTTTATGCGGCTGAACAGCTTGGTATCGAAGAAGACCTGCATGCTGACTTCTTTACCGCTATCCATGAAGATGGCCAGGCACTGAATGATACCGATGATCTGGCGGCCTTTTTTGCCAACTATGGCGTCAGTGAAGAGGAAGCGCGTGACGCTCTGACGTCCTTTGGAGTGCGCAGTGAAGTCAGCCGCGCTCACAGCCGTATGCGTGATATGCAGCTGATGGGAGTGCCGGCGCTGATTATTGATGGCCAGTACCTGGTATCGCCCAGCAGTGCGGGTAGCCTGGATAACATGCCCCAGATTGCCGAAACGCTGATTGCCCGTATTCGTGAAGAGCGCGCCGAGTGACCAAGCCTAAGTGATCGAGTAAGGAAGACGTTCTTAACGGAGTGCCTGCCCACATGAGCCAACTGGATGCCCGGTTACCGTCGCTTGCTGATGGCCACCTGCGTCTGCTGACGTTCAATCTGCAGGT